>DASZPT010000091.1:0-2832 GCA_035549935.1 Gemmatimonadales bacterium
CTCGAGACCGAGGCCGCCGCCACCCGCGCCACGGGTACCGGCTGGGCCTGCATGCCCGCCTGCACCCGGTTCATGAGCCAGGCCCCGGTCAGGCAGATCGCCCCGCCCAGGAGGGCGAGCGGGGCCACGTGTTCGTGGCGCACCAGCACGCCGAGGAGCAGTGCCACCGGGGGGAAGAGGAAGGCGGTCGACGAGGCCCGCGCCGCACCGATCCGGCCGGCCGCGTAGGCCGTGATCACGAACGCCACGCCGGTTCCGAGCGCACCGAGGGCGAGCAGCGACAGCACCGGAATGAGGCTCCAGTGCGCCTTCGCCACATCGGGTACGCCGAGTGGTGCGGTGAGCAGGAGACCGACCATCTGGGCGCGCCAGATGACCGGCAGCGCGCCGTGCTTGCGCTGCAGCGGGCGGGCGAGATTGAGCGCGACCCCGTAGGACAGGAGCGCGGCGAGGATCATCCCGATGCCGGCGGCGCTGCTCGCCCCTTCGCCGACGGAGGGAAGCGCCATCAGCACCGCGCCGAGGATGCCGAGCCCCAGGCCGCCGAGGATCCCGCCCGAGGGCAGCTTCCGCGCGAGGGCGGCCGCGATGATCGTCACGAAGAGCGGAGTCGCCGCGTTGAGCATGCCCGTCACGGCCGAGGAGACACGCTGCTCGGCGAAGGGGAACATCGTCAGCGGAAAGGCGAGCCAGACGAGGCCGAGGAGGGCGACCGCCCCCCAGTCCTCGCGGGGGATTCGCTTCCACGAACCGGGGAAGAGCGACAGGGTCGAGAAGCCGACCAGGATCCGGACGAAGGTCACGCCCGCCGGGCCGACGGCCGCGAGCCCCTCGGCGATGAAGAGGAACGAGGCGCCCCAGATGAGTCCGGGGATGCCGATGAGCAGCCAGGCGGTGAGGCGGGATTCGGCCGGTTCTGACACTTCGGGCTCCTTTCGCTTTGCCCGTATACTGTCTGGCACTGACCGGGTCAGGATAAAATCACATTGCGTTTCAGCGCAAATGCACCGAAATTCTTTCGGTCCCCAACAGGCCCGGCCCATGACCCTCGACCCGACCGACCTCACCCTCATCCACGCCATTCAGCAGAACGCGACCCGCCGGCTCGAAGACCTGGGCCGGATGGTGAACCTGGCGCCGTCCTCGGTTCACGATCGGTTGCGCAAACTCGAGCGCGACGGCGTCATCCGCCGCTGGACGGTCGACCTCGACGCCGCGGCCCTCGGCCTCGGCGTGCTGGCCTATATCGGGGTGCGGAGCAGCCGGACCTGCGCGGTGATGCTTGCCGAACTGGAGAGTTTCCGGGAAATCGAGGAGATCCACTCGGTGGCGGGCGAGCTCTGCTTCCTGCTCAAGGTGCGGGTCGCGGACACCAACGCCCTGCTCAGCCTGATCGAACGGCTGCGGACGATCCAGGGCATCGAGCAGACTCAGACCACGGTGGTCCTCAAGACCCAGCTGGACCGGCCGGTGGCGCTGCCGGCCGTGCCGGTGCCGAAGCAGGCGAGGGTGCGGGTGGAGAGGTAGGCTTGGGGTGTGGGGCCCGCCGGCCCCGGGGCTGCCCTAGCTCTCTGCCGCTTGGGCCAGCTTCGCCGGGGTGATCGGCAGGTCACGGATCCGGCGCCCGGTCGCCGCGAACACCGCATTCGCCACCGCCGGCGCGGCCATCGGTACCGGGTGTTCCCCGTAGCCGCGTGGCGCGGCGGTGCTGGGCAGGATGTGGGTCTCCACCGCCGGCATCCGGTCGATCATCATCACCGTGAAGTCGCGGTAACTGCTCTCGACAGCGGCGCCGTTGCGGAAATGGATCTTCCCCGCCAGCGCGGCGGAGAGCCCCCAGGTGATGCCGCTCTCGGTCTGCCCGATGATGCCGAGGGGGTTGAGCGGCACACCGCAATCGACCGCGGCGACGATCCGGTGCACCCGGAGATCGGAGTAGTCGCGGGCCACGCTGACCTCCGCCACCATCGCGATGTAGCTCCCCCGGTGATAGACGTTGGCCGCGCAGCCCCGGCCGCGCCAGCGATCGGCGGTGTGGGCGAGCGGCGTGTTCCACCCCGAGCGCTCCCGCACTGCCTCCAGGACGGCCCGGAGCCGGTCGCGGCCCGGGCTGCCGCTCGCGCCGGACGGCAGCAGCTCGAGTCGAAGGTCGATCGGATCCCGGCCGAGCGCGTGGGCCACCTCGTCGAGGAAGGACTCCCGGCCGAAGACGGTCGAGGGATACTGGACCGCCCGCCAGGGACCGACGGGCACGGGGCTCGTCACGTCCACGCAGTCGACCATGAGCGCCGGGAACGCGTACGGGTTGTCGAACGCGCCCCACGGGCTCTGGTCCTCGGCGAAGGAGTTCTCGGCACGGGCGGGCTTGGGTCCGTCGGTCCAGATGTTCCGCCCGTCATGGATGTCGTAGATCGTGAGATCCGACGACGACGAGTGGTGCACCAGCCCGGTGAGGTGCCCGTCGGCCGAGAGACCCGCCTCGAAGCGCTCGATGGTGGCGGGCTGGAAGTAGCCGCACCGCATGTCGTCCTGCCGGGTCCACAGGAGCTGCACCGGCCGGCCCGTCTCCTTCGACAGCTGCACCGCCTCCGCCACGAAGTCGGCGAAGAGCCGCCGCCCGAAGGCGCCGCCCATGAGCATCGGGTGCACCGTGATCTTCTCCTCCGGCAGCCCCGAGACCCGCGCGGCCATCGCGAGGGTGCGCACGTCGGTCTGGGTCGGGACCCAGATCTCCGCCCGGTCGGCGAGGACATGGGCGGTGCAGTTCTGGGTCTCGAGCGGGGCGTGGGCCTGGAAGGGGAAGGTGTAGGTCGCGGTGACGCGCTTCGCCGC
>DASZPT010000092.1:0-4630 GCA_035549935.1 Gemmatimonadales bacterium
ACTCCGTTCATCAGCACCCTGTTCTGGCAGAGCTGGATCTACGCCTTCCCACGCCAGGTGGCGGCCTGCTTTGCCGGCCGCCCCGAGGCGTGCCGGCGCGCGGTGGCGGTCGGCGACGGCGGTACCGCGGGGCCGCGTCCCCGCGCCATCGTCCCGCCCGACCGGTGGGACGTCGGGAAGTCGCTCCTGGCCGGCGCCGACCACTATCTCGCCGCGGTCCTGCAGCAGGCGGGCGCCGAGCGCTTCCAGGAATTCTGGACCACGACGCTCCCGGTGGACTCCGCCCTGAGCCTCGCCCTCGGCGAGCCGGTCGGCCGGTTCACCGCGCGCTACCAGCGGGAGGTCGGGCCCGCGCCCCGCTTCGGCGCGGCGACCACGCCGCTCGACGCCGCGCTCGGGCTCGCCTCTGCGGCACTCGTGGTCGGACTCACCATGCTGGCGCAGCGGCGGCGCGAGGTGCGATGACACGACGCTGCCGGGCCGCGTGCCTCGCGCTGCTCCTGGTCCTGCCGGTGACGGTCTCCGCCCAGGACGACCGCTGGGCGCGGGAGGTGGAGCAACGCCTGGCCCGGCTGCGGGAAACCCTGGCGCCGCAGGGGTACCGGCTGGTGGGCCGGGTGGTGGCGGGAGAGTTGTTCGTCGACGAATCGCGGCAGGTCCCGCTGGCGACCGTCCGCGGCACGGCGTACCTGGTCGGGGCGATCTGCGACGCCGACTGCACCGGCCTCGCGCTGGTGCTGAGTGACGCCAGCGGGTATCAGGTGGACGCGGCGCGGGCTCCGGTACCCGCCCCGGTGGTTCGCCTCGGGGCGGATCAGCCGCGCGGCCCCTATCGCCTCACGGTGACGCTCACGGGGTGCCAGGTGAGTCCCTGCCGGTATGCCGTGGAGCTGTTCGAGCGCCGCCCTGCGAAGGGCGGCAATCTCAGTCGGCGAGGGGCTGCCGGGCGAGCTGGTTGAGGTACCCGTCCAGCTGCCACGCGAGCCCCGGCAGCTCCGCCTCCACCTGATCCACTTCCGCGGAGAGCCCGGTGAGCGACCCCGACCGGGCCAGGCACTCGATGCGCCCGCACGCCTCGGCCATGCCGATCGCGCCGAGCCCGCTGGCCGCGCCCTTCATCGCGTGGGCGCCGCGCACCACCCGGTCCCGGTCGCCCAGCGACACGCCGCAGCGCATCAGGTCGAGGCGGGCCGGGGCTTCGCGGAAGAAGATCGCCACCAGGTCGCGGACCAGCTCGAGCCCCTCGACCGGGTCCATCTCGACCAGCTCCGCCAGCAGACTCCGGTCCAGCTCGACGCCGGTCACCGTACCACCCCGCTGTCGAGCGTCGCCCGGTGCTGGCGGAGGGCCTCTTCCGCCCGGTTGGCCTCGCGCTCGACCATCTCGCTCAGCTCCCGCATCGGCGGCAGGTCGCGCTGCTTCGCGGCCTGTTCCAGCTCCTTGCACCGCTGGGAGAGCGCCATCGCGCCGATGTAGGCCGCGCTGCTCTTGAGCGCGTGGGCCGCGCCGCGGGTCTGTTCCGACTCGTCGCGCGCCACCCCCTCGCGAATGGTCGCGAGCCGGCCCGGCAGGTCGCCGAGGAAGAGGTCGATGAACTCGGCGATGACGTCCGGCGCGCCGGGTTCCTGCAGTTCCCGGAAGCCCTCGAGCACCCGCATGTCGATCGCGGCCTCGTCAGGCTCGGGCGGCGCCGGCGGGACCGCGGGGGCCGTCTCCGCCGCCCGCATGCCGGCGAACCGGCCCAGGATCCGGCGCAGGTCCTCGGGGCGCACCGGCTTGCTGATGTAGTCGTCCATCCCGGCCGCGAGGCAGCGCTCCCGGTCGCCCTGGAGGGCGTTGGCGGTCATCGCGACGATCGGGACCCGGCCGGCCGGCGCCGCGAGCCGGCGGATGCCCGCGGTCGCCTCGTAGCCGTCCATCCGGGGCATCATGCAGTCCATCAGGATCAGGTCGTACGTGACCCGGCCCGCGAGCTCCACCGCCTCGCGTCCGTCGGTGGCCCCGTCGACGCGACACCCCTCCTTCGACAGCATCCGCGCGGCCACCCGCTGGTTGACGGCATTGTCGTCGACCACCAGGACCCGGGGACCGGTGTTCCCGGTGCTGGTCACGACCGCCGCTTCGGCCAGGGCGCGGGGCTCGCCGGCGAGCGGGCCCGCCTTCGGCGCCGCGAGCCCCAGCACGCGGAGGAGCTCGACGTGGAGTTCGGCGGGCACGACCGGCTTGCGGAGCAGGGCCGAGACCCCGGCTTCCTGGAGGTCGCGGTCGCGGGGGCGGGTATTGGCGCCGCTGAAGGCGATGATCGGGGTCCCGGCGATCTCGGGGTCGCGGGCCACCGCCCGGGCGATGGCGAGCCCGTCCATGTCCGGCAGCGCGAGGTCGAGGAGCACCGCGTCGAAGGGCTGGTTGCGGGCGGCCCGACGGAGGGCCGCCAGGGCCGCGAGTCCGTCGCCGGCCTGGTCGACCATCGCGCCCATCTGCCCGATCAGCTCGCTCATCAGCTCCTGCACCACGCTCACGTCGTCCACCACCAGCACCCGCGTCCCGGGCGGGAGCGGGGCCAGCGGCTCGGAGGCGAGACCCGGCTTCGCGGGGAGCGGGAGCGTGAACCAGAAGGTGCTCCCCTGGCCTGGCGCGCTCCGGACGCCGATCTCGCCGCCCATGAGCGTGACGAGCTGCCGGCAGATCGCGAGGCCGAGGCCGGTGCCCCCGAAGCGGCGGGTGGTGGAGGCGTCGGCCTGGGTGAACTTCTCGAAGATCGCCTCCTGCTTGTCGTGCGGGATCCCGACGCCGGTGTCCTCGACCTCGAAGCGGAGCTGGTCGGCCAGGGCGCCGCGGCTCACGACCAGGCGGACATAGCCGGTCTCGGTGAACTTGATCGCGTTGCTCACCAGGTTGAGCAGCACCTGGCGGAGCCGGGCCTCGTCGCCGGTGAAGACCGGGGGAACGTCCGGGGCGTGCCGGACCACCAGCTCGAGGTGCTTCTCCCGGGCCCGGGGCTGCAGCAGTTCGATCACGTCGTGGGTCACCCGCGGCAGCTCGAAGGCGACGGTCTCGAGCACCATCTTGCCGGCCTCGATCTTCGAGAAGTCGAGGATATCGTTGATGATCGTGAGGAGGCTCTCGCCCGAGGTGCGGATGGTCTCGGCGAACTCCCGCTGCTCCGCGCTGAGCGGCGTGTCGAGCAGGAGGCCGGTCATGCCGATCACCCCGTTCATGGGGGTGCGGATCTCGTGGCTCATGCTCGCCAGGAACTCCGCCTTGAGCCGCGCGGAATCGATGGCCGCCTGCCGCGCCTCGACCAGGTCGGTGATCATGTCGGTGACCATCACGATCCCGCCGATCGCGCCCTCGCGGGTGCGCCATGGATGGATGGCCCAGCGGAGGTGGACCGTCTCGCCGCTGTGGCTGGTGAACACGTCCTCGGACTGGGTGAGCACCTCGCCGCCGAGGGCGCGGCGGTGCGCCTCGCGCCACCTCTCGGGGAGGCCGGGGAAGACCTCGTAGTGCGAGCGGCCGATGACGGTCTTCGCCTCGAGCTGGTAGTCCCTGATCCACTTGTCGTTGCAGGCGAGGTAGTGCATCTCGGTGTCGAACATCGCCATGGCGATGGGCGCGTTGCGGATGCTCTCCTCCAGGAAGTGCCGCTCCTGCTCCAGCAGCTCGCTGGCCCGCCGGGTCTCGGTGACATCCTCGCAGATGCCCACATACCCGGCGAAGGAGCCGTCGGTGAGGTACCGCGGGCTGCCGGTATCCCGGATCCAGCGGTACTCCCCGTCGTGCCGGCGGAGGCGGTACTCGAGGGTGATCGTCTGGCGCCGTTCGGCGAGGGCCCGGAAGGCGCTCTCGGTCGCCGCCAGGTCGTCGGGATGGACGCTCTCGAGCCACCCGAGGCCGAGCTGCGCCTCGAGGGAGCGGCCGGTGAACGCGAGCCAGGCCTTGTTGAGGTACTGGCAGCCGCCCTCGAGGTCGTCCATCCAGATCAGCACCGGGGCCTGGTCGGCCATGGTGCGGAACCGTTCCTCGCTTTCGCGCAGCACCGCCTCGGCGCGGCGCCGCTCGGTCATGTCGGTGTAGATGGCGCAGAAGACCGGGGGATGTCCCGGCTCGGTCTGCATCGCCGCGGCGGTCACCAGCACCTGGAGCCGGGAGCCGTCCTTGCGGCGGCGCTCGGTCTCGTATTCCACCGGGGTGCTGGCGCTCGCGACGACCCGGCGGAGCGTCTCGTTCAGGATGGTGCCGCGCTGCTCCGGCGGCACGTTCGGAAGGACCTGGCCGATCGCCTCCGCCGCGGTCCAGCCGAACATCCGCTCCGCCGCCGGGCTCCAGCCGAGCACGATGCCGTCGCCGGTGAACTTGACGATCGCGAGCGGCACCGCCGCAATCAGGGCCTCGAGCTGTTCGGCCTGCCGCGCCTGCTCCGCGACGACGCGGTGGAGCTCGAGCTGCCCGACCGCCTGCCGGGCCAGCCGGCGGAGGGCATCGACCTGGCTCGGCGTGAGGGTCCGGGGGCGCCGGTCCATGATGGCCAGGACGCCGATGGCGTGGCCGTCGGGGGTGCGCAGCGGGACACCGGCGTAGAAGCGGATGGCATCCGGGCTGGTCACGAAGGGATTGTCGGCAAAGCGCG
>DASZPT010000093.1:0-10843 GCA_035549935.1 Gemmatimonadales bacterium
CCTCAATCGGGACCCGCTCACTTACGTCCCGCTCCTCGCACCCCTCGCCCCGCCGCCCCGCCGCCCAGCCTCAGGCCTCCCCCCTCCAGCCTCCGGCCTCCTGCCTCCTGCCTCCTGCCTAGTTCTGCGGCATCGGCATCCCGGCGGGCATCTTCATCTCCTGGTAGCCCGCGGGCACCTGGAAGACGGAGGGATCCACCGTCCTGGGCTCGATCCTGGTCACCAGCATCTGGGTCTGGACCTGCCCGTTCTTGATGCGGCCCATGCGGAGCGGGAAGAATCCGTCCTTGTACATCGTGACGAACTCGCTGTTGGCGAAGAGCGCCTGTGCGTCCCCGTCGTCACCCCCGCGGCCCCGGCCCATCGGCCCGCGCGCGCCGCCCATGAAGTAGCCCATCCCCTTGGCCGCGCAGACCTCGATGTTGTCCGGCTTGTCCGGGTCGGTGGCCATCCGGTACACCTGGCAGGTCTTTCCCGCGATCGTCTCGCTCTTTCCGGTGTCGGTGATCTTGGGCATCTTGTGCTCGCGGTGCTCCATCTCTCCCATCTGCGCCTTGAGATCCATGGTCATGTACATCTTCTGCTCGTCCATGACCATCGTCATGGTCCGGGCCTCCGTGTCCATGATCATGCTGCCGCTCCCTCGCGCGCCGCTCATGTCGGTGCGGACCATCTTGCCCTTGATGGTCTGGGTCACCGGGATCTGCTTCTGCCCCGCCTGCCAGCTGATCACTCCCTCGAACTGGGCGACGGCGGGCACGGCACAGAACACGGTCAGCGCCAGGGGTGCGGCCAGGCGAGTGACGATCGGCATTCGCATACGTACATCCTCTGGGATAGGGAGAATCAGGCCCGGGCGGGCCCGGTCCAGCGACGGTCCTGGATGGTGCTGTTGGCTTCGATCACGTCCTGCGCCTTGCGGTAGTTCGCGAGCCACTCGGTGTGCCACGCCGCCGGGATGTTGGCCCGGAACCAGGGCGCGGTGAGGAGCTCCGCGCCCGGGCCGCGGTGGCTGGCCTCGATGTGCCCAAGGAAATGGGTGGCGTAGCCCGCGTCCATGGTGTTGATCACACGCATCTCGAACGCCGCGTAACAGTCGGCCAGCACCGGGAGACCCAGCTCGCCCAGGCGGTGCGGGATCTCGGCCAGCTTGTCCTTGTCCCGGCCGCTCGCGAAGCCCAGGTGGTAGATCAGGTCGAGCTGGCCGGTGTGGAGCAGGTGGATACAGAGCTTCCCGCTGTTCCAGATCAGGTCGTGGCTGAAGTGCCACTTGTGGATGTACACCGAGAGGCGCGGGACGTTCGGCGAGATCGAGGCGCGGACGGCGCTGTCGGAGATCATGCCGTTGGTCCGGCCGTTCCACGCCGTGGTGACGGCGATGACGGGAGAGGCGAACTGGCGGAGCAGCTCGTAGGTCGCATCGGTCTTCATGGGCACGAAGTGTAATGCGCCGTGGTCGTGGAAGGTGAAACGGGGTCGAGGTGCAAGCTGACTCACCGCGCGCGTCCCCCCGACGCGGGTGGAAGGGGTCGTGAGGGGCGTCACCGAAGCCTTGCCGAAGCCTGCGTGGAGTGTCGCGCTGTTGTGTCGGTGTTTGTTCGGCATTTTTCGCGTATCTTCATGCCGCCATTTGGTTTGACAAATTGATTTCTTTTCGGGGTGTCACAACGTATATTGTCGCGGTTGTCTACCGCCCTCTGACGCTTCATCCCCGGCCCAAGGAGGGGCGCGAGTGACCATGCAGCCACGCCGGAAGCGGCGCACTGTACGGCCGGCCCAGATCGCCAAGGCGATCGACGAGGGTCGTGAGAGTCTGGATCTGTACCTCGACGAAATCAGCAAGGTCCCCCTGCTCACCCGTGAGGAGGAGATGGAACTGGCCCGCCGCGCCTTTCGGGGCAACGTGGCGGCCCAGGAACGGCTGGCGCGGCACAACGTCCGCTTCGTCGTGTCGGTGGCCAAGAAATTCCAGAACCGCGGTGTCCCGCTCGTCGACCTGATCGGCGAGGGGAACCTCGGCCTCATGACCGCCGCCCGGAAGTTCGATCCCGATCGCGGCGTGAAGTTCATCAGCTACGCGGTGTGGTGGATCCGGCAGGCGGTGCAGGCCGCCATCGCGCGGCATGGCCGTCCGGTGCGGGTGCCCCTCAACCGGACCGCCGATCTGAGCCGCCTGGGACGCACTACCACGCTGCTCAAGGACAAGCTCGGGCGCATGCCGACCACCGAGGAACTGGCCCGGGCGACCGGCCTCACGGTGGAGGCGGTCCGCAGTCTCGGCGCCCTCAATACCGAGGCGGTGCGTCTCGATCACCCGACTCGCGACGGCGACAACAGCGAGCGGATGGAGCGCTTCGCCGCGCTGGACCAGGAAGGCACCGATGCCCCGGCGATCGCGAACAGCCAGACCTCGGATATCGAGGCGGCCCTCGCGACCCTCCCGCCGCGCGACGCCAAGGTGCTCCGGCTCTACTTCGGGCTGGACGACGGCAACAGCCGGACCCTGGAGGAGATCGGCCGGATGATGGGGGTCACGCGCGAGCGGATCCGCCAGCTCCGCGACCGGGCGCTGAGCCGGCTCCGCGAAGGCGATCAGGGACAGAAGCTCAAGGACCTGGTGGCCTGAGCCGGCGGGGATCGCAGCACGACGAAGGGTGGGTTCCTCGCGGAGCCCACCCTTCTCCTTTGTCGGAGCTGGCCGCGTCCGGCCCTGCCCCGTCCCGGCCTATGTCTCGTCGATGCGGCGGACCGCGATCAGGCCGCCGTGCTTGAGGTGGGGGCAGCTCCGCGCGATGCGCATCGCCTCCTCCCAGCTCCCCGCGTTCACGATGAAGAACCCGCCCAGCCTCCCCCGGTCGCCGTCGCTCTGGGGGGTGCCGGATGCCTCGAGCAGCTGCTCCTCCCGATCGCCCAGCTTCTCGCCCAGGTCGAGCCGGGGGCCGAGGGACCTGGCCCAGGCGCGGTACTGCGCCACCAGGGAGTCCTCGGGGATTCCCCGGTCGAACCCGGCCGGGTCGTAAAGCAGGAGGGCGTAGCGGTCACCCGCGCTCGCCGCCGGCCGGCCGCCCATCCGGCCGGCGAGCAGGCCGGCGCCGAAGAGGCAGAGCCCGGCGATGGCCGCGGCGATGGCATTGCGCACGCGACGTCCCGACGGGGTCCGCAGCAAACCGCGTCCCGTCAGGCTGGCCTCGACCCGCGCCTGGAGCGCGGGCGGCGGTGGGACATCGCTCCGGAGGTGGCCCAGCAGGGGGCCCGGTTCACGTTCCATCGGTCACTCCCTTCTCACGGCTCAGCGCGTCCCGCACCGCGCGGCGGGCGCGCGCCAGCTGGCTCTTCGACGTGCCCGGCACGATGCCGAGCAGTGCCCCGATCTCCTCGTGGGTGTAGCCCTCGACGTCGTGCAGAACCAGCACGGCGCGGGCCCCCTCCGGCAGGGCGGCGATGGCCCGGTCGAGGTCCACCCGGCTCGCGGTGGCGAGCAGCGCCGCATCGTCCGCGGCGGGAGGGGCCCCGGCCTCGCCGCTCCGGAGCTCCGCCCGCCAGCCGTGCCGCACGGTGTTCACCACGAATCCGCCAAGCCAGGTGCGGAGCGCGGATTCCCCGCGGAAGCGCCCCAGCCGGTCCACCGCCGCGAGCCACACGTCGTGCACGACATCCTCCGCCCGGGCCGCATCGCCTCCGAGGAGCCGGAGGGCGAGGCCGTACAGCGCCGGCGTGTGACGCCGGTAGAGCAGGTCGAAGGCGGCCGGGTCCCCGGACCGGATGAGGCGGTCGACGAGGGACCGATCGGTGGTGTCGGTCAGCGGCCGCGTCTCCGGTCGGTGCGGGTCGAGTCGGCGGGCGCAGGGGTGACCGCGCCCGGTACCACGATCATGATGTTGGACATGGGCGTGCCCGGGCTCACGACGATGCCCGCCGCGAGATCCTGGTTCCCGCCGGTCGCGACGCCGGTGGCGGTCAGATAGGGGTAGTAGATCATCACGTGCGGGCGCCAGGCGCCCGCGGCCTTGCCCTCGTCATCGTAGAGCTCCTGGGCCGCGGAGAGCATCCAGGTCATCGCGGGGCGCTGGGGGAGGCGGAACGCTCCCGAGGCGATCCCGGCCGCGATGGCGCGTTGCACCGAGTCGCGGCTCGCGCCCGCGTGGAGCAGCTCCGAGGTCCGCATCTCGATTGGCAGGATGGTGCGCGCCCCTTCCTCGTCGAAGCAGTGCGGTTCGAGCGCCAGCGGCCACCCCCGCCCGACGTAGCACTGGGCCGAGCCGGTGCCGGAATCGGCGACGATGTAGCGGCCGTGGTCGAAGTACCAGACCCGGGCGGTGGCGCTCACCGAGGCGGGCGCGGCACTCCGGGCGAGGGCGATCTCGTGGTCGCGGGGGAGCAGGCGGCGCGGGCCGGGGGTGCCGCTCACCTCCTGGGCGGGCACGGGGCGGCCGAGCGTGGAGAGCAGGAGGATGGGCAGGACGAAGGCGGTTCGCATGAAGAACTCGGGGACGGAGATGCCGGTGAGTGGCACGCCGTCCCCGAAAGGTTGCAGGAGTGCGTCGCCCGGGTTGGGCGCGCGTTTTCCGGAGGGTGGTGGGCGGGGGCGGGCGGGTGATATTCCCGGCGGGGGGGCCCCCCCACGCCCGGCCTCCCCGCCTCCTCAGGCCTCGCCGCGTGCGAACATCCGGAGCACCCGCTGCAGGATCCCGCCGTTGCGGTAGTAGTCCAGCTCCACCTCGGAATTCAGCCGCACGATGGCGGGGAACACCGTCTTCTTCCCGTCTTCGCCCACCGCAGTGACCGTCACCTTCCCACCCGGTGTGAGGCCCGCGGCGATCCCGCTGATGCTGAACACCTCGCGGCCGGTGAGCCCCAGCGACTGCCGGGTGGTTCCGGGCTCGTACTGGAGCGGGAGGACGCCCATGCCCACCAGGTTGCTCCGGTGGATCCGCTCGTAGCTCTCGGCGATCACCGCCTTCACGCCCTGGAGCGCCGGGCCCTTGGCCGCCCAGTCGCGGCTCGAGCCGGTGCCATACTCCTTGCCCGTCAGGATCACGAGCGGCGTGCCGTCCTTCTGGTACTTCATCGCCGCGTCGAAGATCGACATCACTTCCCCCGAGGGGATGTGCACCGTCCAGTTCCCTTCCTTCTCCGGGGTGAGCCCGTTCTTGATCCGCACGTTGCCGAAGGTGCCGCGCATCATCACCTCGTGATGACCGCGCCGGGCGCCGAAGGTGTTCCAGTCGACCTGCTGCACGCCGTGGTCGAGGAGGTACTTCGCGGCCGGCCCGTTCTTCGGGATGGAGCCGGCCGGGGAGATGTGGTCGGTCGTCACCGAATCGCCGAGGGCCGCGAGGACCCGCGCGCCGGCGATGTCCTTGAGCGGCCCAGGCTCCGCCGAGAGGTTCTGGAAGAAGGGCGGTTCGGCGACGTAGGTGCTCGTCGGGTCCCAGGCGTAGCGGCTTCCGTCGGGCACCGGCAGCTGCCGCCAGACCTCGTCCCCGTCGAACACCGAGGCGTAGCGCTCGCGGAAGAGCGAGGGCTTGAGGGACGCCGCCATCGCGTCGGTCACGTCCTTCGGGGTGGGCCAGATGTCGCGGAGGTAGACCGGCTTGCCGTCCCTGCCGGCGCCGATCGGGTCGTGCTCGAGATCGATGTCCACCCGGCCCGCGAGCGCGAAGGCCACCACCAGGAGCGGCGAGGCCAGGTAGTTCGCCCGCACCAGCGGGTGCACCCGGGCCTCGAAGTTCCGGTTGCCGGAGAGGACGGCCGCGGTGACGAGCGCGTGCTCCTCGATCGCCTGGGTGATCGAATCGGCCAGCGGGCCGCTGTTGCCGATGCAGGTGGTGCAGCCGTAGCCGACCACGTTGAACCGGAGCTGCTCGAGATAGGGGAGGAGCCCCGAGCCCTTCAGGTACTCGGTCACCACCCGGGAGCCGGGGGCGAGACTGGTCTTCACCCAGGGCTTCGTCATGAGCCCCTTCTCGACCGCCTTCTTCGCCAGGAGCCCCGCGCCGATCATCACCGACGGATTGGAGGTGTTGGTGCAGCTCGTGATCGCGGCGATGACCACCGACCCGTCGCGCAGCTCGCAGGCCTGGCCGTTCACCACCGGGGTCGCGACGGGCGGATGCTCGGTCACCGCGGTCTGGGAGCCGCCCTCGTTGACCCAGCGGGAGTAGTTGGCCTGGGCCACCTCCCGCCGCGCGGCCGGGACCGCCGGCGTCATCAGGTCGGGGAGCGAGACCTGGAAGTTCTTCTTGAGCCCCGTCAGCGGCACCAGGTCCTGCGGGCGCCTGGGACCCGCGAGGCTCGGCACCACGCTCGACAGGTCGAGCGTGAGCGAGCTGGTGAACTCGGGGTCCGGGGTCTGGTCGGTGCGGAAGAGTCCCTGTTCCTTGGCATAGCGCTCCACCCGCTGGATCACCTCGGGATCACGGCCGGTGCGCTCGAGGTAGCGGAGGGTCTCCGCGTCGACCGGGAAGAAGCCCATCGTGGCGCCGTACTCCGGCGCCATGTTCGCGATGGTCGCGCGGTCGGCGAGGCCCAGGCTCGAGAGGCCGGGGCCGTAGAACTCGACGAACTTGTCGACCACCCCCTTCTTGCGGAGCATCTGGGTGGCGGTGAGCACCAGGTCGGTCGCGGTGGTGCCGAGCGGCAGCTCGCCCACGAGCTTCATGCCGATGACCTCCGGAATCAGCATGAAGTAGGGCTGGCCCAGCATGACCGCCTCGGCCTCGATCCCGCCCACGCCCCAGCCCAGCACCCCCAGGCCGTTGATCATGGTGGTGTGGGAGTCGGTGCCGACGCAGGTGTCGGGGTAGGCGGTGAGCATCCCGTGCTGGTCGCGGAGCTGTACCACCGGGGCGAGGTACTCGAGATTCACCTGGTGGACGATGCCGGTGCCCGGTGGCACCGCGCGGAAGTTCCGGAAGGCGCGCTGGGCGAACTTGAGCAGCTGGTAGCGCTCCCGGTTCCGCTCGTATTCGAGGTCGACGTTCCGCTGGTAGGCATCACCGGCCCCGTAGTAGTCGACCTGGACCGAGTGGTCGATCACCAGGTCGCAGGGGACGATCGGATTGATCCGGTCGGGGTTACCCTTCATGCGCGCCATCGCATCGCGCATCGCGGCGAGGTCGACCACGCAGGGCACGCCGGTGAAGTCCTGGAGAACCACCCGCGCCGGCATGAACGGGATCTCGCCCTGGCCCCCGCCCTTCGCCGACCACTGCCCCAGCTGGCGCACATGCTCCTCGGTCACCACCCCCCGCCCGGCGAACCGCAGGGCGTTCTCCAGCAGCACCCGGATGGAGAAGGGGAGCCGGTCGAGCCGGGCCACGCCCTGGCGCTCGAGCTCGGGGAGGCGGTAGATCGTGGCGGTGTCCTTGCCCAGGGCCAGTGTGGTCCGGGCGCCGAAGGGATTGGGGGCAGTGGTCATGATGGGGTCGGGTCGGGGAGAGTGGTCAGGACCCAAGTATAAATGACGGAGCGCCTTACTGCATGGCAGCGACACCGGCGATTCCCTACGCCATCACCCGGCGGGATGACGGCATCCAGATCGACTGGCAGGAGCGGGGGCACAGCGCCTTCTACCCGGCGCGGGCCCTCCGCCTCGCGTGCCCCTGCGCGGGGTGCGTGGAGGAGATGACGGGCAAGCCGCTGCTGGATCCCGCGACGGTGCCGGGGGACATCCACCCCCTCGCGCTCTCGCTCGTGGGGGCCTACGGGCTCCGGGTCCACTGGAGCGATGGGCATGGGACGGGGATCTACACCTTCGCCCACCTCCTGGCGGTCTGTCCCTGTCCGGATTGTGTCACCCGGCGGGGGCAGGCCGCACCAGGCAGGGGCTAGGCGGCACGCCTCCGTCTTGCGGGGGGCGGTACCGCGCTCAACTATAGGACCATGCCGTCGCGCCCGACCGGAGCGCGACAGCCCCCGCCGGTCGATCCGGTCACGGGAGGCGAGCATGGAACGACAACACACGATTCTCGGCGAGGCGACCGACGCCGGCTTTCTCGGCGCGGCGGCGGTCGCCCTCTGGTTCCTGATTCACGACAGTCTGCGGGGCATGCCGCTCCTCACGCCGAGCGTGCTCGGGCAGCTCTTCCTGCTGGGCAACCCCCATCCGATCACGAGCAGCATCGATTTCGGCGCGACGATCATGTACACCGCCGTGCATTTCCTGCTCTTCCTGGGGTTCGGGTTCGCGCTCGCGGCCCTGGTGCGGGTCTCCGTCGACCAGCCGATCGCGCGGTTCGGCCTGGTGGTGCTCTTCGCGGTATTCGAGCTGATCTTCTACGTGGCGGTGAACGTCCTCTCGGTCGAGGTCGGGTCGCTCTTCCCGCTCTGGACGGTGGCGGGAGCGAATCTCCTGGCGACGGGCGTCATGGGCGCATACTTCTGGCTCCGCTATCCGGAGCTCAAGCGCGCGTTGCGGGAAGAACCACTGGGCGGTTGAACCGCCCCGGCAGCCGGGGACGGTTGCGAGCCGCGCCGCATCGTGCGATCCTAGTGTAGCGATGCGTCCCTCCCGCCTGCGCGCGTTCCTCGGTCCGGCCATTGCGGCGTGCTTCGCCGTCAACGCCGCCTTCCCCGGCCTCCCTCACGGATGTGAGATGGCGGCCGGGGCGGAGGCGCCTGCCCACGTCGCGGGCCACCATGCGCATCACCACGGGGAGGAGCCCGCTCCCCGCAAGGCCCCGGCCTGCCATTGTGTCGGCCATTCCTGCTGTGCCGCCCGGCTCTACCTCCCCACCCGGGGCACCTTCGTCTTCGAGTCGGTGCCGCTCCTCGTCGCCGGGGAGACGCCGCCGGTCCAGCCCGCCATCCCTGGCCGACCCCGCTTCCTGCTCCCTCCCGCGCTGGCGCCTCCGCTCTCCACCTGAAGTCGCATCCTGACAACCCGGGGACCGACCGCCCCGGCGCGGTTCGCGCCGGATGTCGGCGGCGTTCCCTGTCCTCCGAACGTTGCTCCAGGTGGAGAAGACGGACATGCACAGGTTCTCGCATCGGGCCCGCGTCCTCGCGGCGCTGGCCCTGACCCTCGGCGTTGCCGCGGGCTGCAGTGACTCGAACGACCCGGTCGATCTCACGCCCTTCACGCTCAACTTCGCGGCGGTGCACGACGGCCAGACGGTGGGGTGCGGCGACGTGCTGACCGGTCTCGGGACCGGCGGCACCGTCTCCGTGCAGCTCAACGACCTCCGGTTCTACGTCAGCAATCTCAAGTTCTACAACGAGCAGGGCGGGGAAGTGCCGGTCGAGCTCGCGACGAACGACTTCCAGTACAGCGATGCCTCGGGCAGCGTGGCGCTGATCGACCTCACCTCGACCACCGGCGGTGCCTGCGCCGGCTCGGGGCTGTCCTTCCCGGAAGGGACCGCGCGGACCAACGCGGTCATCACCGGCACCAGCCTCCCGGACGAGGTGCACAGCATCAGCTTCGACGTCGGCATTCCCCAGGCGTTGATGAAGCACATCCTCGCCACCCACACCGACGCCGACGCCCCATCGCCGCTCGCGGAGATGCACTGGTCGTGGGCCTACGCCTACCGGCACTTCGTCATGAACTTCACGCTCGACGACAATGGGACAGCCGGGGAAGGCTATATCCACGTCGGCAGCACCGGGTGCGGTGGGGACGGCACCCGCGCGATGACCGATCGGGACGTCTGCGACAGGGTGAACACGCCACGGGTGCGTTTCAGCCATTTCCATCTCACCAGCACGGTGGGGGTGGACGTGGACGCTCTCCTCGGTGGCCTCGACTTCCGGGTGACCCAGTCGCCGGGTGGACCCGAAGTGCCTGGGGTTGCCTCCCACTCGAGCCCGGCGCAGCCTCACACGGCGCCGATCTTCGCCAACCTCGGTATCGATGTGACCACCGGGGCCGCGACCGCCGCGAATGACCATGTCTTCGTGGTACAGTAGCCGCCGGGTGGCGGGCCGCTTCTCTCCCGCGTCCCTGGCCGGTGCCGTCACCCTCGTGGTGGCGGCACTCGGCTGCGGCGATGGCTCCACCGCGCCACCGGCCGGGGAGGATGTGCGACGCCTGCTGCACCTCCCCACCCACTTCGCAGTGCCGGCGGTGCCGGACTACAACCCGGTGACCGAGGCCAAGATCGAGCTGGGGCGGCGCCTGTTCTACGACACGCGGCTCTCGGGGAACCAGACCCAGGCGTGTGCCACCTGTCACGAGCAGCGCCTTGGCTTCAGCGATGGCCTCGTCGTCCCGCGCGGGTCGACCGGCCAGGCCCATCCGCGCAACAGCCAGGGTCTCGCCAACGCCGCCTATTTCACGACGCTGACCTGGGGCAACAATGTCCTGCTCGAGCTGGAGGACCAGATCCGGGTCCCGATCCTCTCCGACAACCCGATCGAGCTCGGTGTCACCGACGGGGTACGGGCCGAGGTGCTGCGCCGCTTCGACGACGACAGTGCCTACCGCGCGCTGTTTGCCGCTGCATTCCCGCAGAGTCCGCCGGGGGTGACGCTCAATCAGGTGGTGTTCGCGCTCGCGACCTTCACGCGCACGCTGGTGTCGGGGGACAGTCCCTACGACCGCTACTACCGGGGCGACAGCACCGCGCTCACCCCGCAGCAGAAGCGCGGCCTCCTGCTCTTCAATTCGGAGCGCCTGGAATGCTTCCACTGTCACAGTGGCGTGAACTTCTCGACCTCGTATCGCGACCATCGAACCACCCCCGGCACGATCACGTTCCCGTTCTTCAACAACGGCCTCTACAACATCGGTGGGGATGGGAGTTATCCCGCCGGCAACCAGGGGCTCTATGAACTCACGGGGAACCCGGCGGACCGCGGCCGGTTCCGGCCCGCGGGGCTGCGCAATGTCGGGCTCACC
>DASZPT010000094.1:0-2724 GCA_035549935.1 Gemmatimonadales bacterium
GAGCCAACCTGAAGGGAACGGGGGAACGGAGGGGATGGGGGAACATCCGCCATCCGCCATCCGCCATCCGGATTTCCTCTCCTGTTACCTTCCGCCGATCATTCGAGGGGAGACAACCGTGCTTGAATCCGCCCGCATCGCCCACATTGGTGTCGCCGTGGAAAGCATCGAGGGGGCGTTGCCGTTCTATCGGGATGTCCTCGGGCTGGTGCCGACCGCCGCGGAGGAGAAGGATGGGGCCCGGATCGTCTCATTGCACTTCGGGCCGTCAGACGTCGAGCTCCTGGAGCCCGTGTCGCCCGACAGCCCGATTGCGAAGTTCCTCGCCCGGCGCGGCCCGGGCATCCATCATGTGTGCTACCGGGTGCCGAATCTCGATGCCGCCCTCGCGGCGGCCGCGGCGGCCGGCTACCAACTGGTGGACACCGTCCCCCGCATCGGGGCCCATGGCCATCGCATCGCCTTCCTGCACCCCAGGTCCACCGCCGGGATCCTCATCGAGCTGACGGAGTAGCCGTCAGCAGGGCTTGCTCGGCGCGCCCACCTGGTTGAGGTCCATCGACGTCACCACCCAGCCGTATTTCGCACCGAGGTCCCGCACCTCGATATCCATGTTCTTCTTGCAGATGGTCGAGGTCGTCGCCCCGCGGGTGAACTCGGTGGTTACCACCATGCGGTTCTTGTCGATGGGGTTCATTGCCACCACCCGGTAGGGCGACTGCCGCAGGAAGGCCTGGGTGACGGTCATGCGCTGGAGGTAGTCGGCCGGCTGTCCGGTGATGCCGGCCGGGCCCTTGCTGCCACCCCAGTAGCGCGCCATGCGGGCGATATTACTGTCCGCAACCGCCTGCAGGAATTGACGGACCGCGCCATCCGCCGTGGTGGCGTTCTCGTTCGGCGCGGCGGATCCGGGCGAGCCACCGCCGCAGGCGGCGGCGAGCAACAAGACGGGCAACCAGCGTCTGGTCATGTGTTCCTCAGCGGATGGTGAACGATGGCGCAACATACACCGGCGCAGACCGGTGGAGCAATGACTCCACAGCGCCTGTACATCAACATCGACCACGTGGCCACGGTGCGGCAGGCCCGCCGCACCGACGAGCCCGATCCGGTGGCGGCGGCGGCGCTGTGTGAGGCGGCCGGCGCCCATGGGATCACCGCCCACCTGCGTGAGGATCGCCGGCACATGCAGGACGAGGACATCATCCGGCTCGCCGCCGAAGTGACCACCGTCCTCAACCTCGAACTGGCCACCAGCGAGGAGATCGTGGCGTTGGCCTGCCGGCTCAAGCCGTTCCAGGCCACCCTGGTTCCCGAGCGGCGCGAGGAAGTCACCACCGAAGGCGGCCTCGACCTGACCCGCCATGTGGGCCGACTCAAGGATGTCATCGCCCGGCTCAAGGAGGCCGGGATCCGGGTCAGTCTCTTTGTCGATCCCACGATGGACAGCATGGAAAGGAGCCATGGGCTCGGCGTGCCGGCCGTCGAGCTTCACACGGGGCGCTATGCCCACAGCTGGCCTCGATCCGACGCGGCGCTCGCCGAGATCGCCGAAGCCGCCCGCCGTGCGCGCGGGTTGGGCCTGGCGGTCCATGCCGGCCACGGGCTGACCTACCGCAATGTGACGGCGGTCGCGGCGGTCCCGGAGATCGAAGAGTTGAATATCGGTCATAGCGTCGTCAGCCGGTCGATCACGACCGGGATCGGTGAGGCCACCGCGGAGATGCTGCGGCTGGTGCGGCGGGCCCGCGGGGTTTGACCGATCTCTCGGTGGGGCCTACACTTGTCTGAGGCTCCGCGCACCCGTCCCACGCCAACTCCAGGGTCATGACCCAGCCACTCGGCATCGACGACTTCTTCGTCCTCGAGGCCAGCGAGTACCTCGATCGTCTCGCGGTGCTCGCCGGCAGTACCACCGCGCCGAATGCCGATGAACTGGTGCGCTTCACCCGCGCCCTCCGCGGCAGCGCGCTCATGGCCAACCAGCAGCCGATCGCCCGGGCCGCCGGAGCCCTGGAGCACCTCGTCCGCGGCTTCCGCGACGGCAAGCGCAGCTGGGATCATGACCTCACGGCGCTCTGCCGCGAAGCGGTGGACATGCTCCGCACCCTGGTCGAGCGGGCCCGCAACTGGACCCCGGACGACACCGCCCGCGCCGAGCGCCTGGCCCTCCAGTTGGAAGCAGCGGCGGGCCCCGACCGCCGGACCAGCGGCGCGGTCCCGCTGCTCAGCGATACCGGCGTGCGCGCCTTCCTGGCCCGCGAGTCCGCGGCGCTCGGCAGCGTGCTCGATCAGGGCGCCCGCTCCCTCAGCGCCGGCTCCGTCAGCCTCGACACCCTCCAGGCGATCCAGCGCCGGATGCAGCCGCTCCGCGGGCTCGCCGCCCTGAGCGATTTCCCCCCGCTGCCTGACCTGCTCGACGGCATCGAACGCGCGCTGGTCGGGGTGAGCCGGCTGGAGATCGGGCCTACTGATGGGGGCGCCCGCCTCGAATCCGCGGCCCGCGCCCTGTCGCGTGCGGCGCGCGACATCGCGGAACATGGAAGACCCGATGCCGACGCCGCCGAGTTCCGCGGCTTTGCCGCCCTGGTCCTCGCGTCGGAATCGGCCGAACAGCCGGTGGTGGAGATCGACACGCTCTTCTTCGATGGCGAGGACGGGATGGTCTCGCGCGGCACCGCGCCCAAGCCGTCACCGGTCGGATTCGGGGCCGCGGCGGTCGTC
>DASZPT010000095.1:0-7234 GCA_035549935.1 Gemmatimonadales bacterium
CTTCGGAGACGGACATGGCCAGAATCTAACCCCGCTGGCCATGGGGCACCCCGGCGGCGCTCAGTGCCGCAGGGTATCGATCCGGAGGATGTTCTGGAGGCTGTCCTCGGTGGTCCGGAGCCAGAGCCCGGTTTCGAAGCGACCGCCGCGCGGCACCGCTTCGACCCAGACGGAGGCATTGGCCGTCGGGCAGCAGTTGGCGTCACCCTCCCGGTAGATGGGGGTGACGTACCAGAAGCTCGCACCAGGGCGCAGCGGCGTGGGCGCCGAGGGACCGCTCCCGGGCCCTGTGAGACTCCGGATCCAGCCCTTCATCGCGGTCTCGCCGGGTCGGAGCACGGCCCCCGGGCCGGGAAACTCGGGGCCGGCCCAACAACGCAGCGTGCCCCGCTCGACCGCGAGGGCGCACTCTTCGAAATTGGCACCGGTGCCATAGACCCGGTTCTCGATGAACACTTCCTCGGTGCCATCGCCATCGAGGTCGGTCACTTCGACCGTATCGAGGCCACTGATCCCCGGTTCCTCCTCGTTGGAGAGGACGAACACCGCCGGCGAGGTAGAGGCACTGTCCCGCCGTATGACGAGGAAATGGGTGGGCCAGACGAGGCTGTCGCCCTGGTAGGCCCCGCCCTGCGGTCCACACCGTCGCCATTCCACCCGGCGCACGACCCCGTCACCCTGACGGACCCGCCAGCCGTGCGCCTCCGGGCACCCCCGGGCCAGCGAGTCTTCCCGCTGGAGACAGCCGACGAGGGAATCGGGATGCCGGGCCTCCTGGTAGGTGCAGGCGCCCGTCCCGACGAGGTCGAGGTTCCGGGCGCGACCGAGAGAATCGGCGCACCGGGCGAGGGTGGCCGAATCGGTCTGCCCGATGGGTCCGCAGACGCCCGGTGGAGGGGCGACGACGCCGGAGGCAGGTGTCGGAGCGGCCGCCTGCGCGGCCGAGGACACCGAGTCGCCGGCGGCCTCCTGACGGGCGCCACGTCCGCAGGCAGACGCTACCACGACGGCCAGCGACAACCTGATGGTCGATCGTAAATGCCGTGTCATGGACCGACGGAGGTGGGGGGTCGGAGAGCTACCGCTCCCGTTCCCGGAGCTGCCGCAACCGCTCCGTAGTACGATGCATGTCCTGGAGACGATTCAGCTGAGGATAACCATCGCCCCGGTCCGGCTCACAGCTCGAGGATGGTGAGGTTCCGGTTGGTGAAGACGCAGATCTCGGCGGCGATCTCGAGCGACCGCTGGACCACGTCGCGGGCGCTGAGGTCGGGAAAGGGCGCCAACGCCCGCGCAGCGGCCAGGGCGTAGTTGCCGCCGGAGCCGACGGCGAGGACGCCGTCATCCGGCTCGATCAGCTCGCCGCCGCCTGAGAGGAGGTAGGTGTGGTCGATGTCGGTCACCACCAGCAGCGCTTCGAGGCGTCGCAGGACCCGGTCGCTCCGCCAGTCCTTCGCGAGCTCCACCGCGGCGCGCCCCAGGTTGCCCGGGTGACGCTCGAGCTTCTCCTCGAATTTCTCGTAGAGCGTGATGGCGTCGGCAACCGACCCGGCGAACCCCGCCAGCACCTTCCCGCCCTTGAGGGTTCGCACCTTCGTGGCGTTGGCCTTGACGATGGTGTCGCCGATGCTCACCTGCCCGTCCCCGCCGAGTGCCACGCGGCCGTTCTTGCGGACGGCGAGGATTGTCGTGCCGTGGTAGGTATCCACGCTGAACCTGTCCTTGTCGTCGGTTACGCCCGCGGATGCGCCTGCTGGTAGACCTTCTTGAGGCGCTCCACGCTGGTGTGGGTGTAGATCTGGGTGGTGCTGAGACTCGCGTGGCCCAGCAGCTCCTGCACCGCCCGGAGGTCGGCCCCGGCATCCAGCAGGTGGGTCGCGAAGGTGTGCCGCAGGGAGTGGGTCTTGAGCGACTCCCCTCCCACCGTATCGAGGGCGCGGTGCACCAGCCGCTGGACGGAGCGGGGGGTGAGCCGCTTCCCCCGCGGCCCCACGAACACCGCCTGCCTGTCCGCGCCCATCGGGCGCGGGGCCGACTCGCGCAGGTTCAGGTAGCGGCGGAGCGCCCGGCTGGCGCGCGACCCGAGCGGCACCAGCCGTTCCTTCCGGCCCTTGCCGCGGACCTTCACCTGGTCGCTCAGGAGATCGAGGTCGATCAGGTTGAGCCCGGTGAGTTCCGAGAGGCGGAGGCCGCTCGAGTAGAAGAGCTCCAGGATCGCGAGGTCGCGCACGGCGCGTTCGTCGCCCGTCGCGGCCCGGGCCTCCGCGCCCTGGAAGAGCAGCTCGGTCCGGTCCCGGTCGAGGTAGCCCGGAAGGTGCCGCTCGAGGCGCGGCGCCCGGGCGGCACGCACCGGCGACTTCTCCAGCCCCTGATGCGCCTGCAGGAAGCGGTAGAGCGAGCGCACCGCCGAGAGGGCTCGGGCCATCGAGCGCTTGGCGAGCCCGCGGCGCTGCATCTCACCCAGGTAGCCGCGAATCCCGAGGCGGTCCACCCGCGCGAAGCTCCAGTCGCCGCCGGTGTGGCGGTCGAGGAAATCGGCGAAGGCCTCGAGGTCCCGGCGATAGGCCTTCACGGTGTGCCCCGACACCTGGCGCTCCTTCTCCAGGTGCTCGAGAAACGCCTCGATCTCCGGCCGGGTAGCGGGGTGCGTGACTCTCACAGGGTCCTCAGCCAGGCCGAGAACTCGGCCTGGGCGCGCTCGACCAGCAGCTGCTTCTTCGCGTCCTTCCACTTCTGGCCGCCGGACCGCTGGACGGCCCGGGACTCATCGAGCGGATCGACCAGTCCCCAGTTCGCATTCATCGGCTGGAAGTTGCCGGGGTCCGCCTCTCGAAGATAGCGGTAGAGCCCGCCCATCATGGTCGTGGGCGGAGGGACGGCGATCGGCCTGCCCTGCAGCCGGCGGGCGAGGTTGATCCCCGCCAGGAGGCCCGTGCCCAGCGATTCGGTGTACCCCTCGACACCGGTGAGCTGCCCGGCAAAGAAGAGCCGGTCGTCATCCCTGGCCGTGAGGCCGGGGCCCAGGCATGCGGGGCTGTTGATATAACTGTTCCTGTGAATGCTCCCGTACCGCAAAAACTCGGCGCGCGCGAGGCCGGGGATCATGGCCAGGACCCGCTGCTGTTCCGGGATCCGGAGCCGGGTCTGGAAGCCGACCAGGTTCCACATCTGCCCCGCCTTGTCCTCGCGGCGCAGCTGGACCACGGCCCAGGGCTCGCGCCCGGTGCGCGGATCGGGGAGACCGACCGGCTTCATGGGGCCGAAGCGAAGGGTCTCGGGGCCCCGGCGGGCCATTTCCTCGACGGGGAGGCAGCCCTCGAAGTAGGGTACGGCGTCGAACTCGTGGGCGGTGAACTGATCGGCGGTGGTGAGGGCGGCGATGAAGGCGTCGTACTCGTCGCGGGTGAGTGGGGCGTTGAGGTAGTCGTCGCCGTCACCCTTGCCGTAGCGGGAGCGGGGGTAGAGGATGGTGTGATCGAGGGAGTCGTGGCTGACGATGGGGGCGATGGCATCATAAAACGCGAGAGCGCTCGCCGGCGTTTTCTCGCCCCCCGCAACGCCCGCCCCCAACCCAACACGAATTCGCGCCTCGATCGCCGACGCCAGCGACGCCGACGTCAACGGTCCCGTCGCCACCACCCCCGGCGACGGCAACGACGTCACCTCGCCCCGCTCCACCGTAATCCGCGGGTGCCCCGTCAACTTCTCATGGATGAGCCGGGAGAACACCGCCCGGTCCACCGCCAGCGCCGCCCCCGCCGGAACCCGCGCCTCGTCCGCGGCGGGCAGCAAGAGGCTCCCGAGCGCGCGCAGCTCCGCCTTGAGGAGCCCGTGCGCATTGGTCAGGTCGGTCGACTTGAAGGAATTGCTGCAGACGAGCTCGGCCAGCTGGTCCGTCTGGTGCGCGGGAGTGCGCACCACCGGCCGCATCTCCCGAAGCGTGACGGCGATGCCCCGCTCCGCCAGCGCCCAGGCCGCCTCCGAGCCCGCGAGCCCGCCACCGACCACCGTGACGGGCGGAGTGCGGGAGGCCGCGGTCACGTCGCCGCTGCCTCCTCGGCGTCCATGACCACGATCCGGTGCTGGCACTTGAGGCAGGTGCGGGTCTCACCCTCGGCCTTGCTGACCTTCTTCTCCATCCCCACCCAGCCGCAGTTGGGACAGGTCTCCGCCACCGGCCGGTTCCAGGTCGAGAAGTCGCAGGCCGGATACCGGACGCAGCCCCAGAACGATTTGCCCCGCTTGGTGCGCCGTTCGGCCAGGTCGCCGACATCGCACTTGGGGCACTTCATCCCGAGCGGAATCGACCGCGTGCCCTTGCACTCGGGGTAGCGGGTGCAGGCCAGGAACTCGCCGAACCGGCCGGTCTTGATCACCATCGGCGCGCCGCAGAGCTGGCACTTCTCGTCGGTGGGCCGGTCGGGTGTCTTGGCCTTCTTGAGCGACTTCACATAGTCGCAGGTCTGCTTGTAGTTCACGCAGGCGAAATAGGGACCGAACCGCCCGGTCCGCAGCTCGACCTGCGCGCCGCACTTGGGGCACTTCTCCTTGGCCAGCTCCTCGGGATTGAGCCCGTGGGCCTCGGCCACGATCGCGCCGAGGTTCACCGCGGCGAGGGCCTTGGTGAACGGCGCGTAGAAGTCGGCCAGCACATTCTGCCAGCCGAGCTCGCCCTCTTCGATCTTGTCGAGCTCGAGTTCCATGCCCGAGGTGAACTCGACGTTGAAGATGGTGGGGAAGCTGTCCACCATGATCCGCTCGACCGTCTCGCCGAGCTCGGTCGGGGTGAAGCGGCGCTGTTCCAGCTTCACGTACTCGCGGGCGGTCAGCGTGCTGATGATCTGGGCGTAGGTCGACGGCCGGCCGATCCCCAGCCGCTCCAGCTCCTTCACCAGGCTCGCCTCGGAGAACCGGGGCGGCGGCTCGGTGAAATGCTGGGTCGGGACGATCGCCTTCACCTCGACCTTGTCTCCCACCTCGAGCGGCGGGATCGGCGCCAGGTCCTCGACGCCCTTCCCTTCCTCCGCCTCGCGGCCCTCGGTGTAGACCACGTGGTAGCCGTCGAACAGGAGCACCGACCCCGAGACCCGGAACAGGTACTTGCCGAGGTCGAAGTCCACGATCGTCATGTCGTAGACCGCGGGGTTCATCTGGGACGCGACGAACCGCTGCCAGATCAGCTGGTACAGGCGGTACTGGTCGGGCTCGAGGTACTTCTGCATGTCCTCGGGCCGGCGCCGGACGTCGGTCGGCCGGATCGCCTCGTGGGCGTCCTGCACCCGCGCCGCCTTGGAGCTGTAGGCGTTGGGCGCATCGGGGAGGTACTCCTTGCTGTAGTTCGAGCGAATGAACGCCCGCACCCCGTCGATCGCCGCCTCCGACACGCGCACCGAGTCGGTACGCATGTAGGTGATGAGGCCGGCCGGCGCGTCCTCGCCGATCTCCATGCCCTCGTACAGATCCTGCGCGGCGCGCATCGTCCGCCGGGCGGAGAAGCCCAGCTTCTTGGCCGCTTCCTGCTGCAGGGTGCTGGTGGTGAACGGAGCGCCGGGCCGCTTTTTCCGGTTCCGCTTCTCGACCTTGGTGACGACGAAGGGCAGCTTCTGCACCTCGTTGACGACCTCGGTCGCCGCGGCCTCGTTGCCCAGCTCGGGATTGTGCCCGTCGATCTTCTTGAGTTCGGCCGTGAAGGGCTGCCCCCCCTTGGCGCACTCGGCCGCGATGCTCCAGTACTCCACCGGCTTGAAGGCCCGGATCTCCCGTTCCCGCTCCACGATGAGCCGAAGCGCCACGGTCTGGACCCGCCCCGCGGAGAGACCGGTCTTGATGCTCTGCCAGAGGATGGGACTCGCCTTGTAGCCCACCAGCCGGTCGAGGATCCGGCGCGCCTGCTGGGCGTTCACCAGCCGGTCGTCGATCCGACCCGGCTTGGCCATCGCTTCCTTCACCGCGTCCTTCGTGATCTCGTGGAACAGGACCCGGTGGAGCGGCGCCCGGGTCTCGAGCTGGTCCGCCACGTGCCACGCGATCGCCTCCCCCTCGCGGTCAGGGTCGGTGGCGAGATAGATGGCCTTGGCGCGCCTGGCCGCCTTCTTCAGGTCGGCCAGGGTCTGGGTCTTTCCTTTTATGGTGACGTACTCCGGGCGGAACCCATTCTCGACGTCCACGCCCAGCTTGCGGGTGGGGAGGTCCCGCACGTGCCCGATGGTCGCCTTCACCTCGTAGCCGCGCCCCAGGTACTTGCCGATGCTCTTCGCCTTGGTGGGCGACTCGACGACGACCAGCGCCGCCCCGCTGCCCGGCTCACCGTCATCGCCGTTGCTCGCGGCCGCGGCCTTCCGCGGAGCCGCCTTCTTCCTGGCGGCCGCGGCCGGCGTGGCCTCGGGTTCAACGGCGCTCTTCGCCGACTTCTTCGACGGCGATGCCGGAGTCCGCTTTGCGGGAGCCTTGGGCTTCTTCGTTGTTGCCATGCGCTCGATTCTACCTGCGTGAGTCATCCCCGAACCAAGCCGGAGTGCCCACAAAAAAACGCCCTGCACCACACCTTGGCAAGGCGAACAATCCTAAGTCACTCAGCTTTCACCACTTACAACTCACCAACCGGCATGTGCCTTCGCCAATTGGACCACGTCGTCGGCCAACGCCGGGGGCGCTTTCACGTCCGCCTTCACCTCGGCATGGGCCTTCGAATAGTAGGGTTCCCGCTCCTTGAGGAGCTGACGCATCTTTTCGAGCGGGTCCTCGCCCATGAGCAACGGCCGGCCGTAATCCGCCGACCGCTTGGCCGCGGTGCTCGCCATGGTTCGAAGATAGACCAGGTAGCAAGTGTCCCGGGTTTCCTCGAGGGCACCGGGCTGGGCCACCCACCCTCCACCGGGCGTGATCACGGCTGCGGTCCCGCCCACGGCCTGACGCATCGCCTCAGCCTCGAGAATGCGGAACTTCGCCTCGCCATGCTCCGCGAAGATACGCGCCACCGGCATCTGCATCTTCCGCACGACCAGCGCGTCGATGTCGATCACCTGGGTACCGAGCTTTTCGGCCACCAGCTTGCCGACCGTCGTCTTTCCCGCGCCCGGGAGACCCACCAGCACGATGTGCCGTTTCACGGTTCCTCCACCACGGCCACCTCGGGTGACACCAGTTCGGTCCAGCGCTCGCGCAGCCGGCTCAGGTACGCCTCGAAGTTGCGGCGCGTCTCACCCAGCGAGTCGCCCCCGAATTTCTCGAGCCA
>DASZPT010000096.1:0-9923 GCA_035549935.1 Gemmatimonadales bacterium
GAGCCTGAGGAGGTCGATCGGCTCCCCCTGATGCCAGCCGTTCAGGGACAGGGGAACGGCGATAATCGAGGATCGGCGGGGCGCGTTCGGGTCGCGCAGCAGGAGCAGGGTGTCGGGCTCGGGCGTGCGGGGCCGGGCCGAGAGCCCGAAGCCGACCGTCGCGACCACCGCCAGTGCCCCGACCAGCAGCGGTCGCGTCACCTCATACCGGAGCCGGTTGAGGCGTCCCAGGCGGGCGAGCAGCCGGTCCGCAAGATCCTGAGGCATCCCTTCGAGAAAGTCCATCGCCAGAAACCGGACCCGCCGGTGATCGCCCTCGCGCCGGCGCCGCCGCACATAGCGCAGGAACACCTCGCGGAGTTCGCTCCAGTGCTCGGCCAACACCAGGTGGCGACCCGCGCGGACCAGGTCCCTGGGTGGGGCCGCCGCGGTCCCCGCGAGCATCTCTCCCAGCGCACGGTGGAGCGCGCGGCGGGCTCCCTCCTCGGACCGCTCGAGTGAGAGCGCCGCGATCTCGTCGTGCGCCGGTTGCCACTGGTCCGCTGCCTGGTGGGCCAGGCCCCGCCGCTCGAGGTGGGTGAGGGCCCGCTCGGTCGACCCCTCGTCCCAGGCGAGCATCCGGGCCACCTCGGCCGCGCACAGCGGCTGGCCGGCGACCGCGAGCGCCAGGAGCGCCCGCGCCGGCTCGGGACCGAGGTCCGCCACCCGCTGGCGGAGCCCGCTCTCGCGTTCGAGTTGGACCCGGAGACCGGGCCAGTCGGGGCACTCCCAGCCGGCCGCGGTGAGGAGCAGCGTCCCGCGGTCCTTGGCGAGTTCGAGGGTCTCGAGCAGCAGGAGGGGAACGCCCCCGCTGTTCTGGTGAAGGAGCACCGGCAGCTCGCCGGCCCACGGGGCGTCGGGCAAGGGACCGAGACTCACCAGCAGCTCGGTCACCTGGTCGCGGGTGAGTGGCGGCAGGGTCAGCGTCTGGCCCGACTCGATCCCCTCGAGCCCCACGACCGGGCGAGCCGCGGTGACCACCAGCGCGGCGACTGCGTGGAGGCGCTCGAAGAGCGGCTGCAGACACTGCAGCGAGGCGGGGTCGGTCCAGTGGAGGTCATCGACCAGGAGCGCGACCGGTTGCTCCTCCGACACTGCCGTGAGGAGCTCCAGGAGCGCGGCCGAGCGGCGGCGCGCCGCTTCCGGGCCGGTGGCGCTGTCGGTATGGGCGGCGTAGCGGTTGCTGAGCGACGGGTTGAGCGCGACCAGCGTCGAAGCCGAGCCGGGGGAGATGCCCGATGCCCCGGGCAGTTCCGCGAGGGCGCGTGCGATCTCCGCGGCGAGGCTGTAGGGGATGGTCCGGTCACCGGGGGTGGCGCGCACCTGGACCACCCGCGCGCCGCGCCCTCGAAACCGGTGATACACGTCATCGAGAAGACGGCTCTTGCCGAGCCCCGGGCCGGCCCGGAGGTGCAGGTGACGACCCCGCTGCTGCCGCGCCTCCTCCCATTCCGCCAGGATCAGCGCAAAGGGCGCCGACCGGCCCACCAGCCCCGGGTGGAGGCCACGCGACTGGCCCGCCGAGGTGGGGAGATCGTTCCCATCCATCCGCTCGAGCAGGGTGGCGGTCAGCGGTTCCGGTGCGCGGCCCTCCTGCTGCAGCCGGGTGCGGAGGGCGCTGCCTTCGAGCGCGAAGCCGATCGGGTCCTGTCCCGCCACCAGCGCCTCCAGCAGGAGCCGCCAGGTCCGCTCGCTCGCGGGGGCCGCGTCCCGGGCCCGGCGGGCCAGCGCGATCGCCTCCGCGAAGCGCCCGGCATCGAGGTAGCGGCGGCACAACTGCTCGACCACGCGGAGGAAGACCGCCGACAGCTGCTGCCGCTCGATCTCCGCCCAGTGCTCGAACTCGACACCACCCGGGACGGCGAACGCATTCAGGAACTCGTGCTGGTAGATCGTGACCGCTCGCTCCAGGTGATCGGCCGCGGCCTCCCGCAGGAACTCGTCCCGGTCGAGGCGGAGCGGTGTGACCAGGAGGACGTCGCTGCCGCTGACCCGGAGACCCTCGGGGAGGAGCTGGCGGAGATACCAGAGCGTCTGGCGGAGCGCATGGCGCGCCTTCTCGGCGGGGAGGTCCGACCAGAGGAGGTCGATCAGGTGCTCGCGCGAGGCGGTCTGGCGCGGCGAGCAGGCCAGATAGATAAGGAAAGCCAGCGGTTTGCCGGGCCCCAGGAGCTCGGTCCCGGAGTCGGTCGTGAGTCGTGCGCCGGAAAGGGTATGAAGCTCGAGAGCCGCGTCGGGCACCGGTCGGGGTGGTAGCGGGGACCCCGATAGGGTATCGCCCGCGGGGCGGGCGGTCAACTGCGCCTTGTCAGGCGTCGCGAGGCCTCGTCAGGCGTGGTGGGGCCGGTATGACTGCTGGCTCAGCCCGCGTACATCGCCGACTGACGATACCGCTCGAGCAGCCGGATGCCCAGCAGCTTCACGAGTACCGCGAGGGGAATTGCGAGAAGAAGCCCGGCAAACCCGAGCACCGCGCCCCCGAAGGCCAGGGCGAGCATGATCACCACCGGATGCAGGCCCACCGACCCGCCCACGATCCTGGGCCCCGTCACCGAGCCGTCGATGAACTGCACCACCAGGAACACCGCGCCGACCCGGATGAGTCCACCCAGCGGCGGCTCCATCGTGAGCGCCACGACCAGCGCGGGGACGATCGAGATCGCCAGACCGATGTACGGGATCAGGTTGCAGAGACCCGCGATCACACCGAGGAGGAGGGCACTCGGCACGCCCAGTACCGCGAGCCCGACGCCGGTCAGGACGCCGACCAGCGTCGCCTCGGTGAGCTGCCCGCGGAAGAAGCGCCCCAGCGAGTGATCGTACTCGTCGATGAAGGCCACGACGGCCGGGCGCCGGGCCGTCGGGATGAGCTCCTCGAGGAACTCGAGGAGCGGCTTCCAGTCGCGCAGGAGATAGAACGCCACGACGGGCGTCACCACCACGTACCCCAGGAAGCCCACGATCGTGCCGAGCTGGCGGACGAAGGCCAGCGCCCACTGGCCCACTTCGGCCAGGATCGCGTCGGCGTTCTTCTGCAGGAGGGCCGCCAGCTCCTGGGCGTTGAGATCGTGAACCCAGGTCCGCTGCGCCTCGGTGAGGAAGGTGAGCGTCTCCACCCGCGCGCGGAGCGAGGAGACGAGGTCGAGGAGGGTCGTGGCGAAGCGCGGCAGCATCCCCACCAGCGTCACCGCCTGGTTCCAGAGCTGCGGTCCCGCCAGGACGACGAGGAGCACGGCCAGGACCAGCGGCGGCAGGGCCACCAGCACGATGGCGAGCCCCCGGTTCACCCGCCGCGCCTCGAGCTTCGCCACCAGCGGCGCGAAGATGTATGCCACTGCCAGCGCCAGCAGGAAGGGACCGAGCAGCCCGCCGTAGAGCTTGAGCCCCCAGACCACCGTGAGGCCGATGGCGGTGCCGATCGCCACCGGCATCCCCGGGCGTCGGCGGAGCGGCCAGAGGGCCAGTAGCGTGAGGGGCAGCACCACCGGCGGCGACAGGATCTCCCGCACCGAGACGAGGAGCAGGATGTAGAGTAGTCCGGCGAGGACGGCCGGGAGCGTGTCCCGGGTGGCGTCATCTGGCATCAGAGGGTTCCGAGTTCCGAGTTCCGGGTTCCGAGTATGCCGGATGCCGTCCACCAGCGCGGCACTCGCAACCCGGAGCCCGGCACGTCAGTGCTTGAGCGCATACCACCGCACGAATAGCGCGCCCGCCAGGCCGAGGAGAAGGTGCACCACCGCGCCCGCGGGACCGAGCGGCACGATGAAGACGAAGACGATCCACAGGACGAGCGCCGCGAGGGCGCCGAGGAGCAGCATGGGCATGTCGAGATCCTGCACGGTGGTCGAAGTGTCTGCGCGGCCGGGACGTTGACGCCCCCGGACCGCTGTCCTATCTTCGAATTCAAGCGGCGCCGGAGAACTCCGTTATTGAGCCAACAGGTCCGGTGAAGGGCCCAGATACCAAGGCCGATGTCACGCCCCATGGGGGAAGACAGACGCATAGGTGAGGGCGCCACATTTCTTCGTCGGGCTTCAATAAACCTCTTCGGCGTCGCCCTCGCATCTCCGGGGGCACCGGCCAGCGGCCGGTGCCCCCGTTTGTTCAAGGATCGGCCGGTTGAACCCCGGCGGGGAGGGGGGCATCTTCCAGTCGACCCCCACCCGGGACCGATTCGCCGGCAATGCCGAAATGCACCGTCACGCGCCGGGTTCACTTCAATGCGGCGCACCGTCTCTACAACCCCGCCAGGCCGGACGACTGGAACACCCGCGTCTTCGGGGTCTGCGCCAATCCGAACTACCACGGGCACAACTACGAGCTGGACGTGAGCGTCGAGGGCGAGATCGATCCCGAGACCGGCTACGTCATCGATATCAACGTACTGAAACGGCTGATCGAGAAGAAGCTCCTCGTCCAGCTCGATCACAAGAACCTCAATCTCGACGTCCCGGTGTTCCGGGAACTCATCCCCACCGCCGAGAACATCGCCCGGTACTGCTGGACCGAACTGGCCGGGTCCATTCCGGCCGGCCGCCTGCTGCGCATCCGCCTCTGGGAGACCCCACGGAACTATGTCGACTACGAAGGCCAGTAAGCCCCGCCCCGGTGAGCCCCGGTCGTTCCAGGCCGAGGTTCGTGCCATGCTCGCCGCGCTCGGGGAAGATCCCGACCGGGAGGGCCTCGTCAAGACGCCCGAGCGGGTGGAGAAGGCGCTCCGCTGGCTGACGCGCGGCTACCAGCTGTCGGTCATGGACGCGGTGGGGGACGCGCTCTTCGAGGAAGAGCACAACAGCATGATCCTGGTGCGCGATATCGAGCTCTACTCGCTCTGCGAGCACCACATCCTGCCCTTCTTCGGCCGGGCCCACGTGGCCTACATCCCCAACGGCCGGATCGTGGGCCTCTCGAAGCTTCCCCGCATCGTCGACATCTTCGCCCGCCGGCTGCAGGTGCAGGAGCGGCTCACCGACCAGATCGCCGACGCGATCATGGATGTGCTGGAGCCGCACGGGGTCGGCGTGCTGATCGAGGCGGTGCATCTCTGCATGGCGATGCGGGGGGTCGAGAAGCAGAACTCCCGCACCGTGACCAGCGCGGTGCGCGGCAACTTCCGCAGCGACATCCGCACCCGCGAGGAGTTCCTCCGCCTGGTGCACGGGAACGGGAGATCCCAGGTGTGAGCGGGCTCCGCGGCCGGGTCGCGGTGGTGAGCGGGGCCTCACGCGGGATCGGGCTCGCCATCGCGACCGCGCTGGCCGGGGCCGGGATGCGGGTGGTGCGGGTCGCCCGGTCGCTCACCGCCGGTTCGCACGACGGCTTCCTCGATGCACCGGCCGATATCGGCGATCCCGCAGCCGTCGCGGACCTCGCCCGCCGGGTGCTGGCCGAGGTCGGTGTGCCCGCGGTCCTGGTCAACAACGCGGGGGTGTTCGACCGGATCCCCTTCGAGGCGGCCCCGGTGAGCGAGCTTGCCCGCCAGCTCCAGGTGAACCTGGTCGGGGCCTTCGCCCTCACCCAGGGGTTCCTGCCCGCGATGCGGCAGGCCGGGGACGGCCTGGTGGTCACCATCGGCAGTGTCGCCGACCAGACCGCGTTTCCGGAAAACAGCGTCTATGCCGCGTCCAAGTTCGGGCTCCGGGGCCTCCACGAGACCCTGGCGGTGGAGTACCGCGGGAGCGGCGTGCGCTTTACACTGGTCTCGCCCGGACCGACCGATACGCCGATCTGGGATCACGTGGCGGGCGGGACCGTCCGCCCCCGTGCCGACATGCTCCGGCCCGGGGACGTAGCCGACGCGGTGCTCTTCGCCGCCACCCGGCCGGCGCGCGTGACGATCGACGTGCTGCGACTTTCGCCGAGCTAGCCCACAAGTGAGACCATGACATGATCCCTGCCTTGTCCGCCCGCTGGAGCGTCTCGTCCCTCGCCGTCCTGTTCGCGCTGCATCTCCCCTTCACACCGCCGCTCGCGGCCCAGGCCACCTTGCCCTTCCCGAAGCTGCCGGACAGCACCGGCTGGGGCGTGCATGTCCTGTCGGTGGCGCGCGATCCGCAGAACGGGATCTGGATCGGCACCTATGGCGACGGGATCTACCGTCTCAGGGCCGGGGCGACCGCCTGGGAGCACATCCGCCACGACTCCACCGCGACGAGCATCAGCTGGGACTTCGTCCACGCCTTCGGCTTCGGTCCCCGGGGCGAGATCTGGTACGGCACGGTGGGGAACGGCTGGGGTCTCTCGACCGACGGTGGCGCCACCTGGAGGAACTGGACCTTCCAGGACCTCGGTCCCGAGTGGCAGTACGTCGCGAGTGACGGCATCGTGGTCCGGGGTGACACTACCTGGATCGGCACGGCGGACGGCATCCAGTTCACCACCGACGACGGGGCCCACTGGACCGCGCTGGGCGACGCGACCGGGCCGGCCTCGAAGGGACCCGCCGACACCGCGATCGCCATTCTCGCGAACGAGTATGTCCGGCGCATCGGTCCCGACCGCCGGGGCCTCCTCGTCACCACCCTCCGCGGGAATGTCCGGCTGGCCCTGGGCCCGACCGGGTGGACCAGCGAAGCGGTCGCCTCCGCCGCCTTCGCGCCGAGGAACCGGATCCTCATCGCCGGCCGGTCGTGGCGCGGCACGTCCTGCGGGCTCAAGCCTCTCAACGACACCCTGCCGTGCATCCGCCGGGTGGGGGGCGCGGCCCGTGCGCCCGAGGCGCCGAAGACCACCTGGTTCCGCCGGCCGATCGCGCTGTTCGACAATCCCTACATCGACCAGACCTACCGGTACGGCTCGACGATGGGCGGCAACTTCCAGCAGCACCAGGGCGTCGAATTCAACAATCCCGACGGCACGCCGGTGCTGGCGATCGGTCCGGGCCAGGTGGTGTACGCCGGCCCGGCCGAGCAGGGCGCGCTCACGGTCGCGATCCGGCACGATACCACCGTCGCGGGGCCCGGCGGTCCGCTCCGGGTCTTCAGCGTCTACTACCACAACTCGAGGCTCAAGGTGAAGGTCGGCGACCGGGTCACGACCGGAGAGATCATCTCCTGGGTGGGCAACACCGGGCGCGCCACCAACGATCACCTGCATCTCGAGGTCCACACGGCGCCGCAGGACGACGTGCGGTTCATCGTCGACTCGCTGGAGCGCTTCCCGGCCTACACCACCAACCCCGAGCTCTGGATCGACCCGCTCCCCAATACCGGGATCGTGGCGGGCCAGGTGCTCGATGCCACCGGCACGCCGGTACCCCAGGCCCGGGTCTACGGCCTGGTGAAGCCCGAACCGGTCGAGACGCCGTTCTCCTACGCGGAGACCTACGGCGACAAGGCCCACCCCCACCCGCTGTACAACGAGAACTTCGCCGTGAGCGACGTCCCACCGGGCACTTACAACCTGGGCGTCGAGATCAACGGCAGGAAGGTGACCCGTTCGGTGACGGTGGAGGCGGGGAAGGTGAGCTGGGTGGTGTTCAAGCCGTAGAACCGCCGCCGATGCACATCGAACTCACCGACCACCTCCGCTGCCCCGCCGGCCACGCCGAGTCGTTCCTGGTGCTCATTCCCGCAGAGATGACCGGGCGTGAGGTCCGGCGCGGGGTGCTGGGCTGCCCGACCTGCCAGCGCGAGTATCCGATCCTCGATGGGGTGGTGCACTTCACCCCCGCGGTCCCGCCTCCCCCGGAGGTCACCGGGGAGGTGGATGCGGAGGCGGTCGCGGCCTTTCTCGGTCTCGAGGGGCCGGGCGGGTATGTGGGGTTGGTGGGGAGTGCCGGGAGCCTGGCGCCGGGCCTGCGGGCGCACTGGCCCGGGATTCACCTGGTCGCGGTGAATCCACCGGCGTCGGTGAGGAGTGATGACGGAGTCAGTGTCCTGCTGGCACCCGCGCTGCCGTTCAAGGCGCGGTCGCTGCGCGGGATCGTGGTGGGAGCGCCCGAGGGGAGCGACGATGCGTGGCGCGACCCCGCGGTGGGCGCGGTGCTCCCCGGGCTCCGCGCCGCGGGGCAGGGCGCGGCGCCGGCGACGCCGGGATTCCAGCTACTGGGAGCGGCGTCGGGCTGGTGGGTTGGCCGGGCCGGGAAATAGTTCAACTACTCGGAACTCGGAACCCGGAACTCATCACCCGTATGTGTCGTGCCCGCCGCCCTTCGGCTCCGCGTACAGCGACTCGATCATCGCCTGGTAGTTCCGCTCCACCACCCGCCGCTTCACCTTGAGCGTCGGAGTCAGCTCGCCGTTCTCGATCGAGAAGTCCTTCTCGATCATCACCACCTTCTTCGGCATCTCGAACTGGGCCAGGTCGCGGAGGGTCTTCTTGATCTCCCGTTCGATCTTGTTGCCGCACTCCGGGTGGTCGATCAGAGCCTTGTCGGTGTCGGCGGTGACCCCCCGCTCGGCGGCCCAGGCCCGGAGCTCGGGGATGTTCGGCACCACCAGCATGACGGGGAACTTGCGCTTGTCCCCGATCATGACCGCGTTCAGGATGAACTTGTTGCTCTTGACCCGGCTCTCGATCGGCTGCGGGGCGATGTTCTTGCCTCCCGCCGTGACGATGATGTCCTTCTTCCGGTCGGTGATCCGGAGGAAGCCGTCGGCATCGAGCATCCCGATGTCGCCGGTGTGGAACCAGCGGTCCTGATCGATCGCCTCGCGGGTCGCCTCGGGCTTGTTGTAGTAGCCCTTCATGACGTGGGGGCCGCGGGTCAGGATCTCGCCATCGGGGGCGATCTTCACTTCCACGCCCGGGATCGGCTTGCCCACCGTGCCCATCCGGATGTACTCGTGGGAATTGACCGTGATCACCGGCGACGTCTCGGTGAGGCCGTAGCCCTCGTAGATCGGCAGCCCGGCCGCGAAGAAGAACTTCGCGATCTCCGCCGAGAGCGGGGCGCCGCCGGAGACGAAGAAGCGGAGCCGCCCGCCGGTGCGCTGCTGCAGCTTGGAGAAGACCAGCTTGTCGGCCAGCGCCTTCTTGAGCTGCATGCCGAAGGGCACCGGCCGCCCGGCCATGACCTGGTCGGCCCAGGCCTCCCCCGCCGAGCGGCACCAGGCGAAGATCTTCCGCTTCACGTCCGAGGCGGCCGCGCCCTCGATGATCCGGGCGTAGATCTTCTCGTAGAGCCGGGGCACCGACAGCACCACCGTCGGCCGCCGGTCCATCAGGTCGGCGGAGACGGTCTCGATGCTCTGGGCGTAGTTGATGATGCAACCCGACTGCCACATGCAGTAATGTCCCGCCATCCGCTCGAAGACGTGGGAGAGCGGCAGGAAGGACAGGCACTCGTCGGTCGGGTGCAGGTCCAGGTACTTGAGCCCGTTCACCACGTTGCTGGTGAGGTTCCCGTGGGTAAGCATCACGCCCTTGGGATCCCCGGTGGTGCCGGAGGTATAGATCAGGGTCGCGAGGTCGTCGGCCTCCGCCGCCAGTGCTTCCGTCCGCCAGTCGGGGTACTTGTCGAGCGCCGCCTTGCCGCGCTGCAGCAGGTCCCCGAACGGCATCACCCCCGGGCCGCTGGCGTCGGCGTCCAGCGCGATGATGTGCCGCAGGGCGGGGGTGACGTCGGGATTGCGGATGGCAAGGATCTTCTCGAGCTGCTGGCGCGACGACACGAAGATCGCCACCGCTCCCGAGTCGCGCAGGATGTAGCTCACCTGGCCGGCGGGGAGGGTGGGATAGATCGGGACGTCGGCGCAGCGGGTGGTGAGGCAGGCGAAGTCCACCATCGCCCACTCGGGCCGGTTCTCCGAGAGGATCGCGACGTTGCTGCCCGGCTTCACGCCGAGTTCGCGGAGACCCGCCGCGATACACCGGACCCGCTCCAGGGTCTCGGCGAAGGAGATGTCGACCCAGCGGTCGGCCTGCTTGGAACGCATCGCCAC
>DASZPT010000097.1:0-3305 GCA_035549935.1 Gemmatimonadales bacterium
GACGACCCCCTGGTTGTCTTCGACCATCTTCACGTCGACATCCTCGGGGTTCCCCCGGCGGCCGGCCCGCTTGGTGGCCGTGACCTCCGCCTCGCTGCCGGTGGCGCGGACCGCACGGACCCGGCCGGACACCCCGCGGACCTCGAGCGTCTTGCCGCTCGCCATGGGGGCGTGCCAGCGGAAGTCCTGCGCGCTGAGCGTGGTCGCCGAGCCGAGCGCGGTACAGGCGGAAAGCAGTACGAGGGCACGCATCATCGGAATCCTTGCCAGGGTTGAGTGTCCGTGGGTCGAGCCGGCCGTCGCGCCACTACGGCCGCCGCGCACTGCCGGTTCTGCGAAGCCGCACATTGCCGTCGAACGATTCCAGCTCGAGCCGCGCGCTCCCCTTGCCCAGCGTGAAGGTGAGCCGCTGGCGGGAGCGGAGGCCGGTCACCGTGACGGGAAAGTCCGAGTCGAAGTTCCCCTCGTAGGTCGACACCGACACCTCCGCGTCGACCGAGGGCACGGTCACCGTGACATCCCCGTCGTGGGAGCTCAGGCGGTAGCGGCCGGTCCCCTGGAAGGTCCCCGCGAAGTCGATCGCCCCGTCCACGGTCGTGGCCTCGATGCTGCTCGCGTCGACGTTGTCGAGCCGCACCTCCCCGTCCACCGCGCTGATGGTGAGGTCCCCGCGGGTGTCCCGCACCGTGACCGCGCCATCCACCGCGCTGATCGTGATCCGGCCGTCGGCCCGGCTCAGCTGGACGTCCCCCTCCACTGACGAGATCGAGACCCGCCCCGAGCCGCCACTCACCGTCACCCGTCCCTCGACCGTCTGGAGGCTGAGCTCCGCCCGGGCGCCGTCGACCGAGATGTCCCCGCTGTGGGTGCTGAGTTCGAGCGCCATGTCCGCGGGCACGGTGATCCGGTAGTCCACCTCGGGCGGGCCGCCCCGGCTCCGTCCCCGCACGCCGACGCTGTTCCCCCGGACGTCGACGTCGACCCGGGTGTCGTCGTCGTGGGTCGCCTGGACCCGCACCGCGCTCCGGCTCCAGGTCGTGACCGTGACCGTGCCGTCGAAGTTGTCCAGGTTGAGCCGCGAGCCGGCCCGGACCGACACGGTGGTGTCGGTGCCCTGCAGGGCGGCGGCGGTGAGCGCAGCAAGCATGAGCAGCATGGCAGTCCTCGTGTCCCCTCAGCTCACGGCGCGGCCGATCGCGGCCGCCCGGCGGAGGAGATCCAGTTTCCTGAGCCGGGTCTGGTTCAGGTGTCCGTTGAGATAGGTGTTCGCCGGATCGGCGGCCACGGCCCGCTCCGCCTCCGCGATGGCCCGGTCGATGATCGCGAGCTTCTGCTGGACGATCCGCACCGTGTTGCTGTCCAGGTTGGCCGAGTTCTCCTCCAGCTCCTGGGTCAGGGCGCGGACGGCGAGGTCGTACCCCCGGGCCTCGTCCCGCACCGCGCTCATGACCGGCACCGGCGCCACGGTCGTGTCTCCCGCCGCCACCGGGCCGGGCCGGGCCGGGTGGCGGAGCAGCAGCGCCACCGTCGAGCCGGAGAGGAGCATCAGCGCGATCCCCGCCGCGAGCAGCAGCGGCACCGGCACATTCACCCGCCACCGCCGGGACGGCGCGGCGCCGATCGCCGCCGCCACGCCGGGCCAGAGGTCGTCCCGGGGAGGCCGGTCCTCGAGGGCCTGGGCCCGGACCAGCACCCGCCGCAGCTCCGCCAGCAGGGTGGCGCACTCGGGACAGCCGGCGAGATGGGCCGCGGTCTCCCGCTCCGCCTCGGGGTCGAGCTCGCCGTCCAGGTACGCCGACAGGATGTCCGTCGATGGATGCGTCATACGTCTCACGCCAGGTGTTTGCGCAGTGCCATCCGCGCGTAGTGCAATTGTGATTTCGACGTCCCGGTGCTGAGGCCCAGCATCCCGGCGATCTCCTCGTGCCGGTATCCCTCGACATCGTGCAGGACGAAGATCTGTCTCGCGCCGTCAGGCAGCCGTGCGATGGCCGCCTCGAAATCGACCTGCAGCGCCGGCTGGACCGGCCGGGCCGGCGCGTCGAGCCCCGATTCCGGTTCCTCGAGGAACCGCTGCCGGAACCGGCCCCGGCTGGTGCGGTGGTTCAGGATCACGTTCACCGCCAACCGGTGAAGCCAGGTCCCGAAGGCCGACTCGCCCCGAAAACTCCCCAGCTTCTGCCACGCGCGGATCAGGACCTCCTGCGTGACATCGTCCGTCTCCTCACCGAGCATCCGCCGAACCAGGGTGTGGATCCGGTTCACGTGGCGGCGGTAGAGCCGCTCGAAGGCATGCGCGTCCCCACTGGCCGCGAGAGCGGCGTCCACGGCATCGGCGTCGGCAGCCAGCGTATCCGAAGTGCGCAGAGCGGATAACCCGGTCGAAGTGTCGGTCATGCACGGAGTTGGACAGCGGGGAGCGGCCGGAAGGTTGGAAGCGGACGGCCCCATCCCCGGCCGGTCCCGGTACCCCGTTGTCACCCAAGAAGTTACCGAGGTCGGGCCGGCCGGTAAGGGAGGCTTTAGCGCCCGGCGCCCGGGCCGACAATAAGGAAGGAAAGCCCCCATCGTGGGGGCGGCTCAGGCATGACCGTCTCGAAACGGACTTCTGTGACGCACGCACGACCCGACAACGAAACCGAGCGCCTCGCGGCCCTGGCGCGGTACCGCATCCTCGACACGCCGCAGGAGCAGGCCTTCGACGACCTCGCGCAGCTCGCGGCCGCCTATTGTGAGGCGCCGATCGCCTTCGTGTCGCTGGTCGACGAGCACCGCCAGTGGTTCAAGGCGAGCCTCGGTCTCGGGTTCTGCGAGACGCCGCGCGACATGGCCTTCTGCAGCTACGCCATCCTCGAGCCGGACCTCCTCGTGGTGCACGACACCACCGCCGATCCGCGCTTTGCCGACAATCCCTTCGTGACCGGCCAGGACGCCATCCGCTTCTACGCCGGTGTCCCCCTGCGCACCCCCGACGGCCACGCCATCGGCGTCCTGGCCATCATGGACCGGCGTCCCCGGACCCTCACGCCGAGCCAGGTCGATGCGTTCCGCCGGCTGGCCCGGCAGGCGGTGGGCCAGCTCGAGCTCCACCGCGTCGTCGCGGAGCAGGCGCGGCAGGCCGAACAGCTCGAGGCCCTGATTGCGGCCGTGCCGCTCGCGATCGTCAAGTTCACCGGCGACGGCATCGTGCTCGGCTGGAGCCCGGCGGCGGAGCGGATGTTCGGCTGGACCGCGGCCGAGGCGATCGGCCAGGTCCTCCCGAACGTGCCGCCGGAGCAGCGCGGCACCATCCTGAGCGAGACGCT
>DASZPT010000098.1:0-1542 GCA_035549935.1 Gemmatimonadales bacterium
AGGAGGTCGCGGCGAAGCCCACGACTTAAGGTCGAGTCGCACCGCGCCCTTCGCCCGGCGCGCTGTCACGCTGCCATCTAACCACCGCATGAAGCTGACGTCCTCGGCCGTCGGTTTGCGTGACTCCATGCGCCTGCGCTCGTCGGCCCGTTCGCTTGCGCGAACGAGCCTCGGGGCGCAGCTTATGCGGGGTCGTTAGCCCGCTTCTTCGGAGCCCACGCTGAGAAGACCGCTTCGCCCACAGCCACGCAGCATCTACCTGCTCCACATCAGCCTGGCCGACATCACGCCCGGAGTCTGGCGCCGCTTGGCTGTGCCAAGCGTATACTCGCTTCATGACCTACACCTCGCCATCCAGGTCGTCTTCGGCTGGGAGCTTCAGCATCTGTACGAGTTTCAGCTCGACGACACGACTTACCATGACCCCATCCCGGAGGATCGGCCCGAGGGCCCCGATCCACGGGACCTCATCCTGAGCCAACTACCCCTCAGCCAAGGCAGCCGGTTCCGGTACACCTACGATTTCGGCGACGATTGGACCCACGACCTCTCGGTCGAGGGCATCGCCCCCCAGCCTTCGGGCTTTTCCGGACCACTCCTCTTGGGGGGAGCCAGAGCGGCACCCCCAGAGAACGTCGGCGGACCTGGGGGATACGCGCGGTTTCTGGCAGCCCTGCAGAATCCCAAGGCACCAGAAGGCAAGGAACTCAGGGAGTGGTACGGCAGGCCGTTCGACCCAGAGTTCTGGAACCCGCAGGCCGTGAGTGCGGCCCTTGCTCGCTGGACTCGGCGCTCGACGCCAACCAGATCACGGCGAAAGGGATAATGAGCGTTCAAAGACATAGGTGACACTTTAGTACAAGGACATAGGTAACACCTTTTCAGGGGTGAGGACGGCGAAGTAGCCGGTCCCCTCGATCGACGATGCGCCGCTTTGCCTCCACAAACCATCCCAGCCACACTGGGCCGAAGTAGACATCCCAGAGCCCGTCATCGATCGCCTCCAGGCCGACGTCATGTCCCGCCAGCAGGTGACTCACACACACCCACCTGTGGGCCCAGCGGATCCCGCCATTGGCACTGACGTAGCGGGTTTCGTAGTGGCTCGGATACTGGAGGGGCTCGGGGTGCCGCACCCACGGCCGAGTGGAGGGCCGATAGAGGTCCGCCGGCACCTTCCCGCCTAAGGCCTCATGGGGTCGGACGGTATTGAACTCGACGCGAAAGGCATCGAAGCGGCGCTGCTGCTCTCGCCAGCTGGCTGCCGGCGGGCGGGCGGTGTGCTTCTTCAGTGTCCCATGCATGTTCTCGTGCCGGCCATTCTGCTGCGGTTTCCCCGGTTCGATGAACTCGGGGTAGATCCCCAGCGTCACAAACCAGACCGACAGCTGTGACAGCCGACCCAGGGCATTCGAAGCGAAGGGCGCCCCATTGTCGGTCCGCATTCGCAGCGGCAGCCCAAACTCTTGAAAGGCCTGCAGAAAGAGCGGCTTGGTCGCCGCGATCGTCGGGCCCGCCAGGCCAGTGCACGTCAGCAGCGAC
>DASZPT010000099.1:0-4992 GCA_035549935.1 Gemmatimonadales bacterium
ACCCCTTCGGCGCCCTGCTCGGTGCTGAACCCATAGTAGCACGACACCACCGTGATGCACACCGCGAAGGCGAACCCCTTGATGACGCTGTACCAGGCGTCGAACGGGTGCCAGAAGATCCGGGCGCCGTAGGTGAAGTCATGGTTGGTCACGGGAAGGACCGCCTGCACCGCGACCCACCCCGAGATGATGCCGGTGACGTTGGCGATGATCGTGAGAATCGGGATCATCACGATCCCGGCGACCACCCGGGGGATCACCAGGTGGCTCGCCGGGGAGCGGCCGAGGGTCTCGAGCGCGTCGATCTGCTCGGTCACCCGCATCGTGCCGAGTTCGGCCGCGTAGCGCGCCCCGATCCGCCCCGCGAGAATGAGCCCGGTGAGCACCGGCCCCAGCTCCAGCACCACCGATTCGACGATCAGCGAGCCGGCCACGTAATACGGAATGTTGCCGGTGAACTGGTAGCCGGTCTGGAGCGCGGTGACCGCCCCGGCGAACCCCGCCACCAGCAGGATGATCGGCAGGCTCCCGAGCCCGATGTTCGCGGCCTCGGCGAAGCTCCGCGGCACCCAGACCCGCCAGTCGGCGAGGCCCCGCACCATCTCCGCGATGAGCAGGCTGATCCGCCCGATATGCGCGAGCCCGCCGAGCACGAATCGGCCGATCGGGCGACGGATGTCGAGGGTGGTGGCGGCCATGAGTCAGGGGTCAGGGGTCGGGGGTCTGTCGTGCCCCCTGTGAATGTAGCTACCTTGGCGTCGCAACTCTCACAACCCCATGCCACAACACCCTGACGGGCCGACGATCCTCGCCTTCCGCCGCCGCCTGACCCGCTGGTTCCGGCGGGTCGGCCGGGATCTCCCCTGGCGGCGCACCCGCGATCCATACCGGGTCCTGGTCTCGGAGTTCATGCTGCAGCAGACCCAGGTCTCCCGGGTCACCGAATACTACGCCCGGTTCCTGGAGCGCTATCCGACGGTGCATCATCTCGCCGGCGCGCCCCCGGGCGAGGTCCGCGAGGTCTGGGAAGGGTTGGGGTACTACCGTCGCGCCAGCAATCTCCACCGGCTGGCCCGGGTGGTCGTGACCGAGCGGGGCGGGGTGATTCCCGGCGACGTGGAGGAGCTGCGCCGGCTGCCCGGCGTGGGACGCTATACCGCGGGCGCGGTGTCGACCTTCGCCTACGAGGCGGCGACCCCCGCGATCGACACCAACGTGGGACGGGTGATCCGCCGCGCCTTCCATCCCCGGGCCCGCGGGTCGGCGGGGGAGAAGCGGATCTGGGCGACCGGTGCCCGCCTGGTGCCCCGCGCGGGCCGCCCGGCCTGGACCTTCAACCAGGCGATCATGGAACTCGGCGCGCTGGTCTGCACCGCGCGGGTGGCGCACTGCGGGAAGTGCCCGGTGCGGGCGGGCTGCGCGACGGGGAGACGGTAGAACGGCAGTTCCGGGTTCCGAGTTCCGGGTTCCGTGTGCGCCTACGGCTGCCAGGTCCTCCACTCCTCGGGTGCTTCGTCCCCCGCCTTCTCGATGGCGAGCTCGACCAGCCGCCGCGCCCGCTCCTGGCGCGCGGCGGCGTCGGGGCTCGCCCGCTTCTCGAGGATCAGCGCCTCGAGGGCGACGAGCTGGGCGTAGCCGAAGATGCGGTCGGGATCATGGAGGAGGTTCGCGGCGCTGACCGGGTCGAGCCGCTCGACCAGCGTGGCCATCGGGCCGAGATGCTGCTGCAGCGCCTCGGCCAGGCGGTGCTCCGCCAGCTCGATGTCCACCGGCCCGGGGCCGTAGAGCAGGCGGCGGATGACGAGGGCGAGCTGTTCGAGCCAGCGGAGGATGAGGTCGCGTTGCACCGGGGAGGCGGGGAGAGATCAGGCGCACGGGGATGAGTTCCGAGTTCCGGGTTCCGGGTTCCGAGTGAGTCCCGCGACACTCGGAACCCGGAACTCGGAACTCGGAACCCCTAATACTTGTGAAACACCCCCGAGATCAGCGCGATCAGGCCGAGCGTGCCGGCCACCATCCCCGAGGTGGCGACCCGCTTGCGGAGGCCGTCGAAGACCGGGGCCGTGTCGCCCAGCGGCGAGATCCGGCTGAGGCGCGAGAGCGCCGGCAGGCTCACGAAGAGCACCAGGATCGCGGCGATGACGCCGGTGATCTGCATCAGCATGAGCCAGGACGAGGGTCCCGTCGCGGCCCGTGAGGCGGGGACGCTCAGATAGCCGCCCGACAGGATCGTCAGCACGATCCCCGGCAGCATGAGGACCCGGTGGATCCCGGTGAGCAGCCGCACCACGAAGGCCTGGGCCGCCCGGTCCTCCCGCTTGCCGCGGATCCCCACCAGCATCGCCGCCGCCCCGCCGCCGACCCAGAGGGTGAACCCCGCGATATGTGCCAGGTACCAGAATCCCATCAGGCCACCGTTTCGGAGAGCATGTCGGCATCGATCGGTTGGCGGCCGGCGAATCCGGCGTCGACCTCGTGCCAGTGGGTGATGTGTTCCTCGTCCAGCTTCCAGCAGAGGAAGACCAGGCGGTCCTCCTTGAGCGCGTAGAAGTCGACCAGCCCCGCCTCGAACCCCTTGAAGACGCAGCCGATCCGCTCCAGCTCCTCCATATACCCGTTGATCCGCTCCGCCTCGCTCGTCACCGCCTCCCGGGTGAGGCGGAGCGCCTCCGGCTCGGCCTCGTCGGACCGCATCGGCCCGGTGAGGACCTCGTACTTCGCCACCTGTTCACGCCAGCGGGGATAGGCGGAGAGGAGATCGTTCACGATCCGGCGCACCAGCGGGAGGGTCGCCTCCGCCTCGCGCACGGTGAAGATCCGCGGCGCCGCCATGGGTCAGCGCCAGACGATCCGGAGCCCGTCCACCAGCTCCGGGTGGCTGATGAAGCCGATCACCCGGTGCTCCGAGTCGACCACGGTGATGGTGGGGCGCAGGTGCAGTTCGTTCGGGTCCTGGTTCATGTAGAGCGTGAAGCCGTTCAGCTCGGTGTCCGGCCCGACCACGGCGCTGTCGGTGCGCATCAGCGCGTCCGCCCGCACCTGGGTCGGATCGGCCCCGGCGGCGAGACAGCGGGTGACGAGGTCACGATCGCTCACCACGCCCAGGAAGCGACGGGTCCGGTGATCGTCGACCACCGGCACCACCGAGATGTTGCGGTTCTTGAACATGATCGCCATCTCGCTGGCCGACGCGTTGGCGACGGCGACATACGGATCGCGAACCATGGCTTCGGAGGCTTTCATCGGCGGTGGGGATTAGAGTATGCGCAGGGCGGCGCGATCTGTGAAGGTCGCTTGCGGATCGTCCGCAGGCTCCGAGGAGTGAATCTGCTCACCCCGTCTCCGATTTCAAGCCCGCCAGCGCCGTCCGGGCGGCGAGATAACCCTCCTCGGCGTAGCGGCGGACCTGGTCCACCCGGAAGGTGGCGTTCTTCTCCACCCGGGGACGGACATAGACGAGCGGCGGGCGGTTGGGACTGTTCCGCCACAGCGCGAGCGCCGCGGCGGTCTGGCCGGCCATGAGGATGCCGGTCTCTTCATTATGAAGCTCGACGATCGGCGGGAGCCCCGGGCCTCCGCCCCCCTGGCCCTCGTCGAAGCCGGGTCCCACGTCGACCGCGACCACCAGGCGCGCCGGGATGAGACTGGCGGGTTCGAGCGGGAGCACCGCCCGGAGCCCGCCATCGGCGTAGCGGCGGCCGTCGATCACCCCGGCCGGGAGGAAGAGCGGCAGCGCGGCGGTGGCGTAGAGCGCATCGAGCAGCGGGACCGACCGGCCCAGCGCGCCGAAGAGCGTGAGCTCGCCGGTGTCGAGCGCCACCGCGGTCACCGTGAGCGGCGTCGGGAGATCCTCGAACCGCCGGTACCCGATCATCCGCTCGAGCGAGCGGCGGAACGGCTCGGGCTTGAGGAGCGACCGGGCCCAGAGCCCCTTGATGAACGCGAAGGGCTCCGCCTGCACGATCTCCTTCTCCCCCACGCTCCCGATCCGCTCGAGCGCCGTCGCGCCCGAGAGCCCGGAGGCGAGGAGGGCACCGAAGACCGCGCCCATCGAGGTGCCGACGATATGGGTCGGCGTGAGTCCCGCCTCCTCCAGGGCCCGGTAGGCGCCGACGTGCGCCGAGGCCTTCGCCCCGCCGCCACTGAACACGGCCACCACGCCCTGGCCTCCCCCTCCCGAATCGGGGAACGGGGAACGGGGAACGTCTCTCACTTCCTCCTGCTCTCCCGATACAGCCGCGCTCGCTCGTACCGCTCCATCTCCTCCGGCGTTTCCGGAATGAGCCGCGGCACCCGCCTGGGCCGCCCCTGCTCGTCGATCGCCACGAAGACGACCCGGGCGGTGTGGGTGTGCCGCCGGTGCCCGGTGGCGACGTTCTCCGCGTACACGTCCACCGCGACGTCCATCGAGCTGTTGCCGACGTACTCGACCTGCGCGGTGCAGGTGACCAGCGCTCCCGCCTCGATCCGGTCCTTGAAGTCCACCTTGTCGAAGCTGGCCGTCACGGCCGCCCCGCCCGCGTGCCGGATCGCCGCCACCGCCGCGGCCTGGTCCACCATCGACAACAGGTGCCCGCCGAAGAGGTTGTTGAGGATGTTGAGCATGTGCGGCATGACCAGGCTGGTGAGCTCGGCCCGCGAGAAGGACATCGGGTGGGACTCAGCAGGCGACGGGGTCAGGGCGGGCTCCGGTCTTGGGGACGGTCGTAACCGGTCGAAGGTAACCGACCGCCCGACCGACGGACAACACGAAGGGCCGGCCCTCGGCCGGCCCTTCGGCTGAACCCGTCGAGGTACACTCAGCTAGAACTGGCCCTGCTGCAGCGCGATCCTGCGGTTGGCATTCTCGGTACACAGTGAGCCCAGCGTACCGCCAGTCGCCTGTGTCACCCAGCTGCCGGTCGCCGCGGTCCCGGGCGCCCACCCGTTGTCCCAGCCGGCGAGGGCGGAGTAGTCGGGGAACGCCAGCGTGGTGGCCTGACCTCCCAGGTA
>DASZPT010000100.1:0-6027 GCA_035549935.1 Gemmatimonadales bacterium
AAGGGCGCGGCGGCTCGAAGGGGAGCGCGGTGACCCGAGCCGTGGCGCCGCCGGCCACCACCGCGGTACCGGCCTCCACCGTCCGGCGCAGGACACCGAGCCCGATGCTCCGGCCCGGGAGGAGGAGGAGCGAGCTCACGGTCCCGAGTTCCTTGCCGTCGGCATCGGCTACGATGGGATCGGAGGGCGCCTGGGCATCGTCCCACACCAGCCCCTTGAGCTCACGGTTGGTGTGGCCCCGGAAATGGAGCCGGGCCACCGTCTCCTGCCCGGTGTAGCACCCCTTGGTGTAGGACACCCCGCCGATCTCGTCGTAGCGCACCTCCTGCACCAGGGTGCGCTCCTCGATCTCTGCCCCGAGGCGTGGCCATCCCGACAGGACCTCGGCCGCCGTGCGCTCATCCTCGGCGCCCCGGGTGGCGCCCGCGCCTTCGAGCTGGGGGACCAGCGCGGCGATGGCGGCGCCGGGCCCCGCGAGGAGCGCGCGAAAGGGTGCGGCGGTATGCGGGCGCCCCAGGTGGACATCCCCCTGCGTCACCACCCGGCCGTGCTCGGGGAGATGCCGTCCCGCCTTCTCCAGCACGTGGGCCGCGCGCTCACCATACAGCCAGAGCGCCCGCTGCTCCCCGGTGAGGTCCTCCGCCCGCGCGAGGCGCGGCGGCAGCGAGCGCCGGAAGAGCTCGAGCGACGGGTCGTGCCCCGCGGGTTCGGCCAGCAGCAGGAAGCGCCCCGCGAGACGCAGCACCCAGTAGTCCACCACGATCGCGCCCTTGGGCGTGAGGAGGGCGCCGTAGACCAGGCTCGATTCGCCCGGATGCTCGAGGTCGTTGGTGAGCAGGCCCTGCAGGCAGGTCAGCGCGCCGCTGCCGGTCACGGCGAACGCGGCGGGCGCGGTCTCGACCATCACCGCGCCGTGCAGGAGCCGGTGCCACGCCGCCTGGTCGAGTTGTGCGGTGCGCATCAGTCCGCCCAGGGCAGGTCCCGCGGGTGCCGCCCGGCGAGATCGGGCCACACGCTGTCGGCGGCGGCGAGTTCTTCGGCCGGGTGGGAGGTGGTCAGCACTGCGCAGCGGATGCCCGCGCGGCGGGCCGCCTCGAGCCCGGGGACCGAATCCTCGATCACGATCAGGTTCTCGGCGGGGATGCCGAGGGCGCGCTGGCCCGCGAGGTAGCCCTGCGGGTCGGGCTTGCAGGCGTTCACGTCTTCGGCGGCCACGATGTGGGCGAAGTGCTGCCGGAGTCCGGACGCCCCGAGCACCAGCTCGATCTCGCGCCGGAGCGCGCCCGAGACCACCGCGAGGCGGTACCCTTCCGCCGCCGCGGCGCGGATGAAGTCGGACGAGCCGGGCACCAGCTGCATCGATGCGCGAATGGCGCGCTCGTACAGCACCGCCTTCCGCTCGATCGCCTCGGTGATCCGCTCGGGGGTGGCCTCGACGCCCATGCGCTGGAAGGTGAAGCGGAAACACTCCCGGTCGTCGAAGCCCAGGTACTCGCGGTAGTAGCCCTCCCGGTCGAGCGTGTACCCGTAGGTCGCGAGCGTCGCGATCAGCGCCTCGCAGTGCTGGGGCTCGTCGTCGATGATGACGCCGTTGAAGTCGAAGAGGATGCCGCGTGGGTGCATGCGTTGGAAGATAGCGGGAGGCCGGCTCACTCCGTCGGATCTCCCGCCCCCACCGGCCTTCCTCCTCCGGCGCCCTCCGGCCTCCTGCCTCCGGCCTCCGGCCCTCCATACGACCAGTCCAGCAGCTCCACCGGATGCGCCACGCGGATCGGCAGCCTCGCCGCCGTGAGCCCCGCGCCGATCTGCATCAGGCACCCCGGGTTGCCGGTCGCGACGACGGCCGGACGGGGCACGGCCTCCGCGAGACTCTGGATCTTCGCGTCGAGGACGGCGCGCGACATCGCGGGCTCGAGGAGCGAGTAGATCCCCGCGCTGCCGCAGCAGCGGTCCGAGCCGGGGAGGAGCTGCAGGCGGAGATCCGGGATGGCGCGGAGCACCGCGAGTGGCGGCTCCTGCACCCGCTGGGCATGCTGCAGGTGGCAGGGCGCGTCGTACGCCACGTCGATCGGCAGGCTGCCGCCCGGCCTGGGCCCCGCCTCGGCGAGGAGCTCGGTGACGTCACGGACGCGGGCCCCGAACGCCCTGGCGGCCTCCGTACCGAGGAGGTGGCCGTAGTCCTTGAGGAGCGCGCCGCAGCCGGCGCTGTTGACCACGATGAGGTCGGCCGCCGAGGCGAAGGCCGCGAGGTTCCGGCGCGCGAGCCGCTCGGCGCCGGCGCGGTCCCCCGCGTGCTCGTGCAGCGCGCCGCAGCAGACCTGCCCCGCCACGTCGACCACGCGATAGCCGTTGGCCTCGAGGGTCCGCCGGGTCGCGGCGTGGACATGGGAGAAGAGCCCGTCCATCACGCAGCCGGTGAACAGGGCGACCGTGGCGCGGGTCGGGTTCCGGGGTCCGAGCTCCGGGTTCCGGGTCGCGGGCGGTCGTGGAGCCGGGGCGGTCGCGGCGACCATGCCCATGCCGAAGCCGATGCGGCTCCCGCCGGCCAGCGCCCCCGGGATCCCGAGTCGGCGAAGCCAGCGGGTGAGCGCGAAGGTCGGCCGCCAGAGCGCGGTGGAGCCGAAGACCGCGAGGACCAGGCGCGCGAGTGGCCGGAGACCCCGGTGCTTCACGAGGAGCTCGCGGGCCGCTTCGAGTCCCCGCCCATATCCGACGCCCGAGGGGCAGACCGGCTCGCAGCCGCGGCAGCCGAGGCAGGCGTCGAGGTGCTGGAGCAGGGCGGGGTCATCGGGCGGGATCTCGCCGCGCTCGAGTGCCCGCATCAGCACGATCCGGCCGCGAGGACTGTCGGCCTCGTCGCCGGTGGCGAGGTAGGTGGGGCAGGCCTGGAGGCAGAACCCGCAATGGACACACGGGTCCAGCGGAGCGAAGGGGGACGCCGCGGTCACTCGGAACCCTCGAGCGCCACGGCGATCACGCCCTTCGGATCGAATGTCCCGCGGAGCCGCCCGACCAGCTGGCCCACCCCTTCGCGGTAGGCGCCGAAGTGTCCCACCGCGCGGCGGAGTTCCCACGGCGCCCGTTCCAGGGTGAGGGGAATCTCCCGGCCCGCCGCGCGGCGCCGGAGTTCGCGGAGCGCCTCGGCGCCGGTCTCGCCCGCCCAGCGGATGGCCCCGGTGCCGAGCCCGGCGGAGAGCATCCCCTCGCCGAGCGACTCGAGGACGAGGTCGACCGCATCGTCCACGCCATCGAGCAGCGCGCCGAGCCGGAAGGCGACCGCGCTCGCGAGCGGGGCCCGGGCGACCAGGCTCCAGAACGACGCGGCCTTCTCCGGCGGCAGCGTGTGCCACTCGAGCCCGGTCTCCCGGGGAAGCCGCGCGGCCTCGGCGACCACCGCCGCCTCGGTGCCGGTGATCCGGGCCGCGAGCGCCCATTCGGCCTGTGCCGCCCAGCCGGGGGTGAGCAGCTCCAGCGCGACCACCGCCGCCTGGGCCTCCACCAGCTGGCGTCCGGCGAGCGCGAGGGCGTGGCGCCCGCCGCTCGCGACCAGTGTGACGTCGCTCGCGGGGCGCGCCCGCAGGCGCAGGTGCATCTCGGTGATCGCGCCGAAACCGCCGAAGCCGCCGACGTGCAGCTTGGTGAGGTCGTAGCCCGCGACATTCTTCACGACGCGGCCACCCGCCTCGACCAGGCGTCCGTCGCCCGTCGCCACGGTGGCGCCGAGCACGTGATCCCGCACCGGGCCGAACCCGTGGCGGAGCGGCCCCGCGGTGCCGGTCGCGGCCACCGACCCGATGGTGCGGTCGGGCCGCCCGGGCGGGTCCAGCGCCAGCCACAGGCGATGACGGTCGAGCTCCGCGCGGAGCGCCTCGAGCGTGACCCCCGACTGCACCGTCGCCACCAGGTCCGCCGCGCTCACCGCCACGATCCGGGTGAGGCCGCGGGTGCTGAGCGCGAGATCGGCCGGGGCGTCGGCGGGAAGCCAGCTCGCGTTGCCCTCGAGGCGGACCCGCCACCCCTCGTCCTGCGCCGCCTGGCAGACCAGCGCCAGCGCATCGTCGCTCTCCGGGACCGCCCGCGGGAGTCCGTGCGGGTCCCGCTCCACGCCTTCGGGTCCGAGCAGGTGCAGGAGGCGCCGGTGGATCGCGTCGGTCACGGCGTTCCTCCCCTCCGCCATTCGCGGCAGACATTCGTCGGGAACACCTTGCCGGGGTTGGCCCGGGCCTCCGGGTCGAACACCCGGCGCACGTCGCACATCAGCTGCAGCGCGGGGGCACTGAAGGCGAGCGGCATGTAGTCCATCTTGTCGGAACCCACGCCATGCTCGCCGGTGACACTCCCGCCCACCGCGAGGCACGCTTCCATGATCTCGCGGCTCGCCTCGCCCACCCGGCGGGCCTGGTCCGGGTCGCGCCGGTCGAAGGAAATGCACGGGTGCAGGTTCCCGTCCCCGGCGTGGAAGACGTTGCTGATCTGCAGCGCGAGCCGGTCGCGGATCCCCGCGATCCGGTCGAGCACCTCCGGCAGGACCGACCGCGGCACCACGGCGTCCTGCACCGCGAGATCGGGCGCGATGCGGCCGAGCGCGCCGAAGGCCTTCTTCCGTCCCTGCCAGAGGCGCGCCCGCTCCCCCGCGGACTCCGCGCTCTTCACCTCGCGCGCCCCGTGCCGGCGGAGCAGCCCCTCCACCACGCGGCCGTCCGCCTCGACGCCCTCGGGCGACCCGTCCAGCTCGACCAGCAGGACGGCGGCCGCGTCGGTCTTCGCCCCGGTGGCGTAGATGCTCGCCTCCACCGCCTTCACGCAGGACTGGTCCATCATCTCGAGCGCCGCCGGGACGATGCCCGAGGCGATGATCGCGGACACCGCCTCGCTCGCCGCGCGGAGCGCCATGAAGTCGGCGAAGACCGTACGGACCACCCGCGGGAGCGGCTCGAGCCGGACGGTGATCTCCACCGCCACGCCGAACATCCCTTCGCTGCCGACGAAGAGGCCGACCAGGTCGGGTCCCCACGGTTCCCCCTGGACCGAGCCGAGGCGCAGGGTGCCGCCCTCGGCGGTGACGATCTCGAGCGCGGTGACGTGGTTGGTGGTGACGCCGTACTTGAGGCAGTGCGGTCCGCCGGCGTTCTCCGCCACGTTGCCGCCGATGGTGCAGGCACTCTGGCTCGAGGGGTCGGGGACGTAGTGGAGGCCGTAGCGGGCGGCGGCCTCGCTCAGGCGCGCGTTGATCACGCCCGGTTCGACGACCGCGCGGCGGCGCCCGGGCTCGATCGCGAGAATCCGGTTCATCCGCGTGAGGGTGACCAGCACCGCGTCCCGGTCCGCGAGGGCCCCGCCCGAGAGGCCGGTCCCGGCGCCGCGCGCCACGAACGGCACCGCTCGCCGGTGCAGGAGGCCGAGCACCGCGGCCACCTGCCGCTTGTTCTCCGGCAGCACCACCAGGCCGGGCAGCGATTCGTGCGTGGGAAGGCCGTCGGCGGCGTAGGTCGCGAGTTCCGCCGGCCGGTGCCGGACCCAGCGCGGCCCCACGATCTGCTCGAGCGCCTCGCGGAGTCCGGCCTTCATGCGTCGGTGACGATGTCGTGCCCGTGACCGCCCTTCCCGTTGCCGCGCGCCCGGACGTGCACGTCGGCCCGGGCGCGGACCAGGCGGAGCAGCGGGGGAAGCTGCTCGATGAGGCTCCGGGTGCGTTCGCGGGTCGACCGGGTGGCGAGGAGCCGCGCCTTGCTGTCGACGTCGAGCCCGGTGATCGCGGCGACCTGGAAGGTGAAGGTCTCGCCCTGCTCGGCCCAGTCGGGCTCGTCGTCGGGGCTGTCGGCCAGGATCGCGAGCGCCTGCCGGTACTCTTCGGCGAGTGCCAGGAGCTCGGCGCGCTCCTGCGGCAGGGGGGCGGTGCCCGGCTGGTCGTCGAACTCCTCGACCGCGCCGACGAGATACGGCGTGTCCTCGGGGAGCAGGCTCCGGAGCGCGAACCGGCGCTCACCCATGACGACGATGTTGCTCCGCCCGTCGGCCAGGGGCTGG
>DASZPT010000101.1:0-15796 GCA_035549935.1 Gemmatimonadales bacterium
CCCGACCCCCGACCCCCGACCCCCGACCCCCGACCCCCGACCCCCGACCCCCGACCCCCGACTACAAGTAACTCACCCACCACGCCCCGCTCCGGCTCTTCACCCCCGAGAACCACCGGCACGCCGGATACATGAGCAGCACGATTGCCGCGTAGACGAGCCACGTCACTCCCAAGCTGAAGCCATAGTCGGCGGGATAGACGCCGGCCGGGGCGCCCATCGACGGCACCGGATAGAAGGTGAAGCCCGCCGCCCTGCTGCCATACCGCAGGAACCCGAGCAGGACCGCCGCCAGATGCGCGGAATAGAAGTGCGCCACGAAGTAGAAGAGCGGCACCCGGCCGAAGACGTTGAGGGGCCGGCTCCAGGCCGGCGTCTCCCGGTCGAGCCAGGCAAGGAGAAGGAGCGCGGGGCCGAGGGTCATCAGGAGGAACGCGAGCGAGGGCGGATATTTCGTCGTGTTCAGGAAGGACAGGAACGTGAAGGTGCCCGAGGCCTGCGCCGACCAGGGCGCCGGGTCGCCATAGACGTTGAGGCCGCGGACCACGAGGAACCCGAGGACACACGCGACGCCCGCGATCGTGAGGCGTCTCCGCCGCCGCTCCGGGGCAAGCAGGTACCACTCGCCTATGCAGTAGCCCAGCCCCATCACCGCGACCCACGGGAGCAGCGGGTAGGCCACGAACACCACGACCTTCCCGATGGTGAACGCCCCCGGCTGGTGCACGAGGTTCCAGGCCCACCCGAGCGAACCCAGCGCATTGGCCCCGATCCCGTCGGCGAGATTGTGCCCCGCGATCGCGAGGAGGCAGAAGGCCCAGAGCCACGGCCGCGGCAGCCAGATGAGCCCCGCCAGTCCGATCATGCAGACGCCGAGGACCCAGAGCACGATCAGGAGGAGCGGGTACTGCAGGGAGAAGCTGAAGTTGTACGCCAGCCGCATCACGGTGAGCTCGAGCAGGCAGAGCCAGAGCCCCCGGGTCACGAGGAAGCGCGACAGGTCCGCCCTGGTCCGCCCCCGCTGCATCCAGAGGAAGGCGCCGAGTCCGGCGGTGAGCATGAACGTCGGGGCGCAGAAGTGGGTGATCCACCGGGTGAAGAACAGCTCGGGCGAGGTGCGGGTGAGGTCGGTGGGCGAGTACTCCATCGCGCCGCGATGGACGAAGTCCCGCACGTGATCGAGGGCCATGATGACCATGACCAGGCCCCGCAGCGTGTCGATGCTCTCCAGCCGTTTGGACATGGCGCGATTCGCTTCTCTGAACATTTGAGGGTGGGTCGGAGACGGGGAGACGAACACCGCCGCGAACATCCCCACGTCGACATCCGGGCGCCGCCGGGCTGCACCGGCGGGTCGTCGACGGCTAGCTTTCGGCCATGTCCGATACCCTGATGATATCCGTCTCCGGCATGCGCGGCATCGTCGGAAAAGACCTCACCCCTGAGCTCGTCGCCCGGCACGCCGCCGCTCTCGGCGCCTGGGCCCGCGCCAGCGGCAAACCGGTGGTGGTCCTCGGGCGCGATGCCCGCACCAGCGGCCCGATGTTCGCCCGCGCCGCGACCGCGGGGCTCATGTCGGTCGGGGTACACGTGATCGACGTGGGGGTGGCGCCGACGCCGACGGTGCAGCTCGCGGTCGAATATCACCACGCCGGCGCGGGGCTCATCCTCACGGCCAGCCACAACCCGATCGAGTGGAACGCGCTCAAGCTGGTCGGTCCCGACGGGATCTTCCTCGACGGGGAGGCAGGCGCGCAGGTCCGGGCCCTCGCCGAGGCGGGCCCGGCCCGCACCGGATGGGAGGGCGTGGGAGAGGTACGGGAGGACCGGGAGGCGATCGCCCGGCACCTCGATCAGGTCCTCAAGCTGCCGCAGATCGACCTGGACAGGATCCGCGCGCGGAAGTTCGTGGTCGCGCTCGACTGCGTGCGCGGCGCCGGGGGAACGTCGATTCCACTGCTCCTCGAGAAGCTGGGCTGTACCGTCCACGCGATCAACACCGAGACCGATGGACGCTTTCCGCGGCCCCCGGAGCCGCTGCCCGAGAATCTCGGTGATCTCACGCGCCTGGTGAAGGAGACCGGGGCCGCCGTGGGCTTCGCCGTCGATCCCGACGTCGATCGTCTCGCCCTGGTGGACGAGACCGGGGAGCCGATCGGCGAGGACTACACCCTCGCCCTGGCGGTGCGGGCGGTGCTCGCGGGCAGGCGGGCAGGCGGGGACGGTGGCCAGCCAACCGTCGTCGCCAACCTGAGCACGTCGCTGGTCGTGGAGGATGCCGCAAAGATGGGTGGGGCGCGGTTCGTCCGGGCCCCGGTGGGCGAGGCCAACGTCGCCCGGGTCATCGCGGAGGAAAAGGCGTTGATCGGCGGCGAGGGGAACGGAGGGGTGATTCTCCCCATGTTGCACATCGGCCGCGACGCGCCGGTAGGTGTGGCACTGATCCTGCACTTGATGGCCACGACGGGACAGTCCGTTACAGCCCTCGTTGCGGGCCAGCCACGGTATCGGATAGTGAAGGCTAAGGCGCCACGGGGGAATGATTTAGGCCCGGTTTACACGCGCCTCAGGGCCCGATTTGCCGACGCCAGCGTGGATCTTCGGGACGGACTGAGGCTTGCATGGTCGGATCGCTGGGTGCACGTCCGCCCGTCCGGGACTGAGCCGATCGTCCGTTTCATCGCCGAGGCCCCAACCTCTGCCGAGGCAGAGGCGCTGGTGGGGGCCTGCAGAGAGATCTTCCAGAACTGAGGTCGTCCACGCATGTGCGGGATCGTCGGCTACGTCGGGCCGCGACAGGTCACGTCGCTGCTCATCGAAGGTCTGCGGCGCCTCGAATACCGGGGCTATGACTCCGCGGGGATCGCCGTCATCAACGGCAAGGGTCTCGTCGTCGTCAAGCAGCCCGGCAAGCTGAGCGCCCTCGAAGGGCTGCTCCGGGACCACACCCCCAAGGGCACGGTCGGGATCGGGCACACCCGCTGGGCGACGCACGGCCCCCCGAACCAGACCAACGCCCACCCGCACACCGACCAGACCGGGCGGATCGCGCTGATCCACAACGGGATCATCGAGAACTCCCGCGCCATCCGGAAGGTGCTGGAGCAGCGGGGGCACACGTTCAAGTCGGACACCGACACCGAGGTGCTGGCGCACCTGGTCGGCGCCTGCTACAACGGCAACCTCGAAGAGGCGGTGGCCCAGGCGCTCCGCGAGGTCGAGGGCGCGTACGGCATCGCGGTGATCTCCGCGGACGAGCCCGACGTGCTGGTGGCCGCCCGCAAGGGCTCTCCGCTGCTCGTGGGCGTGGGCGACGGCGAGTGGTTCGTGGCGTCGGACGCGTCGGCCATTCTCTCGCAGACCCGGTCGGTGGTCTACCTCGATGACGGCGAAATGGTGGTCCTCACCCGCAAGGGGTATCACGTCCGCGACCTCGCGGCCACCCGGATCGAGAAGCCGGTCGCGCAGATCGACTGGGACCTCGCCACGATCGAGCGGGGCGGGTATGACCACTTCATGCTGAAGGAGATCTTCGAGCAGCCCGACACGGTGCGGAACACCATGCGGGGCCACCTGCTCGAGGAAGAGGGCACGTCGCGGGTCTCGGGGCTCAACCTCACCGACGACGACATCAAGCAGATCAACCGCATCGTCATCACCGCCTGCGGCACCTCCTGGCACTCGGCCCTGATCGGGGAGTACATGCTGGAGGAGCTGGCGCGGATCCCGGTCGAGGTCGAGTACGCCTCGGAGTTCCGCTACCGGAACCCGGTGGTGGACGACCGGACGCTGGTGATCGGCATTTCCCAGTCGGGCGAGACCGCCGACACGCTCGCCGCGATCCGCGAGGCCAAGCGGCGCGGCGCCCGGACGATCGGCGTGGTGAACTCGGTCGGGTCGACGATCGCCCGCGAGGTGGACGGCGGCATCTACCTCCACGCCGGCCCGGAAGTCGGTGTCGCGAGCACCAAGGCCTTCACCAGCCAGGTGATCGCGCTGGCGCTCATCACGCTCCGGTTCGGGCGGCTCAGGAACCTGAGCATCCTGCAGGGGCGGCAGATCATCCAGGCGCTCCGCGCGCTCCCGGGCCAGGTCCAGCAGATTCTCGACCGGGCCCACGAGGTGGAGGCGCTGGCCGACCAGTTCTGGCGTGCGAACAACGCGCTGTACCTGGGCCGCGGCGTGAACTTCCCGGTGGCGCTCGAGGGCGCGCTCAAGCTCAAGGAAATCTCCTACATCCACGCCGAGGGGTATCCGGCGGCGGAGATGAAGCACGGGCCGATCGCGCTGATCGACGAGAACATGCCGGTGATGTTCATCGCGCCCAAGGACGGGACCCACGGCAAGATCGTGTCGAATGTCGAGGAAGTGCGCGCCCGGGGCGGCCGCGTGATCGCGATCGGGACCGAGGGCGACGACCAGATCAGCCGGCTCGCGACGGCGACGTTCACGATCCCGGAGACTCTCGACCTGCTGACGCCGATCCTGACGGTGATTCCGCTGCAGCTGTTCAGCTACTACGTGGCGGTGCGCCGCGGGTGCAACGTGGACCAGCCGCGGAACCTGGCGAAGAGCGTGACGGTCGAGTAGGCGGCCGGCGACCGGTGGCGCCGGGAACGGGCGAGCCCCTCGGGGCTCGCCCGTTCCTCGTTTGCGCACCGCTCCGGCCCATTGTGCATCCCCGAGCGTCCCCTTTCTTTCCAGCGCCCCGCCTTGCCACCGGGCACGAACAGGAGCATTCCCGATGCGGGTCGTACTGCAGCGCGTGACCGAAGCGTCCGTCACCATCGGCGGCCGGGTCGCCGGCGCGATCGAGCGGGGGTTCTGCCTCCTCGTGGGGTTCACCCATGCCGATACCGCTGCCGAGGTCGACTGGATGGCGGAGAAGGTGGCGGGGCTCCGGCTCTTCTCCGACCTGGAGGGGAAGATGAACCTCGGTCTCGGCGAGGTGGGGGGGCGGCTGCTGGTGATCTCCCAGTTCACGCTGTACGGGGACGCGTCGAAGGGGCGGCGGCCGTCGTTCATCACGGCGGCGCGGCCCGAGGTCGCCATTCCACTCTACGAGCGGTTCCTCGAGCGGCTCCGGGGCCTCGGGCTCGAGGTGGCCGCGGGGGAGTTCGGGGCCGACATGCTGGTCAGGATCCACAACGACGGCCCGGTGACCCTGATCCTCGAGCGCGAGGCGGCGTCCCAGGGATGACCCCGCCCAGGCTGATCCTCGCCTCCGCCTCCCCGCGGCGCCGCCAGCTCCTCGAGATGCTGGGCCTCGAGATCGCGGTCCAGCCGTCGCACATCCCCGAGGTCCGCGGGCCGGAGGAGACGCCGATCGCCTACGCCGAGCGACTGGCACGGGAGAAGGCCGCGTCGATCCCCGGCGACCTGGTCCTCGGGGCGGACACGACGGTGCTGCTCGACGACACGCTGCTCGAGAAGCCGGCGGATGAGGCCGATGCGCTGCGGATGCTCAAGCTGCTGCAGGGGCGGAGCCATTCGGTGATCACCGCGGTGGCGCTCCGGGCCGGCGGGGTGATGCGCCAGGCGACCGATGTGACCGCGGTGACCTTCCGCCCCTGCAGCGATGCCTTCCTGCGCGACTACATCGCGACGGGGGAGCCGATGGACAAGGCCGGGGCGTACGGGATCCAGGGGTACGGCGCGGCGCTGGTGGAGCGGATCGACGGCGACTTCTTCGGCGTCATGGGACTGCCGGTGCGGCTGGTGCTGCGGCTGCTGGAAGAGGCCGGGGTGGCGTACCGGTTCGGGAGGTAGGCTCGGGGCCGGGGTCTGGGGCTCCGCCGTCGCGGCGGGCGGCTAGACGACGACCGACCAGACCGACACCGCCTGCGCCCGGTTCTTGACCACCAGCGGCGCCCGGGCGTTGACCCCCGGCTTCTGCTTGAGCACCTGGTAGAGCGGGTCGCTGATCAGGATCTCGCCGCCGTGGGCGTTGGAGCAGAGGCGGCTCGCGACGTTCACCGCGTCGCCGATCACGGTGTACTCGAGGCGCAGGTGGCTCCCGATGTTCCCCGCGAAGGTCTCGCCGTAGTTGATGCCGATTCCCACACTGATCGAGGGCCGGCCCTGGGCCTGCCACTTGGCGTTGAGCCCGGTGATGGCGCGCTGCATGGCGATCGCCGCCTGCATCGCGCGGTCGGGGTCGTCCGCGTGGCCGATGGGCGCGCCCCAGAGGGCCATGATGGCGTCGCCGATGAACTTGTCGAGCGTGCCGCCGTGGGCGAAGATGATGTCCACCATCTCGGTGAAGTAGTCCGAGAGGAGGCTCGCGATGTCCTCGGGGCTCATGTGTTCCGACATCGAGGTGAAGCCCCGGATATCGGAGAAGAGGATCGTGACCGGCCGCTTGTCGCCGCCCAGCTTGACGGCGCCCTGCTGCTGCGCGATCTCGGCGGCGACGTTGGGCGCGAAATAGCGCTCGAAGTTGCTGCGGACCATCGCCTCGCGCTGGATCTGCTCGGCGAAGCGGCTGTTCTTGATGGCGATCGCGGCCAGGCCGCCGAAGGCGATGAGGAACTGCAGGTCCTCGTCGACGAACGAGTTGGTGGCGGTGAGGTTGTCGACGTACAGGATGCCGAGGACCTGTTCCGGGCCCGCCATGAGGGGAATGCACATGGCGCTCCGGACGCTCTGGAGCATGATCGACTGGCCGCCCTTGAAGCGGTCGTCCGCCACCGCGTTGTCGGTGAGGATTGCGACCCGCTCCTCGACCGCCTTCCGCGCGATCGACCGCGGCACCAGCTGGGCCGAGGCGTCGCCCAGGCGGCTCTTGGAGACCCGGGGGACGAGGTCGCCGGTGTCGGTCGAGAGGTGGACCGAGACCCGGTCGACGTTCATGACGTCGAAGGTGGTGGTGACGACGCGGCCGAGCAGCTTGTCGAGGTCGAGCTCGCCCGAGAGCTTCTGGGACACCTCGAGGAGGAGGGAGAGCTTACGGGCCTGCCGCTCGGTGTGGCTCGCGCCCGCGAGCTTGAGCTGGCCGGCCCCGTCCTGGGCCGCGACCTCCGCGGCCTGGCCCACGATGACCGCCGGTACGCCGCCACTCATCGACACCTGCTTGACGATGGTGCCGCCGGCGCTCGGCGAGGAGGCGGTGATGGGCCGGGACGTGGCCTCGAGCGACTTGAGCTGGAAGACCACCTTGCCGAACGTGACCGAGTCGTTCGGCTCGATCGTGCCCTCGGTGACCCGGGTGCCGTTGATGAAGGTCCCGTTGGAGCTGCCCAGGTCCCGGACCTGCACGCCGCCCCGTCCCGCGCGCAGCTCGGCGTGGCGCCGGCTGATCGTGGGGTCGAAGATGGGGATGTCACTGGTGACCGCGCGGCCCACCACGTAGGGGTGGTCCGCGACCAGCTCGAAGTCCTGGTCGCCGGTGAAGGAAACGAGCTTGAAGGTCATGGGTCGGGGAAATATAGGCTTCGAGATCCCAGTCGGGAGGCATGCGGTGACGCTGAGACGGGCGCGGATGTGATGATCTGGACCGGGGGGCCCGGGGCGGGGATTCGCTGCGCGGAACTCAAGTTCGCGCGTCAGGGATGGCCCTCGGCTGCGCTACCGCTCACTTACGTTCCGCTCCGCGAATCCCCGCCCCAATCTCCCGCCCCCCGCCCCCAGCCCCCCGCCCCCAGCCCCCAGCCCCCAGCCCCTCGCCCCCAGCCCCTCGCCCCCAGCCCCTCGCCCCAGGCCCCCCACCCACCCCCGCCCCTATCTCCCCGCCAACCCCAGAGCCGACAGCACCGCCCGCGCCTTCGCCTCCGTCTCCCGCCATTCCGCGGCGGGGTCCGAGTCGGCCACGATGCCGGCGCCGGCCTGCACCCACGCCCGCCCGCCGCGCAGGACCGCGGTACGGATCGCGATGGCGGTGTCGAGCGTCCGCGCCCCCCAGGCGATGTAGCCCACCGCCCCGGCGTAGGGGCCCCGGCGCACCGGCTCGAGTTCGTCGATGATCTCCATTGCCCGGACCTTGGGCGCGCCGCTGACCGTGCCCGCGGGGAAGCAGGCGCCCAGGGCCGCCAGCGCATCGAGCTCGGGCCGGAGGGTCCCGCGCACCTCGCTCACCAGGTGCATCACGTGCGAGTAGCGCTCCACGGTCATGAAGGTGGTCAGCCGCACCGTGCCGAACCGCGCGACCCGGCCCACGTCGTTCCTGCCGAGGTCGACCAGCATCAGGTGCTCGGCACGCTCCTTGGGATCGGCCTCGAGCTCCTGCTGCATCCGCTGGTCCTCCTCCGCGGTGGCGCCCCGCGGCCGGGTGCCGGCGATGGGCCGCACGGTGAGCTCGCCATCCTCCACCCGCAGCAGCACCTCCGGCGAGCTGCCGACCACGTGGAGGTCGTCGCAATGGAGGAAATAGAGGTACGGCGCCGGGTTGAGCGCCCGGAGATAGCGGTAGGTCAGGAACGGATCGGGCGCGGGCAGGTCGAGCCGGCGGGAGAGCACGGTCTGGAAGGTGTCGCCCGCGGCGATGTATTCCTGGATCCGCCGCACATCGTCCTGGAACTTCTGGTCGGCATAGGGTGACCGGGCCGGCGGGATCGGCGCCGGCTGAGTGATCTCGAGCGCCTGCAGCGTGGAGGGCTGGGCCAGCCGGCCGAGCCACTCGTCGATGCGGGTGATGGCCGCCGCGTAGCGGGCCTCGAGCACCGCCCGTTCGGCGCCCGCCTCCACCTCGACGTTCGCGATGATCGTCGCCCGGTTGTACAGGTTGTCGAGCACCAGCACCGTGTCGGCCACCATGATGATCGCATCGGGGAGGTCGCGATCGTCGGCCGGGGGATTGGGGAGGCGCTCGAGGGTGCGCACCACGTCGTAGCCGATATAGCCCACCGCGCCGCCGGTGAACCGCGGCAGCCCGGGGAGGGAGACCGGCGGGTGCCGCCGCATGGTGGCGGCCATGTGGTCGAGCGGCGCCTGGTCGGTGGCGATGGTGGCCCAGCCCTCCTCCCTGGTCCACCGCTCCACCGTCCGGCCGCGGTAGCGGTACACCTCCCCCGGGTCGGTCGAGAGGAAGGTGTAGCGGGCCCAGCGTTCGCCACCCTCGAGCGACTCGAGCAGGAAGCCGTAGCGTCCGCGGTGGAGCTTGGCGAACGCCGAGACCGGGGTGTCGCCATCGAGCACGACCTGGCGGGTGACCGGCACCATGCCGGGCCGCGAGGCGGCGAGGGCGAGAAAGGCGGCGAGGCCGTCTGGAGAACCGTGAGCCATGGCGGTGTGGGGAACGGGCCGCGAAAGGTACCCGCTAGCGGGGCGCCGAGACCATGTAGGTCCCCGGTCCCGGCAGGGCCGACTCCAGGTTGTCCGAGGCGGGGCGCTGGGAGGGGAGGAGGGCGTAGTTGGTGCCGTCGGCCAGCATGCCTACCGCGAGGGCCTGCTCGAAGCGGGAGGTGCTGCCGTAGCGGTCCAGCGCGTCGCGCGGGGCGTTGAAGTGGACCGGGTATTTGAACTTGATGGTGGCACCGCGCCGGGGGAGCTGGGTCATGGCGATGTCCATCCCATAGACCCCGGGCCGCGGCCGGAGGACGACCGTCACCGAGTCGCCGCTTCCGGCGGCGCCGAAGACGCTATCGGGGAAGCTCACCTCGGCGAACACGGTGTTGTCGGGCTCGCCGTGGCGGAGGATGATCACGCGCGGCTGTCCCACCGGGAAGGTGACCATCGAGTCGTCGGGAGGGATCCCGGTCATCTCGAGCAGGTACAGCCGTGCGGCGGGCAGCACCTGGGTCGGCACCCGGGGGTCGGGGGCCGTGGCGGGCCGGGCGGCGCGGCCGCACGCGGTGGCGACGCCGAGTCCCAGGGCGGTTGCCACCCGGCGGAGCCCGGGCGTAATTGCCCTCATGCGCTGGCGTATCGCGGGAATCGGGCTTCTGCTCTGCACGACCGGGGTGGTGCCTCTTCACGGTCAGGCGTGGAACGACAGCACGGTGCTGGCGCTGGTGCGGCGCGGCATCGCGGCCCGCGAGGAGAGCCGGCCCGACAGTTCACTCGCCGGGTACCGCGCCCGGGCCCACGGGTTCGTCTTCTTCCTCGGCCAGGCCGGTCGTGACCTCGAGGGCACGCCGCGGCTCATCAAGGCCGACGAGCTCGAGGTCGAAGTGTATTGGCGCGCCCCCAACACCAGCAAGCAGGTGATACTCGGCTGGCGGGATGGCCGCTGGCTGCCGACCGACATCAACTACCACCGCGACCATCTCGGGATCGTCACCAACAACTTCGGCGACCGGATCCGGATCGGCGATGGTGACGAGGTGCGGGACGTCCCCCATCCGCTCGCGCCCGACGGGCTCGCCTTCTACGACTACCGCCTCGGTGATTCGCTCCGCCTGCGGGGCCGGGACGGTGAGCCGCTCCGGGTGCAGGAGGTCCAGGTGCGCCCGCGCGCGCTCGATTCCGCGCGGGTCATCGGCACCCTCTCGCTCGATCCGGCCACCGGGACCCTCCTCCGCTTCCGCTTCAGCTTCACTCCGGCCGCGTACCTCGATCCCTCGCTCGAGGACATCAGCATCACCCTCGAGAGTGCCCGGGTGGAGCGGTGGTGGCTCCCCTCGCGCCAGGAGATCGAGATCCGCCGCCGGGTGAGCTGGTTCGATTTTCCGGCCCGCTCGATCATCCGGGGACGCTGGGAGATCGGCGACTACGAGCTCAACGCGGCCCTCCCTCCCACCGCGCTTGGCGGGCCCTCCATCGGCGGGCTCCGGCGGCCCGATCCTGCGAGCTACTCCTGGTCGGCGCCGCTCGCCGACCTGGTGCGGCAGGAGTCGGCGCCGGTCGAGAAGCAGGACCTCGACCGGGTTCGGCGCGAAATCCAGTCGATCGTCGTGGGCCGCCTGCTGAGCGGAGTTCCCCGGGCGAGGCCAGGCGTCTCCTCGCTCAGCGATCTCGCCCGGGTGAACCGGGTCCAGGGGCTCGCGCTCGGGTTCGGGGCGGGATTCCGGCTCACCCCCCATCTCCTGGTGCGGCCCCGCGCTGGCTTGGGAACCTCCGACGAGAGGTTGACGGGCGACCTCGCTGTCAGCTGGGAGACCGCGAGCGCGCTCTTGACGTTGAATGGAGGTCGCCGGCCGGCGGACCTCGATGACCAGCCTCGTCGCTCGACCCTGGTGAACTCCCTCCTGGCGCAGGAAGGGGGGCGCGACCTGGGCGACTATGTCCTGCTCGACCGCGTGGGAGCAGGGGTGCAGCTGCGGCCGTCGGGGACCTTGAGCCTCGGCCTCGATGCAGGCGTCGAGTGGAGCCATTCGGTCGAGACCGAGGCCTCACCCGCGCGGGGCTCCTATCGTGCGAACCCGCCCCTGGGGGCGGGACGCATCGGGGTAGGTCGGGTGGGCCTCCGGTACGCGGCGCCGCGACTCGACCGCGGGTCGGGGACGTGGCTCGGGGCCACGATCGAAGGTGGGACCGGCGCGCGCGACTACCTGCGGGCCACCGCGCATGGGGAATGGCTCGAGCCCGCCGGCCCCGGCACACTGCGGGTGCGTCTGGAAGGCGGAGCAGGGAGCGGCGAACTCCCGGCATACCGGAGCTTCGCCATCGGCGGGTGGGGAACGCTGCTGGGGGAGCCGTTCCGGGCGTGGGGAGGGCGGCGCTATGCCCTCGGGGCGGTCGAGTACCGGGTCCCCGTGCCGGTCCCGGCCCTGCCGCTTGGTTCGTTCGTCTCCACCGGAAACCGTGGTACCCTGGCGCCGTTCCTGGCCGGGGGCTGGGCGGGTGGCCGGGTTGCCGAGGTGCCCTGGCGCCCGAGCGGATCGATCCGGCCGGTGGCAGGGATGGCATTCGAGTGGCTGCAGGGGCTGATCCGGGTCGAGAGCGGAATCGGCCTCCGGACCGGGCGACTGGGGGTGAGTATCGACATCGCGCCGGAGTGGTGGGACGTCCTCTGAGTGGTTATGCCCCGCCGGACTCTGGGTTTGATGCCGGCTCGGGCGCGGACATTGGACAGATTCCAGGTAATGCAGGCCCCGGTATAGCCGCCCGCCCCCGGTCAGGCTAGGTTTAGGCGGCACTCCGATCCTCCCTCACCCTCGAGCCCTAAGAGCTTTTCCCCCAAACGCTTGCATGCAGTTTACGGACGAGTGGCTGGTCCCGACCCTGGAAAAGGTACTGCCGCCGGACTCCATCGAGAGTCTGCGGCAGGAGACCTCCGAACAGCCACAGTCGTTGTGGCTCACGGTCGTGCAGCGCAAGCTGTCGACCGATGACGAGATTCTCCGTGCGGCCGCCGCCCGTTTCCGTCTGCCGATCGCCGACCTGAGCACCATCGAGCCCAAGGCCAAGGACGCCGTTCCCGAGCCGCTCGTCAGGCGTTACAACATCCTGCCGGTCCGCCAGACCGACTCCTTCCTCGAGATCGCGACCTCGAATCCCTTCGATATCGACGCGGAGAAGGACCTGGCCTTCGCCACCGGGCGGGAAGTGCGGACCTTCCTCTGCTCGCCGGGGAAGATCCGGGAGAAGATGGACGAGCTGTACCGCGGCACCACCACCTCCGAGGATGTGGTGAACCAGCTCCTCGGCGGCATGGACGAGCGGCTGGAGGTCACCCAGCTCGAGAGTGAGGACGAGGAGCTGGCGGACTTGGCGGCCTCGGCGGACGAGGCGGCCCAGCGGCCGGTGGTCCGGCTGGTCGACCTGATGCTCTCGGACGGGATTCTCTCGCGGGCGAGTGACATTCACGTCGAGCCGGGCGAGGGCGGCGTGGCGGTGCGCTACCGGATCGACGGCGTGCTCCGCCAGGTGATGAACATCCCGCGGACCGCGGGCGCGCCCATGATCTCGCGCATCAAGATCATGTCGGGGCTCGATATCGCCGACCGGCTCCGGCCACAGGACGGCCGGGCCCGGGTGGCGGTGAACGGCCAGCCGGTCGACCTGCGGGTCTCCACCCTTCCCGCCTCGCTCGGCGAGAAGGTCGTGATCCGGATCCTGAATGCCCGCGCGACCGTGCTCACGCTCGAGTCGCTCGGCATGTCGCCCGACGAGCGGCTCACGATCGAGAACCTGCTCAACAACAAGGAAGGCGTCATCCTCGTCACCGGCCCCACCGGGTCCGGCAAGACCACCACGCTCTACTCCATGCTCCGCATGGTGCAGGACGAGGGGGTCAACATCGTGACGGTGGAAGATCCGGTGGAATACCGGCTGGGCAAGGGCATCGTGCAGGTCCAGGTCCACGAGAAGGCGGGCCTCACCTTCGCGGCGGCGCTCCGCTCGATCCTCCGGCAGGACCCGGACGTGGTGCTGGTCGGCGAGATCCGGGACCGGGAGACCGCGCAGATCGCGGTGCAGGCCTCGCTCACCGGCCACCTGGTGCTCTCGACGCTGCACACCAACGACGCCCCCAACGCGGTCACCCGGTTGACCGACATGGGGATCGAGGCGTACAAGCTCGGCTCGGCGCTGCGCGGGGTGCTGGCGCAGCGGCTCATGCGCCGGATCTGCCCCACCTGCCGGGAGGTGTCCACCTCGGCACCGCCCGAGCGGCTCCGGCGCTATATCCCCGCCGGCACCCAGATCGCGCGGGCGGTCGGCTGCCCCGACTGCTCGATGACCGGGTACCGGGGCCGCTTCAGCGTGGTGGAAGTCCTCACCATGAACACCGAGCTGGAGAAGCTCATCGGCGCGGGGGCGACGGCCGACAAGATCGCGGACGCGGCGCGGGCCAACGGGATGCTCTCGCTCTTCGAGAGCGGGCTCCGCCACGTGCTCGCGGGCGAGACGAGCGTCGAGGAGCTGCTCCGCGTGGTGGATGTGCCGGTGGCTGACGGCGCAGTGGCCGGACGGCTGTCGGTCCCCTCCGCCGCTCCCGCCAGGCCCGAGGCGGCTCCCGCGCCGGCGCCGCCCGCCGCGGCACCCCAGCGGCGTACGCCACCCTCGACCCCGGCCCCCGCGGCGACCATGCCCGCGCCCGCCGTCGAGCGCCCATCGCGGCCGGCCCGGGTGGAGCCGGACCTCTCCGGGGCCTTCGACCTGATCGAGGACGAGATCGTGGTCGAGGAGCCGGTACGCCGCGGCAGCACGCGGGGGCAGACCGTCCTGCTGGTCGACGACGAGGAGTTCCTCCGCCGGGTCATGAAGGACCTGCTGGTGCGCGAGGGCTACGAGGTGGTGGAGGCCGGCACCGGCATCGAGGCGCTCGACCAGGTCGACCGCCACGCCCCCGACGTCGTGGTGCTCGACCTCAACCTCCCGGGCATGGACGGCTACTCGGTGCTCTCCGAGCTCCGCTCCCGTCCCGCCACCCGCAACATCCCGGTCGTGGTCCTCACCGCCAAGGGCGACGAGGACAACGAGGTGCGGGTGTTCGAGCTCGGCGCCGACGACTTCCTGACCAAACCCTTCCGCGCCAAGGCGCTCTCCAAGCGGCTCGAGGTCGTGCTGGGGAGGCGGCGGTGACCCCGGGCCACCATCCATGCCGCTTCCCGATCCCGCCGCTGCGCTTGCGCTGATCAAGGCGTCCGTCCGTTCCCAGGCAGCCTACTCGCTGGAACAGCCGGTCACCGCCCGCAAGCTCAACCAGAACGAAGCCCCTGCCGACATCCCCGCCGACCTCAAGCGGGAGATCCTGGCGCGGGCGGCGGCGCTGCCGTGGCACCGCTATCCCGCCTTCGTCCCCACGCACCTCACCGAGATCATCGCGCGGCGGCACGGCTGGGTGCCCGAGGGCGTGCTGGTCGGCAACGGTTCCAACGAGGTCATCCAGGCGGCGCTCGCCGTCGCCCTGGGCGAGGGGGACGTGGTGGTGGCGCCCTCCCCGACCTTCTCGCTCTACCGGCTCCTCGCCGGGGTGATGGGGGCCCGCTATGTCGGCGTGCCCTTCGCCTCCGACTTCCGCTACGACGTGGACGCGCTCATCGCCGAGGCGAAGCGGAGCCGCGCGCGCGTGATGGTCCTCAACTCGCCCAACAACCCCACCGGCTCAGCGCTGCCGGCGGACGGGGTGGAGCGCTGCCTGGCCGAGACCGGCGCCCTCATCCTCTGTGACGAGGCCTACCAGGACTTCGGCGGCCCGACCGCCGTTCCGCTGCTCCACCGGTCGCCGCGGGTCGTGGTGCTCCGGACCTTCTCGAAGGCGGTGGGGATGGCGGGCCTCCGTTTCGGGTACGCGCTCGCGCATCCCGAGGTCGCGCGCGAGATCGCCAAGGCCAAGCTCCCCTACAACGTCAACGCCATCACCCTGGCCGCGGCCGAGGTCGCCTTCGAGCACGGCGACGTGTTCGAGGCGCGGACCCGCGCGGTGGTGGCGGAGCGGGAGCGGTTCTACCAGGCGGTGCGGGGGATCCCAGGGCTCCACGCCTTTCCGAGCGCCGCCAACTTCCTCCTGCTCCGGATGGACGCGGTCCCGGCGAGTGAGGTCTTCCGGCGGATCCGGGACGATTTCGGGATCCTGATCCGGGACGTGAGCCACGGTGCCGGGCTGGCCGAGTGTCTCCGGGTCTCGATCGGGGAACGGGCCGACATGGATGCGGTGCTCGAGGCGCTGCGGGCGATCCTGGGCGGGCACGCGGACGCGGGGGTGGGAGGACCGGCCCGGCAGGAGGGTGAATCGTGAAGCGAGAGAGTGTGGAGCGTCATGTCCCGAAGCGCTGAGATCAATCGTGAGACCCGCGAGACCCGGATCCGGGTCTCGCTCGACCTCGATGGCACCGGCCGGTCGAACGTGGAGACCGGCATCGGGTTCTTCGACCACATGCTCGACCTGCTGGCGCGGCATTCCCGCATCGACATCAGCGTCAGGGCGGTGGGTGACCTTCACATCGATCACCACCACACCACCGAAGACGTCGGC
>DASZPT010000102.1:0-3966 GCA_035549935.1 Gemmatimonadales bacterium
CTCTCCGGCGGCTGGAAGCAGCGGCTCTCCCTCGGCTGCGCCACCAGCCACCGGCCCGACGTGCTCTTCCTGGATGAGCCCACCGCCGGCGTGGACCCGGCGGCCCGGCGGCATTTCTGGGACATGATCAGGCAGATGGCGGCCCGGGGGACCACGATCCTGGTCACCACCCACTACATGGACGAGGCCGAACGCTGCGAGCGGCTCGCGATCCTCTGGCGCGGGAAGCTCGAGGCGGTGGGGACCCCGCGCGAGATCGTCACTCAGCTCGGCGCCCCGTCGCTCGAGGATGCGTTCATCGCGCTGCAGCTGCGCGACGAGGAGGCGGCATGATCCCCCATCGCGTCCGGCAGTGGCCCTTCTGGGCCATGCTCCGCAAGGAGTTCATCCAGATGCGGCGGGACCGGATGACGCTCGGCATGATGATCGGTATCCCGGCGATCCAGCTCGCCCTCTTCGGCTTCGCGATCCGGACCGAGGTGCGCCACCTCCCGACCATCGTGCTCGACGAGTCACGGACCCGCGAGAGCCGCGAGCTGGTGGCCTCGCTCGTCAACTCGACCTACTTCCGGGTGGTGGGGGAGGTGACCGGTCGGGCGGAGGTCGAGGGGGCCATCGCCGCGGGGCGCGCCGCGGCGGCGGTCGTGATTCCCCACGAGTTCTCGCGGGACCTCAAGCGCGGCCGCGGCGCCGAGGCCCAGGTCATCGTCGACGCGGCGGACCCGCTCTCCTCCCAGTCGGCCCTGCAGGGAGCCTCGCTCGCGGGGCTCGCCTTCCGTCCCTCGCCACGGGCCCAGTCCGTCTCGCTCAAGGTGCGGCCCTGGTACAACCCGATGCTCGACAGCTCCACCTACATCGTGCCGGGGATCATCGGCGTCCTGCTCTCGATGACCATGATCATCATCAACGCGATGTCGGTGGTGCGGGAGCGGGAACGGGGAACCCTGGAGCAGCTCATCGTCACCCCGGTCGACCGCACCAGCCTCATGCTCGGGAAGATCGTGCCCTTCCTCCTGGTGGGCTACGTGCAGATCGTGGTGATCCTGCTGCTGGGACGCCTGCTGTTCCACGTTCCGGTCCGCGGCTCGATCCTCGTGCTGCTGGTGATGGCCTTCCCCTTCGTCGTCGCCAGTCTCGGGCTCGGGCTCTTCTTCTCGACCCTGGTCCGCACCCAGGCCCAGGCGATGCAGGCCGGGTTCCTCTTCATCATGCCGAACATCCTGCTCTCGGGATTCATGTTCCCTCGCGCGGCCATGCCGGCGCCGGCCCAGTGGCTCGGCCTCATGCTGCCGCTCACCTACTTCCTCGACATCCTGCGCGGCATCCTCCTCAAGGGCACCGGCTTCGGCGAACTCTGGCCCCAGTTCCTGGCGCTGTGGGGGTTCGCTTTCCTGATCGTCACGCTGTCTGTCAGGCGGTTCCACAAGACCCTGGAGTAGTCCGAGACACTCGCCCTGCCCTGGCCGGAAATCCGGCGCATCGCTCCGTTCAGGGGCAGCCGCTAACATCGGCTTCACCCCTCCTTCACGCGCACTTGGCATCATACCTGCTCCGCGGATCGTGACCTCGAGACTGTCAGGCACGGTCCGATAATCACGGGGTGCCCCCCTGCACGCCCGTGGATGGAGTGGCTGTGGCCGAAACCGATACCGACCTCAGGGCACGACTCGCGGAGTTGCAGGAGCGGCTGGCGCTGGTCCAGGCAGCGACCGGGGTCGGCATCTGGGAATGGGACGTCGCGTCGAACCGGGTCACCTGGTCGCCCGAGTGCTATGCCATCCTCGGCACCGACCAGCTGGAGCACACCATCGACGGGTTCCTGTCGGTCGTCCACCCCGACGACCTCGGACCGCTCATGGCCGCCTCGGAGGCGGCGCTCGCCGGCGACGGCCGGCTCCATCACACCTTCCGCATCCGCCGGCCCGACGGCTCCCCGCGCTGGCTCGTCAACCATGCGCGCGCTTCCTTCGATCGAAATGGCCGCCCTCTCCACCTCCGTGGAACCGTGCAGGATATCACCGGGATCCGGCAGGAGTCCCGCCCGGCCGACGGCCCGGAGCAGGCACTCAACGCCCTGATCGATCGGCTGCCCGACTGTGCCTGGATCGCCACAGCGGAAGGCGCCTGCCGTCACGTGAACCAGGCGGGCCGGGAGTACTTCGGCCTCGACGGCCGGGACGTTGCGCTCCGCTGGGTGGATCTCGTGCATCCCGAGGATCGGCCCGCCGCCCTGAACATCCGGGCCGCGGGACTCGCCGCCGCCACCAGCTGGCAGGCCGCCGTCCGGCTTCGCCGGCACGACGGCGCCTATCGCCGGTTCGAGACGCGCTCGGTCCCGATCCCGGGCACGGATGGCGCCGTCTACCGCCTCGGCATGGCGATCGACGTCGAGGACCAGCTCGCGCGCCACGAGCGGCTGGTCCGCGAGTCCACCCGCCTCGCCCGGATCGCGAGCGTCGTGCCGGGCGTGATCTACGCCTTCCGGATGCGTCCCGACGGCTCGACCCACTTCGTCTACGCCAACCCGGCGATGGTCGATCTCTTCGGGCTCGAACCGTCGAGCCTTGTCAACGATGCCGCGGCGGTCTTCGCCGCCATGCCCGCGGACGATGCCCGGACGCTGCGGGAGAGCATCGCCGAGTCGGCGCGGCACCTCACGCCGTTGCGCCAGCAGTGGTGCTACCGGCATCCGGCCCGCGGTCTCCGCTGGATGGAGGGTGTCTCCACCCCGATCCGCGAGTCGGACGGGAGCACCGTCTGGCACGGGATCGTCACCGACATCACGCACCAGAAGGAGCAGGAGACGGCGCTCAGCGCGAGCGAGGCCCGCTACCGCGAGCTCGCCGAGTCACTGCCCCAGATCGGCTGGACCTGCACCCCCGAGGGGATCGACGAGTATTCCAGCGAGCAATGGCTCGCTTATACCGGGGTCCCCCGAGGCGAGGCGAACCACGGGAGGTGGCTCGAGCATCTCCACCCCGAGGACCGGGAGGCGGCCGATGCGGCGTGGGTCCGCGCGGTCGCCATGGGCGCGGAGTACCGCGCCCGGGTGCGCATGCGCCGGCACGACGGCGCCTATCGCTGGTTCGAGATCCGCGGGATGCCGCTCCGCAACGCCGAGGGGCGGGTCATCAAGTGGTTCGGTACCAACACCGACATCCACGAGGAGTGGACGCTTCGGGAGGAACTGCGCGCCGCGCAGCAACGGTTCGAGACCATTGCGTCCGTCTCCCCGGCCCTGATCCATTCGTTCCGGCGCGCGCCCGACGGACATGCCTCCTTCCCGTTCGCCCCCGCGGCGATCAAGGCGCTGTTCGGCTTCACCCCGGAGCAACTGGCCCGGGACGCCTCTGGGGTATTCGAGCGGATCCATCCCGCAGACCTCCGGGGGGTGACCGCCGCGATGCTCGCCTCGGCCCGGGACCTCACCCCCTGGGACATCCGGTTCCGGGTCCGGCATCCGGTCCGCGGTGAGATCTGGGTCGAGGTCCATACGACCGCGGTGCGTGACCCCGATGGCGGCACGACCTGGCACGGTGTCCTGCTGGACATCACCGAGCGGAAGCACCTCGAGGAGCAGTTGCAGATCCGGAGCGATGCGCTCGAGAACTCCATGACCGCGTTCGCCATCGTGCGCGACTGGAAGTTCGTCTACGCCAACCGGACCTACCTCCGCCTCTGGGGCTACGACCGCCTCGAGGAGATCCTCGGCACCTCCCCCGCGACTCATGCCCTCGACCCCGCGATGCCGGCCCGCATCGTGGAGGCGGTCCGGCGGGATGGCCAGGCATTGCTCGAGTTCAGCGCTTCCCGGCGGGATGGTGCCACCTTCGAGGTGCGGATGCAGCTGCAGCGGATCATCGACCCGGACGGGATCGAGACCTACTTCGGCACCGCGATCGACATCACGGAGGAGAAGCAGGCCCGCGAGAGCCTGCAGAAGATGGCCGACGCCTTCCGGGAGGC
>DASZPT010000103.1:0-7659 GCA_035549935.1 Gemmatimonadales bacterium
GACTCCGGTCGCGCCATCGCGGTCCGGATCGCGGGTGGCCGGAGTGTGACGCCCGCGGAGAGTACGGCCAGCCCGAGGAGGCCCGCGGTGGTTCGGCGCCACATCCTGTCCCGGACCAGGACCGGGGGCGCCAGCAGGCGCTCGATCCGGAGCGACAGGATGCCCCGGTGGGCGCCGGGTGCCAGCACCGGCGCGCCGGCGTGCGCCCGCTCGGCCAGGTGCAGCAGGGTCCTCGCGTACGCACGCGGGTCCGATCGCGCCGCAACCATGGCGTCACACGCCTGTTCCCGTTCCTGCTCGATCATCCGGCTCATCCACCAGGCCACGGGGTGCCACCAGAGGAGCGCCAGCAGGGCCCGCTCGGCGAGGAGCGCCCAGTCGTCGCGCCGCGCTAGATGAGCCAGTTCATGCAGGAGGAGGCAGCGCGTCTCGGACGGGGAGAGCTCCGTGTCGAATCGCGCCGGGAAGAGAACCACGGGGTGCACGAAGCCGCACGCGGCCGGGAGGGGCACCTCGCACGAGACGCGAAGCCCGACTTGCCGCCGGAGGGCCAGTTGTTTGCGGGCCGGTTGCCATTCGAGCCGGAGCGCCGGGCTGGGCGGCGCCGCGTGGCGCTTGAGCCGCCGCACCGCCAGGAGCTGACCTCCGAGGCGGGCGAGAAGCAGCAGCGCACCGCCCGCGAGGATGGCGACCAGCGTGGCGCCGGCGAATCGGGGAATCTCGGCCGAGGCGCGTGGCGCACCTGGCCGGACGACGGCAGGGCGGGCCGCCGGGATCACCGGGGCCGGCCTCGCCTCGGATGCGGGCGGGTCCACCGGACCCTCCCCCTCGTGCGGTGCCTCTGCGATCGAGACCGACGGCGCGAGGCCGGGCGTGAGGCCGGGCGCCGGGTGCCATCGCACCGGGCGGAGCAGCGTGAGGGCACTGAGCAGGAGGACCAGCCACCAGACCCGGTAGCGCCACGCGGGCGGCAGCCCCGGCGCGATCCGGAGCGCGAGTGCGGCCCCGAGCGCGAGGCAGCCGCCGACCCAGAGGCTCTGCAGCACGGCGGACAGCACGCCCGGGACCATGTCGCTCATCGTCCTTCGTCGTCCCGGTCCACCAGGCGGCGGAGGCGGGCGAGCTCGCGCGGGTCCACGTCCTCATGGCGCAGCAGATTGAGCACCAGGCGCTCGGGCGAGTTCCCGAAGAAGCGGGCCACGAGATCCCGGACCGCGCCGCGCTGGGCCTCCCCTTCCTGGACCCGGGGGAGGTAATAGAACGCGCGCCCTTCCCGCTCGTGGCCGACGAACCCCTTCCGCTCGAGGATCCGGAGGATGGTGCGGATGGTGGAGTCGCGGCTGCCCTGGCCGGGGCCGAGGGCGTCGACGATGGCGGTGGCGGGGGCGCGGCCGAGGCGCCAGAGGGCCTGCATGACCCGGAGTTCGGCGGGGGTGAGCGTGGGCGAGGGGCGACGGGGCATGGAGCCACGATAGGGCGGCGGGGCCCGCCTGTCAACTAATTCTTTAACAGTTATCGGCGACGCTCCCGGCTCCCCACCACCCCGGGGCCATGGACATGGTACCGAATGGCATTATGCTGAATGGCATAACAGGAGAGGCACCATGGCCACCCGCAATCCCTTCGAGTTCGGCCGCGAGCTCGCCCTCGACGAACTGGTCGATCGCGAGCGCGAGCTCCGCGCCCTCACCGCGGTCCTGACCGGGGCGGGCAAGTGCTTCCTCATCGGCCCCCGCCGCTACGGCAAGACCTCCCTCCTCGCGGGCGCCGCGACCCTCGCCGCCCGGCAGAAGACCCTGGTGCTCCGCTACGATGGCGAGGTCTTCCCGACCCTGGATCTCCTCGCCGCCCGGCTGGTGCGGGACTACGCCGCCTCCCTCGCCGGCCCGGCGGAGCGAGTCGCCAAGGCGGTGCGCACCTTCTTCAAGGCGGTGAAGCCCAGCATCACCTTCAAGCCGCTCGACGGCTCCTGGTCGATCTCCCTCGGCGTCCAGCCGCCGCCCGCCGCGGCCCTCCCGGTCCTGCTCGAGGTGCTCGACGGCTGCGAGAAGGCGGCCCGTGACCGCGCCCGCCCGACGGCGCTCATTCTCGACGAGTTCCCCCGCATCATCGAGCGGGGGGGACAGGACGCCGAGGGGCAGCTCCGAGCCGCGGTGCAGACGCACCGGCACCTGGCGTACATCTTCGCCGGCTCGGATACCCGGCTCCTCGCCGCCATGACCGGCGACGCGGCCCGTCCCTTCTACCGGCTCGGCGACCGGCTCTTCCTCGGGCCCATCCCGCGCGAGGCCTTCCGCGCCTTTCTCGGGCGCGGATTCAAGGGCGTCCTGCCGGTGACGGACGAGGGCATCGAGGCGATCCTGGATCACGCGGAGGACGTCCCCTACAACGTGCAGCTCCTGGCGCACGCCTGCTGGGAATCGGGCCAGGCCAGTCGCGCTGGCACGCGGCTCACCCCGGAGTTCGTGGCCGGTGTCGAAGCCAGCGCCGCGCGGCGGAACGACCCGCTCTACACCCAGCTCTGGACCAGCCTGACCGCGCCGCAGCAGAAGACGATGCTGGCGCTGATCCACGAGGGAAAGGGACTCGCCTCGGGTGCGGTGAGCCGCGCCTACGGAGTCCCCGTGCCGACCATCCAGAAGGCCCTCAAGGCGCTCGAGGCACGGGGCATCGTGCGGGAGGAAGGCGAGAAAGGCGAGGTCCGGCTCCGCCTCGAGGACCCGCTCTTCGGGGCGTGGATCCGGCTCACGATTCCGTGGCCGGTGTAGCGGGGCGCTCGCCGCTCCGATTCCGGACCGCGGCGAGGGCCAGCACGATCGACTCCCGGGAGGCGAGGAGATCCTGCAGGGCCTGCTCAGGGGTGAGGGGCCGCGTGGCGTGGCCCTGCTCCACTTCGAGGAAGGGCCAGAGCTTCTCCCGCACCCGCTCGGGCAGGACGCTCTCCAGGTACTCGAGGGCGGTGCCGCGCAGGTGCGGATCCTGGGTGTGCAGGCCGTGGAAGGCGATCCGGAGGGTCTCCGCCGGGAGGATCAGCGCAAGCAGCGTGAACACGTGCTCCAGACTCCGGGTGGCGCGGTCGCGCAGCACCTCGGCCTCCATCGGGGACCAGTCGTCGTCCGATTGATCGATCAGCTGGCGGCCTTCCCAGACACCGCGTTCCACCGCCACCTCACGCAGCACCGTGCGGACCACGCGCTCGCGATCGATGACCCGCCCTGGCTGCCGCGCGCGCAGGCGAGCGAGGGCGCGGCCGGCCCGGTAGCGCACCTCGAACCGCTGGTCCTCGAGCGCGCCGAGCAGCCCCTCGGCCACCACGTCGCTCTCGCCGTCGGCCAGCACCCGCACCAGCCGCCGGCGCACGGCGAAGTCCTCGGCCGGATCGAGCAGGTACCGCACCAGCCGTTCAGGCTCCCGCACGACGAACGGCCTGAGGGCCTCGATCGCCCGGGGAGCCACCGCATCCCAGGCCAGCAGGTGGACCACGTCGTCCAGCTGCTCGCCCTGGAGCGGCTCCCGGGCCAGGGCGGTCAGCACCAGCTCGGGGTCGGAGCTCGACAGGCGAGGCGGCCGGGTGGGGGCCGACGCCGGCGGTGGCGGCTCCGCGGGGAGTTCGCCGCTGCTCCGTCCCTCGCGAAGTGCGGAGAGGTCGAACGCGCCGAAGCTCTGCAGCAGGGTCGCGCCGGGATCGTCGCTCTGGAGCGGGAGGTCCGCCGCGCGCCGGTGGAGGCTCTGTTCCAGCGCGCCCACGTAGCCGAAGTGAAGCTGGCGGGCGACGAGGAGCGCCGCGGCGGACAGCACCATCGCCGCGCCCAGCAGGGGCGCCGCCGCCGCCAGGCCAAGGAGCAGCGCGGCCTGCACCAGGGCGCCGGTGAGCACGTCGCCGACCCGCGCCACGGCGACGTCCAGGACCAGCTTGGTCGACCGCTTCTCCTGGGGCGAGACCGGCGTGAACAGCAGCTCGTACGCCGCCCGGAAGATCGAGTTGTGGAGGACGATCTCGATGGCGCGCGCCGCGATCAGCGGGCCGAACCCGGACAGTACCATGGCCCCTGCCGCGCCGATCGACGCCCCGCCGGGAAGCAGCGCCGCGCTCCGGGCGATGCCGATGCGGGCCATCACCGGCCGGAGCGCGAAGACCTGCACCAGGATGGTGAGCACCGCGGTCCCGGTGTAGAAGGCCGCGAAGAGCCGGAGCAGCGTGGCGTCATGACTGACCGCCGACGTCGCGCCGGCCTTGAAGACGTAGTCGAGCAGTCCCTCCGCTGTGGCCGTGAGCACCACCAGCGTGGCGATGCCCTGGAGGTAGCGCGACCCGGCGAAGATCTCCGGTGGCGAGCGGGTGGGCCGCTCGCTCCGCCGCGCCGCCGGTTCCTGCGCGGTGGTGGCCCGGCGGAGCCGCAGCACCAGCACCCCCGCCACGAGATGGAGGAAGGCAAGCACGGGAAGCATGGCGGGGAGGCTCAGTGTCGCGCCGATGCGCTCGGGGAGGATCCCCCCGACCAGTCCACCGATGGACGCCCCGGTGGTGATCCGGCCGATCGCGCCGCGAGCCGACCGGGGGTCGAACCGTTCGTTGACCAGCGCCCAGAAGCCGGAGACCAGGAGGGCGCCCAGGCCGCCGAAGTGGAGATAGAAGAGGATGGCGGTGGCCGGGCGGAAGGAACCCACCAGGGCCCACTCACCGAGGAGCAGGAGTCCGCTCAGCCAGAAGAGCCTCGGAATGAGCCGGCCGGGCCCGAAGCGCGCCAGGACCCGGGTGAGACCGAGGGTGAGGGCAACGGAGACGACCGCGGAGGCGATGAGCATCCGCGGCAGCGCGGCAATACCGAAGGTGGAGAGAAAGAGGGCATCGCGGGTGGACTTGCCGGCGAGCTGGAACGCCACCGTCAGGGCCGCGGCAGCGACCGCATAGAGCTGGGGCCGGCGATCCAGGGCGGAGGGCATGGCTGCCTAAGGTAGCGCGGACGGGGGAGGAGGGAGAAGTAAGAAGTGAGAAGGGAGAAGCGGGATTCCCCCTTCTCCCTTCTGCCTTCTCCTTCCCCCTCTCAGAACCCGAACCCGCCCTGCACGTACACCCGGGTCCGTTCCTCGCTCGCGGCCACCGCAACGGAGATGGTGTTCGCGGGGCTCAGGAAGCCGAGCCAGACACCGCCGCCGAAGGCGGAGTGCCACTTGTCGGAGGACTCGCCGTCGAGCCAGACCCGGCCGCCGTCGGCGAGGCCGAAGACCCCGACATCGGTCGGCACCACGATGCTGGTCCGGAAGAGCTGGACGCGGAGCTCGGACGAGCCGTAGGCCGAGGCGTCGCCGGCATAGCGGTTCTCCCGGCCCAGGCGCACCGTGCTCCGGTCGCCGATGAAAGCGGCCTCGAAATAGGGGAAGGCACCCCAGATCTTCCGTCCTCCCACGCGGAACGAGAGGGTCGGATCGAGCGGCATCTTCGGGCTCAGGAAGAGCGTGGCCTCCCCGTGAACGTCGCCGAACGTCTCCTTCACGTCCCACCAGGGCGGCCGGACCGTTCCCCCGACGGCGATCCGTCCGCCGTGAGTGGCGGCGCTGGCGCGGTTGCGGGCGTCGAACACCAGATCGGCGCCGGCGCCGAACTCGCCGAACGTGCCGTCGCCGTAGGGATCGAGGCTGTAGAGCAGGCGATCCCGCCGCACGTCGGTGTGGACCAGCTTCACGTCCGGGCCGATCGTGAGGGACAGCTTCGGCGCCAGCTGGAAGAGCACCTGGGGCGAGAGCAGGTACTGCTGCTGCGTCACCCGGTAGAACTCGTCTCCGCGGGGGGCCGCGATCTCGTTCCCGAATCCGTGGAAGCGGATCACCTCGATCCCCGAGCCCCGCGCCAGGAGGCCGAGCCGGGTCCCCGAATTCTCCCGCTGCCACTCGCCCCGATACTCGGCGCGAAACGCGGTCGGCCCGGTGGCGAACCCGACCCGCACCTTGTGGCGCGAGGCGAACGGGAATTTCCGGAACCCGTAGGTGGTGAAGGTCTGGCCGCCACCGAAGAAGAGCCCGATATCCGGGCCCGCGCTGGCCCAGAGGTTGGCCTGCCATCGGGTGCCCCAGTCGCGGGGCGGAGGCGCCCTGGGATTCGCCCCGGGCGGGAGACGGGGGAGCCGCCGGTCGACCGACTGGTCGATGCCGGCCGTCTTCGCCGGTCCGGCGGGGTCGTCGTAGAAGCGGTTCTTCCCGCTCTCCGTGGAATCGCTCAGGAGATCGGCGCCGCCTTCGCCCAGGACCCGCACGGTGATGCCGTCCCCCGCGCCCGTCACCAGCGCGGTATCGGGCCCGTCGCCCAGGAAGACCCGGAGGTCAGAGGTCTCATCGGCCCGGAAGTGGCGGCGGTACCAGGGCGCCGAGTCGCCCGCGGTGCGGATCGTGAGATCGAGCTCGCCGGGGCGGGTCCGGGTGACCGTCGCATGGTCCGCGCCGTCGGTCGCGTGCACGTCGACCTGGCCCGCGAGGTGGCGGTAGAAGTTGCGCGCCGCGTCGGGCAGGAGATCCCGCCGGAGCCGGAGCCAGTCGATCAGGGTCACACCGATGATCGTGTAGTGCTCGGGCGGCAGCGCCCGCACCGCCTCGCGGATCACACTGTCGCGGAGCGAGAACCGGAGGTCGCGCGCCACCGAGTCCCAGTCGGTCCGCTCGAGCCCCACCAGGAGGCGGCGATCGAGGTCGCGCCCATTCCAGGTGGCGCCGGTCATGCCCGGATACTCGGGGCCGTAGTTGGTGAGTTGCGGCGCCCCGGCCTGACGGGCGATGCCGAGGAGGAGGCCGTCGTAGCGCGCGAAGGCCTGGTCGCGGTCGAGGGGAATCGGCCGCCAGCGGCGCGGTTCGCTCGAGTCGAACCGGGCCCAGCGCCACTGGTCGCGGTGGCGGTCCCAGTCGCCGATCAGGAGATCGAAGAGCCGGGCCCGGAGGAAGGCGGTCGCGTCGACCCGGTCGTGGGTGGAGCGGTCGAGCAGCGTCATCAGGCTGTCGCTCGAGATGATCTCGAGGGCCCCGTCGAAATGCTCGTTGAGGCCGCTGCCCCCGACCCGGGCCTCGATGGTTCCCACCAGTCCCGCGAACACCGGCCGGAACTCGCCCAGCGCCGGGTCGTCAGGGAGGGCCACGATCATCGGTTCCGCGTGCGGGATGCCGGCCGCGGCGAGGAGCCGGCTCACCACCAGCGGCGCGGTGGGGAGCGCCGACTTGGTCTGGTCCTGTACCACGCTCCCCGCCACCGTCCCGCGCAGGTCAGGGGGCAGGACAGTCGACGGGTCCTTGTCGAGGGAGCGGAAGAAGAACTCCCGGCCATCGGGAGCGCGGAATCGGAGTGCCCGGGTCTGCTGGCCGCCGGTGCGTGCCACCGGCGTGAGGCCGCCGGCATAGGTGGCGAGATCGAGCACCGGAACCTGGAACGGCCTGATCCAGAGCTCGCGGTACCCCGAGCCGAACAGGAAACGGTAGAGGCCGCCCGCATCGTATTGCGGGCCGGCCGCGACCCGGAGGGTGCTGTCCCGGGTCTGCGCCGGGAGCGGCAGGGCGGCGAGGCCCGCGAGGAGGACGGCGGCGAGCGCCGCGCGACAGTGCCGGGTCATGCCGTGCCTCCGGCAGCCGTCTTTTGCCGATAGGCCCGGCCCACCGAGAAGGCGAGGCCCAGCCAGACGA
>DASZPT010000104.1:0-6337 GCA_035549935.1 Gemmatimonadales bacterium
GGGTGTTGCGAAGGGCCGAGCGAGGCGCTCGGCCCTTCGTGCGTTTCGAGGAGCGTGGAGAGGTGGGGAGCGGGCTCCGCGGGACTCAAGTTCGCGAGTCAGGGACGGCCCTCAATCGGGACCCGCTCACTTACGTCCCGCTCCGCCCGCTCCCCACCCCGCCGCGCACACTGCACGCTGCACCCTGCACGCTGCACGCTGCACGCTGCACGCCGAATGGTTAGCGCCCCCGACCCCTACGAGGTCAGCGCGTCCTTGAGCCGCCGGTTCTGCCAAAGCACCGTGATGCCGAGGAGGATGAGGCTCGCGAAGAGGATGACGGTGGCGAGGACGTTGATCTGCGGCGGGAAGGCGGCGCGGCGGGCGCCGTAGACGTAGAGCGGGTAGGTGACCCGGCTCCCGGCGTTGAAGAGGGTGATGATGAAGTCGTCGAGCGAGAGCGCGAAGGAGAGCATCGCGGCGGCAGCGATCCCGGGCGCGATCAGGGGCAGGGTGACCTTGAAGATGACCCGGAGCGGCGAGGCGTAGAGGTCCATCGCCGCCTCTTCCAGGGTCCAGTCGAAGCCGCGGATGCGGGCCTTCACCGTCAGCGCGACGTAGCTCACCGAGAACATGATGTGCGCGATGACGATGGTCCAGAACCCGGTGGCGACGTTGGCCTGGAGGAAGAGCGAGAGGAGCGAGGAGCCGAGCACCACTTCCGGCGTGGTGAGGGGAAGGACCAGCAGGAAGTTCACCGGTGCGGCACCCTTCCACTGGTAGCGGCAGAGGGCCAGGGCGATGAGGGCGCCGAAGACGGTCGCCACCGAGGTCGAGACGGCCGCCACCTTGAGCGACAGCTTCATCGCGTCGACCAGCGCCGGGAAGAGGAACGGGTCCCGCCAGGCGTCGAGCGAGAAGGCCTTCCAGACGAAATTGAACTTCCCGGCGGGCTTGTTGAAGCTGTACGCCACGATCACGAAGATCGGGAGGAAGAGGTACAGCAGCACCAGGCCGGCGTAGAGGTCGAGGAGCGGCCCGGTCCAGCGCGAGCCCACGACACCCTGCTTCGGGGGCGCCATCAGGCGAGGTCCTCGGTGCCCAGGGCGCGGGCGTAGATCACGACCAGGATCGTGATGAGGGCCATCAACGCGAAGGACAGCGACGCGGCCAGGGGGTAATCGCGCACGGTGAGAAACTGTCCCTGGATCACCGAGCCCAGCATCTTCTGGTTGGGACTCCCGAGGAGCTCGGCGTTGAGGAAGTCGCCCGAGGCGGGGATGAAGGTGAGGAGGCTTCCCGCGAGCACGCCCGGCAGCGAGAGGGGCAGCACCACCTTCCGGAAGGCGGTGAACTGGTTGCAGTACAGGTCCTGGGCGGCCTCGGTGAGCCGGCGGTCGATCTTCTCGAGGCTCACGTAGATCGGCAGGATCATGAACGGCAGGAAGTTGTAGGTGATGCCGCCGATGACCGCCCAGATGGTGTTGAGGAGGCGGCCGTCGGCGGGGAGCAGGTTGATCGCGCCGAGGAGGTTGATCACCGGGCCGTCGTCGTTGAGGATCGTCTTCCAGGCGAAGGTCCGCACCAGGAAGGTGGTGAAGAACGGCAGGATGACGAGGCCCAGCAGGAAATTCTTGAGCCGGTTGGCGCGGAAGGCCATCACGTACGCGAGGGGATACCCGAGCAGGATGGCGATGACGGTGGCGGTGAGCGCATACCCGAACGAGCGGAGCATGTGCTCGCCGTAATCGGTGAACGCCCGGCGGTACCCGTCATACCAGGGGAGGTCCCCGGTCTGGAACGAGGTGCGGGCGAGCGCGAGCGTCGGCACGAGATAGAACGCGAGGAGCCACAGCACCCCTGGCGCCACGAGGAGCCAGGGGGCGAGGGCACTGCGGCGCGAGCCGCCCGCGGCGATGCCTGCCACTTACGTCAGGCCCCGATCGCGTCCTGGAAGAGCTTGTTGAATTCCGTGTCTTCGGCCTCTTCCAGCCACTTGAAGACGTGGAGCCGGGCGCGGACGTCGGCCGGCGGGTTGACCAGCGCGCTCTTGGCCAGCTCGGGGTGGGTCTTGGCCAGCTCGTCCCCCGTGCCCTTGACCGGCGAGAGGTACGGCGCCGCCGCCACGATCTTGGCCGAGTGGGCCGGGTCGTAGACATAGTTCATGAACGCCGACGCCACCTCGGCGCGGTCGCTGGTCTTGGGGATCAGCATGTTGTCGGAGTAGAGCATCGCGCCTTCCTTGGGCGCGATCCACCGGAGATCGGGGTTGTCGGCCGAGAGGCCCTGGATGTCGCCCGACCAGGCCACGCAGATCGCGAGGTTGCCGGCGGCGAGGTCCTCGGCGTAGTCGTTGCCGGTGAAGGCACGGATGTGGCCGTTCTCGCGGTACTTCTTGATCTTGGCGCAGGCCGCCTTGGCGTCGTCGACGGTACAGTTGCCGGGGTCCTTGCCGTCGCCCAGCATCACCAGGCCGAGGGTGTCACGCATCTCGGTGAGCATGGTGACCTGGCCCTTGAACTTGGGATCGAAGATCTCGTTGAAGCTGGTGATCTCGCGGCCGGTCTTCTTGGGGTTGTAGCCGATGCCGGTCATGCCCGACATCCACGGCACGCTGTGGACCCGGCCCGGATCGAAGCCGACGTTCTTGAGGCCGTCGACCAGGTTGGCCTTGTTGGGGAAGGCGCTGTCGACCAGCGGCTGGGTGTAGCCCAGCTTGATGAGACGGCCGGCCATCCAGTCGGTGAGGACGATGATGTCGCGGTCGATGCTCTGGCCCCGCTTGAGGGGCTCGTCGATCTTGGCGAAGAACTCGTTGTTGTCGTTCACGTCCTCGGTGTAGATCGCGCCGTAGCCGGTCGCCTTCTTGAAGTCCTCGACGGTTTCCTTGTCGATATAGAGCGGCCAGTTGGAGATCCGCACGGTCTTGGCGGCGGTGGCCGTGGCGCCGGCGGACATGCTGTCCGCGCCGGCCCCGGCGGCCGCGGCCCCTTCCTTCTTGGCGCAGGCCTGCAGGAAGGCGCTGCCGAGCGCGAAGGTGCCGGCCGCCGCGGCGGTGCGACCCAGGAACGCGCGGCGGGAGAGCGCCCGGCGGACCAGGTCCTGGAGTTCCGCGTCGTCGTAGTCGTGCTTGCTCATGACGTCACCTCAGGCAAGTGGGTGGTTACTGATTGGTGGCGAGGTCGAGGGTCGGACGGAGATCCATGTCGATGGGCGAGGCCGAGGGCCTGGGGGGGAGCAGGCGCGCCCCATCCGCGTCCCAGCTCACCACGTACTGGCGGCCCGGTTCGAGCGGCGGGCGGGGCCCATCCGAGGGGACGTGGGCGATCATCTCCTGGCCGCTGCCGGTGCGGAGCGCGAGCCGGATGACCGGCCCGCTGAAGGCCGCCGCGGCCAGCGTGACGGGGAGGCCCTTGCCGCCCTCGCTGAAGTGGAGCCGCTCGGGGCGGATCATCAGGGTTCCCTGGGTCCCGGGCTTCTTCGCCCAGTCCGCCCGGGCCACCTCCATCCGGGTCTCCCCCTCGAGGGAGACCACCAGCTGGCCGTTCATCCCGATCACCGTGGCGGGAAGCAGGTTCGCCACGCCGATGAAGTTCGCCACGAAGACCGTGGCAGGGGCGTGATAGATCTCCTCCGGCGTGCCGATCTGCTCGACCCGGCCCTCGTTCATGACCGCGATGCGGTCCGACATGGTCAGGGCCTCTTCCTGGTCGTGCGTGACGTAGATGAAGGTGATGTTCACGTCCCGCTGGATCCGCTTGAGCTCGAACTGCATCGCCTGGCGGAGCTTGAGGTCGAGCGCGCCGAGCGGCTCGTCGAGGAGCAAGGCGGAGGGATAGTTCACCAGGGCGCGGGCCAGCGCCACCCGCTGCTGCTGGCCGCCCGAGAGCTGGGCCGGCTTCCGGGCGGCGAACTGGGTGAGCCGGGTGACGGTGAGGAGTTCCTCCACCCGCCGGGTGACTTCGCTCTCCGGCAGCTTCCGGCTCCGGGGACCGAAGGCGACGTTGTCCCGCACGGTCATGTGGGGGAAGAGGGCGTAGTGCTGGAAGACGGTGTTGACGTTGCGGCGATAGGGCGGAACCGTCGAGACGTCCTGCCCCTCGAGGAGGATCCGGCCGGAGCTGGGCTGCTCGAAGCCGGCGATCATGCGCAGGGTGGTGGTCTTCCCGCACCCCGAGGGGCCGAGCATCGAGAAGAACTCACCCTTGCCGATCTCGAAATGGGCCTCGTGCACCGCGACGAAGGCGTCGAAGTGCTTGGTGACGTGCTCGAGTTTGATGACCGGTTCCATGAGCGGCGGGGTAGGAGTAGCTGAGAAGATGCAGGTCGCAGGCGGAGTTGACAACCCGTGCACCGGGGGGCACTTTGAGTCGAGCCCCGGCCACGAGGCCGCGGCCCCTTCGAGTTTCCCCGCAGCAGGCGATAGCACCCAGCGACCCGCACCCTACAACACAGAGTTCTCATGACCGCCACTGTTCCTTCTCACGGGCAGGCGGGACTCGGCCGTCTCCTGTCCCGCGCCCAGGAAATCGCGGACCGGGAGATGCGCCAGCTGCTCGCCCGGACCCCCGAGTCGGCCGCGCTGTTCCAGCGGGCCCGCGCCATCCTGCCGTTCGGGGTGGTCTCGTCGTTCCAGAAGATGCAGCCCTACCCGCTCTACGTGGCCCGGGGGGCCGGGAGCCGGGTCTGGTGCCAGGATGGGCACGAATACCGGGACTTCCACAATGGATTCGGCGCCATGGTGGTGGGCCATGCCCATCCCCGGATCGTCGAGGCCTGCCGGGAAGCCGCCAGCCAGGGGACCCACTTCGCCGCCACCACCGAGAAGGCGGTGGAGTACGGCGAGGTGATCTGCAGGCGCTTCAACCTGGAGGCGATCCGCTTCACCAACTCCGGCACCGAATCCACGATGGACGCGATCCGGGTGGCTCGCGCCGCGACCGGCCGCGACATCGTCTGCAAGATCGAGGGGTCGTATCACGGACATCACGACTCGGTGATGTTCTCGATCGTCCCCAATGCCGATGTGATGGGGGGCCGGGAGCGGCCGGCCAAGGCCCCGGTCTCCCGGGGGATGGTGAAGGACGCGTCGAAGTATGTCGAGGTCGTCCCCTTCAACGACGCCGATCACCTCGAGCGGTTGTTCGCCGAGCGGGGGAACGAGATCGCCTGCCTCATCATGGAGCCGGCGATGATGAACATCGGGATCGTGCTGCCGCAGCCAGGCTACCTGCAGCGGGTGCGCGAGCTGTGCACGAAGTACGGGGTCGTGTTCATCTTCGACGAGATCAAGACCGGGTTCACCATCGCTGCCGGCGGCGCCACCGAGCGGTTCGGCGTCCAGCCCGACCTCGTCTGTCTCGCCAAGGCGATCGCGGGCGGGCTCCCCGCCGCGGCCTTCGGCGGGCGGAAGGACCTGATGTTCCTCATCGAGCAGGGGGTGTCGCAGCAGGGGACCTACAACGGGAACCCGCTGGTCGCCCACGTGGGACTCGTCACCCTGCGGGAGATCCTCACCCCCGAGGCATACACCTATCTCGCCGGACTCGCGGCGCGACTCATCGCCGGGTGCGAGGCGGCGATCACGAAGTACGGCATCCCGGCCCACACGGTGAACCTCGATGCCAAGGGGTGCGTCTCCTATCGCCCCACCCCGATGAAGAGCTATCGGGACTTCCTCGACACCCGGCCCGAGCTCTTCTCGGCGTCGTATCCCTGGCTCCTCAACCGCGGGATCTTCATGACCCCGGGGGACGAGGAGCAGTGGACTCTCTCGGTGCAGCATACGCCGGAAGACATCGACCGGTACGTGGAGGCGTTCACGGGGTTCTGCGCGGAGCTGACAAAGTAGGCCGGAGGCCGGAGGCTGGCGGAGGCGGGGGTGTCGATGGACACTCCCGCCTCCCGCCTCCGGCCTCCCGCCTCCGGCCTCCCGCCTCCGGCCTAGTGATTCGGCAGACGCCTGTCCCGGTAGGGATACCAGTAACTCTTCCGCTCCATCACATAGTCCATGTGGACGTGCTTGGGCTCGCGGAAGGCGTCGAGGCCCTCTTCCCCCAGCTCCCGGCCCACGCCGCTCCAGCGCATCCCGCCGAAGGGGCCGGCATCGTTGTCGGTCAGCGGGTCGTTGATCCAGAAGGTCCCCGCCTTGATGTTCTCCATCGCGCGCATGGCGAGTTCGAGGTCCCTGGTGTAGATCGACGCGCCGAGCCCGTAGCGCGAGTCGTTGGCCATGGCGATCGCCTCGTCGGGGGTCTTCGCGACGATGAGGGACAGGACCGGGCCGAAGATCTCCTCCGTCGTGGGAAGCGAGCCGTGGCGGACGTTGGTGAGAACGGTGGGCTCGAAGAAGTGGCCG
>DASZPT010000105.1:0-3726 GCA_035549935.1 Gemmatimonadales bacterium
CGAGGAGGACGGCGGCAAGGGCCGCGCGACAATGCCGGGTCATGCCGTGCCTCCGGGAGCGGTCTTCTGCCGGTAGGCCCGGCCCACCGCGAAGGCGAGACCCAGCCAGACGAGGGCCAGCACCAGGTTCACCCGCGCGAACTGGGAGGGCCCGAACGCCAGCTGACTGGTCCCGATGAAGATGAGCAGGGCCGACAGCACATCGCCCGCGCGCACGAAGAACGAGTCGATCGCCTGTTTGGCCTTGTACTTCTGGTCGCGGCTGGTGGGCAGGAAGAGCACGTTGCGGACGGTGTTCTGGAGCGAGTAGTCGGTGGCATTCTCGGCGGTCTTCACCCACCGGACCACCGCCAGGATCGGGGCGAAGGCGAGGAAGCTGTACCCCAGGGCGGCGATGAAGGGCAGCACCATCACCGCGACTCTCACCCCGGCGTACTTGAGCAGGCGCGACACCACGAACAGCTGCAGCACCACGCCCACGATGTTCACCACGCCGAAGAACCGGGAGTAGAACTCCCCGATGTATTCCGACTTGTCGAGCCCGTGGGCGGTGCCCGTGGCGACCGCCTGGGCGGCGGCGTTGGCGACCGTGCTCCCCAGGATGTACTCGCCGGTGGTGTTCACCCAGTTGAGCACCAGCATCAGCAGCGCGATCAGCAGCAGGTAGCGATCGGCGAACACCAGTCCGAACGTCCCGGTCCTCCCCGTGGTGGCGCCCGCCACCGACACCGTGACCCTGGGACCTTCGGCGGTGCTCAGGATCTGATACTCCCCGGTCGCCGCCGGCAGCTCGGCGGTGGTCAACCGGGACGGCAGGCTCTGTTCGTTCCGGCGCCGCTCGCGACTGTCCGCCATCTGGCTCAGCACCAGGGCGAGCACCAGGAACCCGGCGGCGACCAGCAGCAGCTCGGGAATGCCCAGCAGCGGAATCAGGCGGGACGTCAGGAGGCTCCCGGCCACGGCGCCGATCGACGCCCCGAAGCCGACGATCGGGAAGAGCCGCTCGCCCTGGTCCTTGGTGTAGAGGTCGTTGGCGAAGGACCAGAACTGGGCCACCACCATCAGGTTGAAGATCCCGACCCAGAGGAAGAAGGGCACGCCGACGGGCGCCTTGGCCCGGGCCAGCGCCCAGAAGCCGACCAGGCAGGCGACGAAGAACGCCGTGACCACGTTGAGGAGCCGCCGCCGCGGGAGGTGATCGGCGAGGAGGCCGTACAGCGGCACCAGGCCCAGGAGCAGGATCGCCTGCCCGGCGGAGGCGTACGACTTGATCTCCGCGCCGCCGCTGCTCAGGATCAGCGCCTCGCGGACCGGCTTGATGACGTAGTAGGCGCTGAGCAGCAGGAAGATGTTGGCGGTGAGGATGACGGCGGTGGCGCCCTCGCCCGGCCGCACGTCGCTGAAGAGCCGGAGGAAGCGGTCGAGCGGCGACCCGTTCCGGCCGGGCAGCGCGGCGGCCGTCACTCGAGCACCACGGTGAGGAAGCGCAGCTGGCCCTCGCGGCCCACCTGGAGCACCAGGCTGCCGCCGGACTTCTGGCTGTCCACCGCGGCCCGGAGCTCGGCGAGGCTTCCGATCGCGGCCCCGTCCACCGCGTAAATCACGTCGCCGGCGCGGAGCCCCGAGGAGGCATCGCCGGCCACGGCGGCCACCACCACGCCGCGCGGGGCCCGGAGCCCCGGGATCAACTGGGCCACCTGCTCGTTGAGGTCGAGGCCGAGGAAGCCGAGCCGCGGCACCAGGTTCTGCTCGGCGGTGACCACGTCGCTGAACTGCAGCGGATCGCCCCGGCGCTCGACCACCGGCACCTTGACGATCACCCGCTGCGGGCCACGACCGACCTCCAGCGTGACCGGGTTGCCGATCGGCTTGCGGTAGAGATCGACGTCGAACTGACGGCCGTTTTCCATGGTCTTGCCGTCGACCGAGTAGACCAGGTCACCCACCCTGAGCCCGGCCCGATCGGCGGGGCTCCCGGGGAAGACGTCGCCCAGCACCACGCCCCAGTCGCGCGGCAGCTTGAGCCGCGCGGCGAGGACCGGCGTCACGCTCTGGGCGAAGACCCCGATCTCCCCGCGGCGGACCCGCCGGTACTGGCGGATCTGCTGGTAGACGCTTCGCACGATATTGCTCGGCGCCGCAAAGCCGATCCCCTCGCTCCCGCCGGACTGGCTCAGGATCAGAGTGTTGATCCCCATCACCCGGCCGGTGGCGTCGACCAGCGGTCCGCCGCTGTTCCCCGGGTTGATGGGGGTGTCGGTCTGGATGTAGAGCATCCGGTCGTCATCCGCGAGCTGCCGGTTGGTGGCGGAGACGACCCCCATCGTCACCGTGCTCGCGAGGCCGAGGGGGGAGCCGAAGGCGAGGACCAGGTGACCGGGGCGGAGAGAATCGGAGTCGCCCAGCGTGGCGAAGGGGAGGTCGGTGAGATCGACCTTGAGCACGGCGAGATCGGTCTCGCGATCGCTCCCGATGAGGAGCGCCGGCACTTCCTGGGACGGCGGCCGGAGGTTCGAGCGGCCGGGGACGCCGCTCGCCGCGGGCCGCGGGATCGCGACGACGAAGCGGCGGCCGCCCTGCACCACGTGGGCGTTCGTGACGATGTACCCGTCGGCGGAGAGGATCACCCCCGAGCCGGTGCTCCGCTGGGTGGCGATGAGCGCCCCGGTGTTCCTGCCCTCCTCGTCGGGCTGGTAGGCGGTGACCCGGACCTGGACCACGCTGGGCGCGACCCGGGCGGCCACCGACTCCAGGGCGCCGCTCAGGTCGCGCATGGTGACCGGCGCCGGCGCCGTCTGGGCGGAGAGCGGCGCCGCTGCCAGGGACAGCAGCGCGAGTGTCGAGAGGAGTGTGTTCACCGGGTGGTTTCGACCAGACCCTCGGCGACCGGGATGTCACCGGATGCGGGCGCCCAGCCCTCGCCGAGCTTGGAGAGAGTGAGCCCGTCGCAGCAGGTCGGCTCGGGGCGGGCCGACTCGGGATGATGGCGCGCCCACCACTGCGCCGCCCGCTCCTCGTCCCAGCGCTCCGCTTCGGGGATCGCCGCGAGGAGCTGCCGGCCGAACTCGGCGGCGGAGGCGGGACGCTGGTCGGGATGCTTGGCCAGCGCGGCGAGGATCACCGCGTCGAGCGCGGCAGGAATCGGGAGCTCGCTCCGGCGCGACGGCGGCACCGGCGTGTCGTGCGCGTGGCGGAGGAGCTGCTGCATCGAGTTGCCGCCCTCGAAGACCAGCTGGCCGGTGAGGAGCCAGTAAGCCACGCAGCCGAGGGCGTAGATGTCCATGCGGTGATCGGTCGGCATGGTGCCGAGGACCACCTCGGGCGCCATGTAGGCGGGGGTGCCGGTAGTGGTGTTCGGCGCGGTGAGCCGCACGTCGGTCTGCTCCCGTTCCGCCTTCACCAGCCCGAAGTCGAGCACCTTCACGAAGTCGACCGCGAGCCCCATGCGGCAGGTGAAGATGTTGGACGGCTTGATGTCGCGGTGGATCAGCCCGCGGCTGTGCGCCTCGGCCAGCGATTCGCACGCCTGCCGGAGCAGGTACACGACCCGCGCCGGCTCCAGCGGCCCAAAGCGCTGCACCAGGCTCTCGAGGTCGAGACCGTCGAGCAGCTCCATCACGAAGAAGAAGGTCCCGTCGCTCGAGACGCCGAAGTCGTAGAGGCTGATCGTGTGGGGCGAGCGGAGCGAGGCCGACGCCTCCGCCTCGCGGCGGAACCGCTCGATCA
>DASZPT010000106.1:0-3210 GCA_035549935.1 Gemmatimonadales bacterium
GCCTGGGCCGGGCTGTCGATGGCCCAGGTCGTCCTGCCGCTCTTCGAGCCGGTCCGCGAGGATTCGCTGCTCGCACTGGCGAGCCGCAACGCCGCGCGGGCCCTGCGGCTCGACTCGACCCTCGCCGACGCCCACCTGGCCCTGGCGTACGCGCTCAAGGGGCAGTGGCGCTGGCAGGAATCGGAGCGGGAATTCCAGCGTGCGGTCACGCTCGCGCCGGAAGACGCCACGGTCCGGCACTGGTACGGCATCCTGCTCCATGCCACCGGCCGGGTCGACGAGGCGCTGGCCCAGCTGGACCTGGCCCGTCAGCTCGATCCGCTCGCCATCCAGATCCAGACCGACTGGTACTACGTGCTGTATCTCGCCCGTCGCTACGATCAGGCGTGGGAGGCGGGACGGCGGGTCTGGGCCGAGGATACGACCCGTGGCGACGGCGCCCTGCAGCTGGGCATGATCCAGCTGGCGCGGGGGCTCCCCGACAGTGCGATGGGCGACTTCGACCGGGCGGCGCGTCTGGGCACGGGGTTCGACCTGCGGGCCTTCGAGAGTGTGTCCGCACGCCGCGTGGGACGACGCCACCAGGCGGACAGTCTCTATCGCGCCGTCCTCGGCGATTACCGCCACGATCCCTCGCGGGCCTACGCGGTCGCGGTGGCGGCCGGGGCGGCCGGCGACCTGGCGCAGGGAATCACGGCGCTCCAGGAAACCATCCGCCGGCGATCGCTCTTCGCGACCGAGTTCAACCTCCCCTGTGAGCCGCTGCTCGATCCGCTGCGGCAGGACCCCCGGTTCACCCGGATCCTCGAGGCGGCCGGCATGCGGGTGTGCGGCCGGAGCGAACCTAAGTGAGCCCATCCCGTCCGTGGGGCCATCGCTGCGCGGGCGAACTTCAGTTCGCGAAGGCAGCGCCCCCCACCCCTCGGCCCCTCACGACACGCGCCTGGTCTTCCGCTTCATGAAGTCCATCAGGATGAACTGCCCCAGCGTCATCGTCGACGTGAAGTACGCCTTCCCGCGGCAGATCTCCGACACCCGCTTCACGAACTCCACCAGCGACCGTTCCCGCGCCAGCATGAACGTGTTGATCATGATCCCGGCCCGGCGGCAGTTCGACACCTCCCGGTAGGTCGCCTCGAGGATCCGCGGGTCGAGTCCCATCGAGTTCACGTAGACCCGTCCATCCGGCAGCGTCATCGCCGAGGGCTTCCCGTCGGTGATCATGATGATCTGCCGCATGTCCTTCTTCTGCGCCGCGAGGATCCGGCGCGCCAGCTTGAGCCCTTCCGCGGTGTTGGTGTGATACGGCCCCACCTGGACCTGGGACAGCGCCGCGAGCGGGATCTCCTCGGCGGAATCGTGGAACAGCACGCAGCGGATCGAGTCGCCCGGGAACTGGGTCCGGATCAGGTGGGTGAGCGCGAGCGCCACCTTCTTGGCGGGGGTGAACCGGTCCTCGCCGTAGAGAATCATCGAGTGCGAGCAATCGAGCATCAGCACCGTAGCCGCCGAGGACCGGTACTCCGACTGGTGCACCATCAGGTCGCTGTAGTCGAGGTCCAGCGGGACCGTGAGGCCCTCGCGGGCGATCGCCCGGGACAGCGTGGCGGGCACGTCGAGGTTGAGGGTGTCACCGAACTCGTAGGGCTTGCTCGCCACTTCGGCCTCGATGCCGGTGGCGAAGTGCGGGGTCTCGTGCGCGCCGGCGCTCGACTTTCCCACGCTCCCGAGCAGCTGCTTGAGCGTCTTGAAGCCGAGGAAGTCCGCGCCCTTCTCGGTCAGGGAGAACTGCACCTGCTTCGCCGCCGAGCGCGCCTGGCCGCCGGGTCCGAAGACGGAGTCGTAGCCCGCCGGCATCTGGGGCGCTTCGGTGACGTTGAGGTAGCCTTCCGCCATCAGCCGCTGGATGATCTGGTCGAGCAGCTCGCCCAGCGCCTTCTCGATCTCCGCGTCCTGTTCCGGATCGCCGGTGGACTCGCCCTGCAGGAACTTCATCATCTCCGGCGTCAGCTGGCCCGACTCCATCAGCGCCTTGAGGATGGCCTCGCGCAGCGCCTCGAGCGACTTGTCGTTGCCCGGCTCGTCCTCGCCGCCCCACCAGGAGTTGCCCCCGGCGAACCCCGACTGCAGCAGGAAGTCCCCCAGCTGGTCGAGCAGTGCCTGGAGGTTGATCGCCTCGGCGAGGCCGGGGACGTACTTGGAATACGTGGTGTAGCGCATGGTGGACCTGTCGTGCGGGGAGGGCCCGTCCGGCGGGCCTGTCCGTGGAACGTACCCCGCTCCCCGCGCATCGTTCAATGCCTCGCGTCCGGTCATGGGACGGGTGAATCCCAGAGTGGGGCGCCGGGCCGGGCCGCCACCCTGGAACGGAGCGGCCAGGTGCAGTCCGTGCAAGCCTTTCCCTTTCACCCCGGCCGGTGGTGATGAGGGCATGGATCTTCCATCGGCCAGGGTACCTTCCTCGGAGCCCGGACTTGGATACCCTCCTTCGCGACGTGCGTTTCGCGTTCCGCCAGCTCAGGCGGAATCCCGCCTTCACCCTGGTCGCCTGCGTCACCATCGGGCTCGGCGTCGGCGCCACGAGCGCCATCTTCAGCGTGGTGAACGCCGTGCTGCTCCGGTCGCTCGATCTCGAGGCGCCCGACCGCCTGGTGCGGATCTACCATGAGGGCACCGTGACCGGGGAGGCGCAGCCGCAGGTCTCGTATCCCACCTTGACCGACATCCGGAACCAGAGCCGGAGCCTCGCCGCGAGCGGGGGGTTCCGCTACTGGGTCCCGACGGTTTCCGGACGGGACCTGCCGGAGTCCTTTCTGGGGGTCTACCTGACCGAGGGGCTGCCGGCGACGCTCGGCATCGCGCCGGCGCGCGGGCGGTGGTTCGACGCCGGCGCCGACACGCCCGGAAAGGTCAGCGAGGTGGTGCTGAGCGACGCCGTCTGGCGGAGCCGCTTCGGTGCCGACCCCGGTGTGCTCGGCCGGAGAGTCATGATCGAGGGAAAGCCCACGACGGTCGTCGGGGTGCTCCCTCCCGGCTTCCGCTTTCCGGACCTCGTACCGGACAACGTCTCCATCCCGTCGCGGGAGCCGGATCTCTATCTCCCCGTCGGCCAGGGCCCCGATGACCTCGCGAGTCGAGGCAGCAGCAACTTCTGGATGGTCTCCCGCCTAGCGCCGGGTGTCTCGCTCGCGGCGGCCCGGGCCGAGCTCG
>DASZPT010000107.1:0-2389 GCA_035549935.1 Gemmatimonadales bacterium
GTCGCTTGCCTCGAGGCCCTCCAGCACCGAGCTCCGCGGGATCATCCCCTGCAGGTAGGCCCGGGCCCGGACCGCGATCTCATGCCGACGATATTGGCTGACTGGTGACATGGGCATTGGTTGAACGTTGGACAGGCCGGATCGTCTCGCGGGACGGATTTCCGGCCGGGTTTCCAAGGTAGGGCGAACGCCCTGCCCCGGCAACGCACTTCACTCCGTCAAACAGTAGATCGCGGGAATCCTGAAGAGTCCGTCAGAACTCCCGGCGCTTCATTTCCTTGAAAAACCGCTTGCTTTCGTCGTCCGGCTCGGCCGGTTTCTGGGCCAGCGTCCGGTCATACTGCGCCGACCGGTCCTGCTGGCGGGACGAAGGAGCCTTCCCCGCCGTCTTCTTGAGCAACTTCGCCATCTGCTGGTCCTCACGCTTCGACATCACTCCCCTCCTCAGGGCATCGGGGAACGGGCACCCAGCTGGGGCGCCCTTTGTCCTGCAAAGGTAAGCCGGTTCGGTCACGGAAAGGAGACGGGGTCGCTCCAGAAGTCATAGCGACCCGGCTCACCCCGGACGGGCGCGATCGTCCGCCTCCGCCACCCGGCGTGCGGCCAGCTGCCAGTCGATGTCCGGGGCCACCTCCTGGTCGGCCAGGAGGAGACTCTGGCGGGCCCGCTCGAGCACCACGTCGGCCCCGGGTTCCTCGCCCAGGGCGAGCCCGAAGGCCAGTTCCGCCTCCCGGCAGAGCCGTTCTTCCTCCGCCTTGGAGGCGGGCGAGTCCCCCCGCCCCGCCGCCACCCGGGCATGCACCCCTTCATGAATGATCGAGGATGCCACCTCGGCCGCTGTATGACGCGGGTTCACCAGGAACGTTAGTTCGACCAGGCAGGCGCGGTGGTCGGGGTAGAAGGCGGCGCGGCAGGGAAAGCGGCGCACCCAGATCTCCCGCACATCCTCGCGGAGCCCCGCGAGACGCTCGGGCGCGTAGCGGCCGATGAGCTCGAAGGCGCGCGTCAGCCGGGCGAGCGCGTCGGCGGTCCGGATATCGGGACGCTCGTTGACCACCTCGACCCGGAACCCGTTCACCTCGTGGGACTCCGGCCTGGACGCCGGCGGAGTATCGCCGCCGGTGCGACCGGTGAGGCGAGCCAGAAATTCGCGGAACATCTCACCGCCTCCCGGCCGGGGCCGGCACCGGCTCGTCGAGCGCGCGGAGAATGTCAGGCTCGAGGTCGGCGGGGGTGATCGTCGGGGCGTAGCGCTCGAGCACCTTGCCGCTCCGGCTCACCAGGAACTTGGTGAAGTTCCACTTGATCGCGGTGGTGCCGAGCACGCCGGGCTGGGCTTCCTTGAGGAGGTGGTAGAGCGGATGCTCGCCGGCGCCGTTGACCTCGATCTTCGCGAAGACCGGGAAGGTGACGTCATAGGTGAGCCGGCAGAACTGCTGGATCTCCGTGTCGGACCCGGGCTCCTGGTGACCGAACTGGTCGCAGGGGAAGCCGAGTACGGTGAGCCCCGACTTCCGGTGGCGTCGGTAGAGGGCCTCGAGCCCCTCGTACTGCGGGGTGAAGCCGCACCTGCTGGCGACGTTCACGATCAGGAGCACCTGGCCGCGGTACGGGGCGAGGGTCGTGACCGACCCGTCGGCGGCATGGATGGGGATATCGTAGAGGAGCACGGGTGCGCCGTCCGGGAAGGGTTGTAGGATGCGAGCCGGCCCGACATCGACCTGCGTTGCCGTCAATTCTATCCCATCGCCCTCACGTTTGCCCTCCTGTGTTCTGGCCGTTGGTGACGGTCCCAGCGTAGGCCGCCCGATCGCGTCTCGGCCGGTGCCGCGTCGGCCCGTGAAACACGCCCGGGAGCTCGGCCGTAGCGTATGCTGAATTTTCAGCATATTCCATCCCCGGTTCCGGAGCCGACCGCATGTTGCTCATCGCCAGCGTGGGTTTGTGGATCGCCGCCTCGCCGCCAGGAACCGCCTGTCCCGACCAGCTCCACTGCCTGCTCGCCCCGGACCACCTTCGGAGGCGAGTGGACCAGTACTTCGCCCCGATCGTGGCCAACCACGACTTCGCCGGCACGGTCCTGATTGCCCGGGGCAACCGGATCCTCCTCGAGCGGGGCTACGGATCCGCCGACCCCGAGCTCAGCGTCGCGACCGTCGTCACAAACAGGTACCGGATCGCGTCGGTCACCAAGACCTTCACGGCGGCGGCGATTGCGATCCTGGCGGAGCGCGGGGTCCTCCACCTGACCGATCCCCTCAGCCGGTTCCTCCCATCCTTCCCCAACGGGGATAGCATCTCGATCCGGCAGCTCCTCGGACACGAGGCGGGCCTGGCCAATCCCGACTATCGCGAGGGCTTGCAGGCGCGGATCGACCTGGTCGGGTTG
>DASZPT010000108.1:0-6708 GCA_035549935.1 Gemmatimonadales bacterium
TAATATGCTCGCAGGTGATCGCACCACGCGCACACGAGGCCAACGATGTCGCTCCGGGACGAAATCCAGCAGACCCGACCCTTCGCCACCCAGCACGAGGAGGCGATCCTGAACATCGTCCGCACTGCCTCGCAGCTGACCTATGAGACGGCGGAGGCCTTCAAGCCGTTCGGCCTCACCACCACGCAGTACAATGTGCTCCGGATCCTCCGGGGCGCGGGCGCCGAGGGTCTGCCCTGCGGCGCCATCGCGGAGCGGCTCGTCACCCGCGATTCGGACGTGACCCGTCTGCTGGATCGCCTCGCCGGGCAGCACCTGGTGGAGCGGGGGCGCAGCGCCTCGGACCGCCGAGTCGTGGCGGTCCGCATCACCCAGACGGGCCTCGACCTCCTGGCACGGGTCGAGCCCGTCCTTCGTGATCTCCAGGCCCGGCAGCTCGGGCATCTCGACAGCAGCACCCTGGCCACGCTGATCCGCGGACTGGAACAGGTCCGCGCGCGCGCGGCCGTTTCCCTCACCCCCACGCATTCGTGAGACATAAGGAGCATCCCATGTTGTGGAATCTTGACCCCGCTCATACGACCATCGAGTTCAGCGTGAAGCACCTGGGCATTGCCACCGTGAAGGGCCGCTTCCGCTCCTTCAGCGCCAGCGCCGAGGCCGGCGCGGATGGCAGGCTCTCGAAGATCGAGGCCACGATTGACGCCAATTCCATCGATACCGGCGTCGATCAGCGGGACCAGCATCTCCGTTCGGCCGATTTCTTCGATGTCGCGAACTTCCCGGAAATCCGCTTCGTCTCCACCAGCATCACGCCGAAGGGCATGGGGGAGTCGGTGATCAGCGGGAACCTCACCCTCCGCGGGGTGACGCGGCCCGTCACCTTCACGCTGGAGCAGGAGAACGTCATCAAGGATCCGTGGGGCAACCAGCGGATCGCGTCCACCGCCACCGGCAAGCTGAGCCGCAAGGAGTGGGGCCTCACCTGGAACCAGGCGCTCGAGCTGGGAGGCGTGGTGGTGAGCGACGAGGTGAAGTTCACGCTCGACGTGCAGGTGGTCGCGGCCCAGCCGGTGGCGGCATAGGCGTTCGGAGGCGAACAAGCGCGTCCCATAAGCGAACGCGCCAGCATCGCCGACCGCCCGCCGCCGGACGGTAAGCTCCGCAGGCGCAGGCACTTCCACTCGGCACCCGGACGGCATATCAGTTGCCTTCGGGTGCCGAGTCCATTCATGCACGGGGTGCCTGTGTCGGTGCTGCTCCAGGATCTCAAGTATGCGGTTCGGCGGCTCGCGTTGCAGCCGGGATTCACCATCGTGGCGGTGCTTACGCTGGGGCTCGGCATCGGCGCCAACACCGCGATCTTCTCGGTGATCGACGCGGTGCTCCTCCGGAGCCTGCCGGTGCGTGACCCGGGCCGTCTGGTCTTCTGGACTGATTCGCCGGACGAAGGCGCGATGATGGGGAGCCTCTTCGGCGGGCGCTGGGAGTACTTCCCGTATCCGGTGTACCGCGAGTCGCGTACCCAGTTCAAGACCCTGAGTGCCGTAGCCGCCCTCCGGAGTCTTCCGACCTCGCTGTCGATCATCGGGGAAGGGGAGACCAGCGAGGGCCCGGCGCAGATGGGCACCGGGCAGCTGGTGAGCGGGAACTACTTCAGCGTGCTCGGTGCCACCGCCGCGCTGGGACGGACCCTCGAGCCGGCCGACGACGAACCGGGGTCGGCGCCGGTCGGCGTGATCAGCTACGGCTACTGGCAGACCCGGCTCGGCGGGGATCCCGCGGTGATCGGGCGGACGGTGCAGCTCAACAACGTGCCGGTGACGATCGTGGGGGTGATGGGGCGCGAGTTCTTCGGCGAACGGGTGCGCCGGGCGCCGAACTACTGGCTGCCGCTCGCCCTCCAGCCGCGGATCGAGCTCACACCGCCCATCTTCGACGACATGCGGTTCTACGGGCTTCGCCTCATCGGGCGGCTGGCGCCGGGCCAGACTCTGGCGAATGCCCAGGTGGAGGCGACGGCCCTCCTCAAGCGCACCCTCACCGACCTCACCGCCGGCGGGACCGATTCGTCGGCCACGAGCCAGATCGCCCAGAGTTACGTGACGCTGGTCCCGGGGGGGCGTGGCATCTCGGGGCTCCGCCAGAACTACCGGGAGTCGCTGTACGTGCTGAGCGCGGTGGTCGCGGTGGTCCTGCTGATCGCCTGCGCCAACGTGGCGAACCTTCTTCTCGCCCGGGCGGCGGCGCGCCGGACCGAGATCACGGTCCGCCTCGCGCTCGGCGCGAGTGGCGGGCGTCTCGCGCGCCAGCTCCTCACCGAGGGGGTGGTCCTCGCCATGGCCGGCGGGATCATCGGACTCCTGATGGCGGCGTGGGGTGGGCAGCTGCTGGTGAGCGCGGTCGCGCCCTCGTCACCGGTCTCCCCCGAGATGAGCCCCTCCGTCCTCGGCTTCACCGCGGCGATCTCCCTGGCCGCCGGCCTGCTGTTCAGCCTGGCGCCGGCGCTCCGGAGCGGCCGGCTCGATCTCGCGAGTGCCCTCAAGACCCGCTCGCAGACGTCGGCAGGTGGGCGGCGGATGGGCCTGGCCCCGGCCCTCGTATCGGGGCAGGTGGCGCTCTGCCTGGTGCTGCTCGTCGGCGCGGGGCTCCTGACCCGGAGTCTGCTCAACCTGCGGGACCAGGACCTCGGCTTCGACCGCAACCAGCTGCTGCTGGCGCGACTCGAAACCCGGCTCGCGGGCTACAAGGCGCCCGAGCTCGAGGGCCTCTACCGCCGCCTCCTCGACCGGGTGCGCGCCGTCCCCGGCGTCACCGCCGCCACGATCGCGACCTACAGCCCGCTCGGCAACATGTCGCGGAGCAACACGGTAACGGTGGAGGGATACACCCCGCGGGAGGGCGAACAGATGTCGGCCCGGGTCGACCTGGTCGGGCCGAGCTATCCCGAGACCATGGGGATGTCGCTCAAGGCCGGCCGTCCGATCGCCGAGAGCGACCGGATCGGCGCCCCAAGGGCGGCCATGATCAACGAGTCCTTCGCCAAGGCCTACTTCGGGCAGGCGAACCCGCTCGGCAGGCGCCTCGGCTTCGGGGCCCTCGACTCGAGCGCCTACGAGGTGGTGGGGGTGGTGCGGGACGCACGCTTCGACGGCGTGGCCGAGGCGTCGGACAGGATGGTGTTCCTCCCACTCCTGCAGAGCGCGGGAGAGGAGGCCTTCACCAGCGAGCTCGCGGTCCGGGTCAGCGGCGATCCCGCCGCGGCCGGTCCGCTGCTGCGGGAGGCGGTGAGCTCGGTAGATCCGCACCTGCCGATCAGCGGTCTCATCACCCTCGGCCGGCAGGTGGACGATTCCCTCAGCCAGCATCGTCTCTTCGCGCGGCTGGTGGCGGTGTTCGGCGGGCTCGCGGTGCTCCTCGCCTGCGTCGGACTCTATGGCGTGGTGTCGCAGTCGGTCGCGCGGCGCGCGAACGAGGTCGGGATCCGCATGGCGCTGGGGGCCGAAGGGACCACCATCGTCGGGATGGTGCTTCGGGAGACCATGCTCCTGATCGGCTCCGGGCTTGTGATCGGTGTTCCCGCCGCACTTGCCGCCGGCCGGGTGATTCGGGGACAGCTCTTCGGGGTGGGCACCGCGGACCCGGCGACCATCGCCGGCACCAGCCTTCTGCTGCTGGTGGTGGCGCTGGTGGCCGGGTTCATCCCGGCGCGCCGGGCCGCGAGCCTGTCACCGATGACGGCGCTGCGCCAGGAGTAGCCTGAGAAGGGGGCAGGGAGAAGGGATGCTGCGGCCCCTCTTCTCCCTTCTGCCTTCTCCCCTCCCTACTTGCTCGAGGCTGCGAAGACCGGGTGGTGGGTGATCGGCAGCCACCGCTTCGCGGTCGCGTGATAGACCTCCCAGTCGGCCGTAATGCCACCGGTCTCGACCACCTCGCGGAATTCGTCGGCCGAGCTGAAGCTGAATTCGCTGTGCGCGGCGTTGCGGACTTTGATCTCGGTCACATCCGTCCCCTGGTCGTTCGGTCGCCTCCCAGTATGGCAACTCCCGGACCCATCCGGCTAAGCGGTTGTTCGCAAAGGGTTTTGCTCCTCCGGGCGGGTCGCCCTCGGGAACGCGAAGGGCCGCAGGTTGCAGCGTCCGGTCCTGTGGGATAGTTACAGTGACCTGATCCGGCACAGCCGAAGTGACGGCCGTGTGTCGGCCATCACGGTTACCCGGCCTTCCTTACCAACCCGTATTCGGCCACGGCTCGGATCACCGGCAGTCGCTCCACTGTCGCGCCCAGTCCCAGCACCTGCAGGTAGCCCGCCCAGGGGCGATCCTTGCGATACTCGATCTGCCAGATCGTGGCCCAGCCGTCGGTGTCGCGCGCGAGCATCCGCGTCACGGCGCCAGGGGCCGCCGGCATATCGCCCCGCCACTGGCCGGAGAGGCCCCAGCGCTTCCCCTCCTCGGTCGGCACGGAGGGATACTCGTTGAAGTCGATACTGTCGATCGGCAGTCCGGTGAGGGGTCTGGAGAGCGGGAGGTCGTTGCCGAGGAAGGTTCCCGTCGAGTCGTACACCGCCGTCCCCGGGATGGTGCCGAGCCAGACGATCTTCCCGCCGGAACGGAGGTAGCGCTGCCAGGCGCCCGCGGCGCCGGTATCGCGGGTGATGACTTCGGGCAACGCCTCCATCGCGAACACCACGACGCTCGGCACCTGGTCCGCGATCCGGGCCTCGAAGAAGCGGCGCAGCGCCCCGCCGTCCAGAACGGTGTAGCCCAGGCCATCGAAGTACTCCCGGGCCAGTCGCGAGCCGGGCATCGGGTTCCGCGAGGCCAGGGTCGAGTCGTAGAACACCGCGAGCTGTGGCACGACCGGATTCACCTGGCCGATGGCGAGGAGGTCGCCGGAATCATTGCCGAGATAGACCATGTCGTCGACCGCGACCGGCGTACTGAAGAAGGCCTCCTCCATGCGGAGCCGCCAGCGGAGCGTCCCGGTGGCCTGGTCGAGCGCCAGCAGGTCTCCCCATGGCGATTCGGTGGACTCGGTGCCCGCGAGGAGGAGGCCCGCCACCAGCGTCGGCGAGGTGAGGATGTTGGACCCTGCCTCGTAGCGCCAGCGCTCGGTGCCGGTCGTGGCGTCGACCGCCTGGATGAAGTGTCCGTCCGAGCTCCCGACGTAGACCGTGCCCTGCTGCACCGCCGGCGAGCCCACGACCCAGGAGCCGCGGTGGGTCGCCCGCCAGAGGCGCTCACCGGTGCGCGCGTCGATCCCGTAGAGCCCGCCGTCACGCGAGCCGACGAACACCTTCCCCTCGGCGAGGGCGGGAGAGCTCTGCAGCGCCCGGCGGTCGAATCCGAACTTGTGGGAATCGAGGGTATCGCCGATCGTCCGGTGGACCCAGCGCTCGTGGCCGGTGGCGAGGTCGAGGGCGTAGACCCGCCCATCCCACGACCCGACAACCACCAGGTCGCCGCTCACCGCCGGCGTCGCCCGCACCCGGCCGCCGGTCTTCGCGCGCCACCGGACCCGGCCGGTCGCGGCCTCGAGGGCGTAGACCAGCCCGTCCGGCCCGCCGATCACCGCGGTCGTTCCTGACACCACCGGCGAAGACGCCCAGATGTCCCACCCGCCCGCCGGGTAGGTGTTGGGTGGGAGCGCCGGGCCGGTCTGGCGGGACCAGACCAGCCGGCCGGTGGCCTGGTCCACCGCGAAGATCCGTCCCTGGTGTGTCGCCGCGATGACCACCCTCCCGGCGAGCGCGGGAGAGGAGGTGACGGCTCCGCCCGCGGCGAACCGCCAGACCAAACGCCCAACCCGGCGGTCGATGGCGTAGAGCGAACCGTCCCCGCTGCCCACGTAGATCCGGGTCCTTGTGACCGCTGGGGTGCTCCGGATGGCGCCGCCGGTATGGAACCGCCAATGGACCCCGCCCTGGCCCTGGAAGAGCGGCGCGGTGGAAACGCCGGTGTGGGCGGGGTCGCCGCGGAACATCGGGCTGGTGCTCTGGGCCGCGAGGCTGGTACCCGTACAATGGGCAGCAACGGCGATCCGCATTGATCGTTCAAGCAGCCGGCGCATGGGTGTCCCCGGGATGGTCGTGAGGTTCAGCAGGAGAAATGTACGAAGCCAGTGGGCCCCGGTTTGTGTCGGTTCTGTGTCGTGTCCCCGGCAGAGCCGCGCCGGCCCGTGTAAGATTGTTCCAGCCCTGTCGAGGCCACATCCACGTCCACCGCGACTACACCCGGCATCAGGCGGTCACCCCGATGACGCTTGTCCTGTTTGCGATCGCGCTGATCGTGGTGGCGGCGATCCTGGTGTACAACAACCTCGCCGGTCTCCGCCAACTGGCGGCGAACGCGTGGGCCGACATCGATGTCCAGCTCAAGCGCCGGCATGATCTCGTCCCCAACCTGGTCGCGGTCGTGAAGGGGCACGCGGGCTACGAACGCGGCACGCTGGAGGCCGTGGTCGACGCCCGGAACCGGGCGGTGGCCGCGGGAGGGCCGGCCCAGGCGGGCGTGGCCGAGCGCGAGCTGGCGGGATCGGTGCGGCAGCTCGTGGCGCTGGCCGAGGCGTATCCCGATCTCAAGACCGGGCAGAGTTTCCTCGAACTCCAGCGGAACCTCACCGAGATCGAGGACCACGTGCAGGACGCACGGCGGTACTACAACGCCGTGGTCCGCGACTACAACACCCGTGTCGCCCAGTTCCCCA
>DASZPT010000109.1:0-22286 GCA_035549935.1 Gemmatimonadales bacterium
CAGCGCGGAGAGCAGGCCCACGAGGAGCCCGAGGACCACGGCGGCGGGGACCTCCAGCGCCGGAGGGATCGCCTAGTTCCTGCGCGCCGGCGCTTCTCCCTGCACCGTCGCCAGGGACATCAGCTCCTTCGGCGTCTGGGCCTTGTGGAGCAGGTCGAGCGCCACCTGCATCTGCTTGTCGTCCCGGCTCCGGCGACGGAACTCCGCCGGCCGGCCGAAGACGTACCGCGCGATCTCGTACCCGAGCTGCTCGGTGATGAGCGGGTCCGCCTTCGCGAAGACCGAGTCGGCCAGCTGCACCCCCTTGGCCCGCATCCGCCGCAGCACCTCGGCCCGCATCGCCGGCGTCACGCTGAACTCTTCCGACGTCACCGCCTTGTCGGTCTTGATCTGGAGCGCGGTCGTCGTGATCGCATCGCGGTACTCGGCGAACTTGGACGCCAGCGCCGTCGCGAAGGCCCGCTCCCCATCGGTGAGGGTATCCTGCCGGATCACGATGTCCGGCACGATGCCGCCGCCACCGCGCACGGTCCGGCCGGCGTCGGTGTGGTAGATCGGACGGTTCGCGGTATCCGCCGCCAGGCTGTCCGCCACCTGTCCCGCCTCCACGGCGGCGATGTGGGCCTGGTCCTCTTCGTTCCGCGCCTTGCGCTGGATCGTCCGACCGCTCGGCGTGTACCACCGGCCGGTGGTCAGCTTGAGCGCGGTATTGTCGGAGAAGGGGAAGAGCGTCTGCACCAGCCCCTTGCCGAACGTCGGCACCCCGACCACGACCGCGCGGTCATGATCCTGCAGGGCGCCGGAGATGATCTCCGCCGCCGACGCGGTGCCGTCGTTCACCAGCACCACGATCGGCAGCGAGGGCCATTCCTGGTTGGCCTGGTCGAGGAAGGTCTTGGTGGACCCCCGCGCCCGGCCCCGGGTCGAGACGATCTCCTGGTCCTTGCTGAGGAACAGGTCCGCCACCTTCACGCCCTGGTCGAGCAGGCCGCCGGGATTCCCGCGGAGATCGAGCACCAGGCTCTTCATCCCCTTCGAGAGCAGCGCCGTGATCTCCTTGCGGAGCTCGCCGCTCGAGGTCTCGGACACCGGGTTGAGCGAGATGTAGCCGACGTTGCCGGGGAACATGTTGCCCGGCGGCACCGAGCGCACGTGGATCGTGGCCCGGGTCAGGTTGTAGATGATCGGCGCCGCGATGCCGGTCCGCCGGACCTTGAGCTGCACGTCGCTCCCGGGCGCGCCGCGCAGCGCCTTCACCGCCTGGTCGTTGTTCCACCCCTCGGTGGACTTGCTGTCGACCGCGATGATCTGGTCGCCGGTCTCGACCCCCGCCCGCTCGGCGGGCGTGTCGGGCAGCGGGGCCACCACGGTGATCCAGCCGTCCCGTACGTCGATCTGGATGCCGAGGCCGCCGTAGTTGCCCGTGGTCGTCTCGGTCAGGGCCTTGTAGTCGTCGTCGACCAGCAGGACCGAGTAGGGATCCTTGAGCTGCTCGAGCAGGCCCGTCGTGGCCTTGGCGTAGAGGTCTGTCTGCGGGATGGAGTCGACGTAGTACGCACTGATGTGCGACAGCACGTCGTCGAAGAGCCGCGCCTGCTGGTACACGTTCCCGTCGCGGGACGTCCCCCGCTGCAGCAGCCACCCGCCCGTGAAGAACGAGATGACCGCGACCAGAGCAATCAGTCCCCACCGCTGTCGCATGCGAATCCTCCAGTGACCTGCGCCGGGGTCCCGGAAGGGCCCCGGCGCGCCTGCCTTCAAGCTAATGCTGGCCGGCGCCCCGCGCCCCGGGATGCCGCTTCATGATTTCCGACCATGCCGTCAGCAAGACCTGTTCCGGGGACTGGGTGGCATCGAGATGCGTGACCCCCGGCCCCGCCGCACGGCGGAACACCTCCGCCACGCGGGCGTGGAAGTCGGGGCCGGCCTGCTCGATACGATCGAGCGTCTGCCCCGCCCGGGCGATCCGCTCGAAGCCGGCGCCGGTGGGAAGGTCGAGGACCAGGGTCAGGTCCGGCTCCAGCCCACCGGTCGCGGCCCGGTTCGCGTCCCGGAAGAGGGACGCCGGGAGGCCCCGGCCGCCGCACTGATACGCTTGTGTCGAAAGCTGGAACCGGTCGGCCAGGATGGTCCGCCCGGCGGCGAGCGCGGGCGCGATGACCCGTGCCACCAGGTCCGCCCGCGCCGCCAGGAACAGCATCAGTTCGCTCACCGGCTCGATCGGGTGCTCCGGATCGAGCAGGATCGCGCGGATCCGCTCGGCCACCGGCGTGCCACCCGGCTCGCGCACCATCACCGGCTCGATCCCCGCCTCGGCGAACCGGCCGGCCAGGGCCCGCGCGAGGGTCGACTTCCCCGCCCCCTCGGGACCCTCCACCACGAGGAAGTACCCGCGGCTCATCCCAGGGTGATGATGTTGCTCGTCGCGCCCTTCTCCATCCCCTGGGCAATCAGCTGATTCACCTTGATCATCACCTTCTCGAAGTTGGCCCGGGCCACGGCATAGGCCTGACCCGACGGACTCACCTCGAGCTCGCGGACGGCCTGCTCGTAGGACTCCGCGGTGGCCTGGTCCGGCATCTGCCCCTGCGCCACCAGCTCATCCATCTGCCGCGCCAGTCGCTGGATCATGTCCACCTTCGCCTGGGCGTCGGTATCCTCGCGGAGCGCCGTCTCCGCCCGCCGGAGCGCCTTGTATTCCGGGGTCTGTCCGATCATCCGCCCCAGGTCTTCCGCCTTGTCCCAGATCACTCCGCCTCGCTCCTCCGCGCGAGCACGTAACGCGCGCGGTCGAAAAGGTCCATGTGCACACTCACGTCCTTCCACCCGGCCCCGGTCGCCAGCCGGGCGACCTGCTCCGCCCGGCTGGCATCGACCTCGAGCGCCAGCCATCCCCCCGCCCTCGTCACCCGGAGTGCCTCCGCGATCAGCGACACCGTGGCCGCCAGGCCATCCTCACCGCTCGCGAGCGCGTCGCGCGGTTCCCAGTCGCGGACCGACGGGTCGAGTTCCCGGTACTCCTGCTCCGTAAGATAGGGCGGATTCGACACCACCGCGTCCAGCGAATCCGGCTCGATCGAGGTCAGGAGGTCACCCCGGATCCAGGTCACCGCGTGGCCGGTCCGGCGCGCATTTTCCCGGGCAACGTCGAGCGCCTCGGCGGACCGGTCAATCCCCAGGACCTCCGTGAAGCGCCCCTCATCCGCGAGGGCCAGCGCGATGCAGCCGCTCCCGGTGCCCACATCGGCGACCCGTCGGGTCGACACGCGGGCCAGGACGAGATCCACCAGCCCCTCCGTCTCGGGCCGCGGAATGAGCACCCGGCGGTCGACCTGCAGGGTGAGCCGCCGGAACCCGGCGAGGCCGGTCACATAGGGGAGCGGCTCGCCGCCCACCCTGCGCGTCACCGCCGCCTCGTAACCCGCCGCCGCGTCGGCCGCCGGCAGGGCCTCGCGGTCCGGGTCCGGTGCCCGGCCGGCCAACTCCTCCAGGTCGCTCCAGATCCGGCGCGCTTCCCGCCGGGGCTCCACCACTCCCGCCGCCTGCAGACGGGTGGTGGCGCGGTCGAGGAGCGCCCCCACCCGCGCCGCCGCCTCAGGCACCAAGCTGCTCTTGCCGGCTCGCCATGCGGAGCGCATCGACGAAATCATCCAGCTTGCCGTCCATCACCTCGGCGAGATTGTGCACCGAGAGATTGATCCGGTGATCGGTGACCCGGCTCTGGGGGTAGTTGTACGTCCGGATCTTGGCGGAACGGTCGCCGGTGCCCACCATCGAGCGCCGCTCCTTCGCCCGGGCGGCCTCCTGCTCGGCGATCATCCGGTCGAGGAGGCGGGCCCGCAGCACTTCCATCGCCTTGAGCTTGTTCTGCAGCTGGGACTTCTGGTCCTGCTGCGAGACCACGAGGCCGGTGGGGATATGGGTGATCCGCACCGCGCTGTCGGTGGTGTTGACGCTCTGCCCGCCGGGGCCGCCGGAGCGGAAAACATCGATGCGGAGGTCGTTCGGATGGATGTTCACGTCGACCTCCTCCGCCTCCGGCAGCACCGCCACCGTCGCGGCCGAGGTGTGGATCCGTCCCTGGGATTCCGTGGCGGGCACCCGCTGGACCCGATGCACGCCCGCCTCGCGCCGGAGGAGACCGAAGGCGTCGGATCCCCGTACGGCGAAGATCGCTTCCTTGAGGCCGCCGCTCACGCCGTCACTCAGCGAGATCGGCTCGACCGTCAGATTCTTCCGCTGGACGAACCGCTGGTACATCCGGAGCAGGTCGGCCGCGAAGAGCGCGGCCTCGTCCCCGCCGGTACCGGCGCGGATTTCCACGATCGCGTCGCGGTCATCGAGCGGATCGCGCGGCAGGAGCAGCTCGTGCAGTTCGGTCTCGAGCGGCGCAATCTCGGCGGGGAGACGGGCCAGGTCGGCCCGGGCCATGGCGGCGAGCTCCGGATCGGCCTCGTCCGCCATTTCCTTCGCCTGGGAGAGTTCGTCCTGGAGCTTCTGGAGACGCTCCGCGGCTCGCACCACTGGTGCGAGCCGGGTGTGCTCCCGTCCGAGAGCCCTGAGTTTGGCGGGGTCGGATGCGGTCGACGGGTCAGCCAGCGACTTGGCGACCTCCTCCGCCCGGGCGAGCGCCTGGCGGAGTCGGGCCTCCATCGGTCAGCCCTGGCTCGAGGCCGGCGCCTTCTCGGCCTGGTACTTCTTGCGGAAGCGGTCGACGCGGCCCTGGGTGTCGATCAGCCGCTGCTTGCCGGTGAAGTAGGGATGGCACTTGGCGCAGATTTCCACGTGCACGCTGGTGCTGGTCGAGCGGGTCTCGAACTGGTTCCCGCAGGCGCACTGCGCCATGACCTTGTGGTACACGGGATGGATATTCGCTTTCACGTCACGACTCCTTCGGTGATGCCTCGGATTTGGCCGAGGGCATGACATCAATGGCCCAGAGAGCCCGCAAATCTAGCCGGGGAGCGGGGTTGTGTGGTAGTAGCTGGGTTGGGGCCGGAGGCTTGGTCTGGGGGGCCTGGGGCCGGTACGCCCATGCGGAGAAGCCCAGACCCCGAGCCCCGGGCTCCCTTTGACAACCCACCGGCTCTCTAAGTATAGTCTCTACCGTCACTTCCACCACATCGAGGGCCTGTGTCCCTGACCCCGCTCGAGGTCCTGAAGAAGGTTCCGCTGTTCGCCACCATGCGGGAAGGTGACATCAACGCCTTTGCCGAGCTGGTGCGGGAGCGAAGCTATCCCAAAGGCAGTGTGATTGTCTTTGAGGACGATCCGGGTGACGCGCTCTACCTGGTGGCCTCCGGCCAGGTCAAGGTGGTCCTCATCGGGGAGGATGGCCGCGAAGTGATCCTCTCGGTCCTCGCCGAGGGGAGTTTCTTCGGCGAGATGAGCCTGATCGATGATCAGCCGCGCTCCGCCACCGTCATCGCGATGACCGACGCCTCGGTGCTGGTGCTCCGGCGCGAGGACTTCCAGGCCCGGCTCCGCAGCTCCCCCGAAGTCGCGATCGCGCTGCTCCGCGAACTCTCCCGCCGTCTCCGCCGTGCCGACGAGAAGATCGGCAGCCTCGTCCTCCTCGACGTGAACGGCCGGGTGGCCGACCTGCTCCTCCGCCTGGCCGACGAAGAGGGCGGCCAGGAGATCACCAAGAAGATCACGCACCACGTCATCGCCCAGATGATCGGCTCGAGCCGCGAGACGGTCTCCCGCACGATGCGAGACTTCGTCGAGCGCGGCCTGATCAAGGTCACCCGCCGGGAAATTTCCATCGCCAACCGCCCGCTTCTGGAGCGCGCCGCCGGCCGTTCGTGATCGTGCCCACACCCCTGCCGTGACGCCTGACGGCGTGCTCCATGGCAGGGTCCTTGCACTCTGGTAGACTCAGCACAACCGAGGAGCCGTTGGGGTACACGGTCACGTTCTGGGGCACGAGAGGATCGATTCCGACACCAGGGGCGCATACCGCGCGCTATGGCGGTAACACCTCGTGTGTGGCGGTCTCGGGACAGCCGGGGCAGCTGGTGATTCTCGACGCCGGCAGCGGGATCCGCCCGCTGGGCCGCGCGCTCGCGAAAGCCGCCGATGCCCCGATGCAGCTCGATATCCTGCTCTCGCACACCCACTGGGACCATATCCAGGGGCTCCCGTTCTTCCAGCCGCTCAACACGCGGGGGAACGCGGTCCGGATCTATGGCGCGCCGCAGGGGGGCGTGTCGCTCGAGCGGATTCTCGACCGGCAGATGGACCCGGTGGTCTTCCCGGTGCCGCTCAAGGCGCTGGCGGCGGACCTCACGATCACCGAGGTCGGCTCCGGGTCGTTCGAGATCGACGGGTTCCGGGTGGAGGCCTTCCGCCTCCGGCATCCCGGCACCACGCTGGGATACAAGCTGGTCCCGGTGACGGGGGGACGCTCCATCGCCTACGTCACCGACAACGAGCTCGGCCCCGGGGGGAGCTACGAGGTCCCCCCCGACTGGCGGAATCAGCTGGTGAGATTCCTGGGTGGGGTCGACACGTTAATACACGATGGGATGTACTCGGAGGCGATGCTCGAAAGCCGGGCCGGGTGGGGCCATTCCACCCCGGACCAGGCGATCACCCTCGCCCGGGATGCGGGATGCCGGCGGCTGGTGCTGTTTCACCACGAGCCGGAACACGACGACGCGGCGATCGACGCGCTCCTGGCGGACGCCCGACGCAACGCCGCCGGGCGCGCGCCCGGACTCGCGGTAGACGCCGCGATGGAAGGCATGGCGCTGACTCTTTGATGAGGTGGACTATGCGACGCCGTAGCGTGTTGTGCGCCCTGACTGTGGTTGCCTTCGCGGCGCTGTCTCCCGCGCTCCACGCGCAGGACACGCGGCCGGGGATTGCCGTCATGCCGTTCACCAACGGCGGCAGCTACGGGAAGGACAAGGAAGACTTCCAGGCCCTCGAGAAGGGGCTGGCCGGCATGCTCATCTACGAGCTGAGCCAGAATCCCGCCGCCCGCCTCGTGGACCGCGAGGCGATCCAGAAGATCCTGGACGAGCAGAAACTCGCCAAGGACGGGGCGGTCGATGCCGCCACCGCCGCCAAGGTCGGCAAGCTCGTCGGCGCGAAGTACATGGTGCTCGGCAGCTTCACCGATTTCTACGGCAAGTTCCGGGTGGACGCCCGCCTCGTCTCGGTCGAGACCAGCGAGATCCTCAAGGTGGTGCGCGGCGACCCCAAGCTCGAGAAGCGCGAGGACATCTCCCCGCTGCTCCAGTCGGTGGCCGAGAACCTGATGAAGGAGACCAAGCTGCCGCCCCTCACCGAGGAGCAGGCCCGCGCGGTCAAGGCGAAGAACGTCCCGACCGAGGCCCTCTCCTACTACAGCAAGGCCCTGCTCTACCAGGACCAGGGCGACAAGGCCAAGGCGGTGGATTACTTCAAGAAGGCACTCGACGCCTTCCCCGGGTACACCGCGGCCGAGGAAGGGCTGAAGAAGATCAGCCAGACCTGAGCCCGTGCTCGGGCTCCTCACCGCGATCGGACGAGGCACGGCGCGCTGGCTCGCCCTGGTGGGCGCGCTGGCGCGTTTCGCATTTGAGGCGGTGGCGTCCCTCCGCACCCTGCCCGGCGCCGGCCGGCGCGTCGCCGCGCGGGTGCTGCTCAACCAGCTTCGCTTCACCGCGCTCCAGGCGGTGGGCCTCATCGCGCTGCTGTCCGGGGTCCTGAGCTATCTCACCATCTCCGCCACCCTCACCCAGCTCTCACGGGTCGGCGCCTCGGAATTCATTGGCCAGCTGATGGTGGTGGTGATCGTGCGGGAGCTGGGGCCGCTCCTCACCGCCCTCGCCGTGGTGAGCCGGAGCGGCACCGCCATCACCGCGGAGCTCGCGACCAATATGGTGATGGGCGAGGTTCGCGCCCTCGAGGGGCTGGGCATCGACCCCTACCACTACCTGGTCCTCCCCCGCCTCTTCGGCTCGGTGGTGTCGGTCTGCACCCTGATGGTGCTCTTCGACGTCATCGCGATCACCGGCGGCTTCCTGGCCGCGGTGGCCTATGGCGGGATGAGCGGACCCCGCTACCTGGGCATCGTGCTGGCCAACCTCACCACCCAGGACGTGGTCCTCACCGTGGTGAAAGGGGTCCTCTTCGGCCTCGTCGTCGGCATCATCCCGAGCTACCAGGGGCTCTCGGTGCGGCACGGCCCGACCGAGATCCCGCAGGCCGTGATCCGCGGCACGGTGGGCTCGATCGCCGTGATCTTCGTGATTGCCGCGGTGATCGTGGGGGTGCTCCGGTGACGGCCCCGCTGGTCTTCGAGAACGTCCCGCTCAGCCGGATCCGGCGGTCCACGATCGGCGGGCCGGCCCATTTCCCGGTGGACACCGAGGGGCACTTCTCCCTCACCGTCCTGCCGCACCAGACCGTCGCCGCGACGGGTGACGAGACCAGCGGGGTGGACCTGCTCGGGGGTCTGGCCCTGGGACTCGACCGCGTGCCGGAGGGCCGCGTGCTGGTCCTCGGCACCGACCTCGCCGCGCTCAACCGGCTGGAGCAACTCGCCTTCCGCCGGAAGGTCGGGTACCTTCCCGCGGGCGACGGCCTGATGCAGAATCTCTCCCTGCGCGACAACATCCGGCTCCCGCTCCGCTTCGGAAGCAACTTCCGCCCCAGGGAAATCGAGGGACGCGTGGACGTGATCGTGGCCCAGCTCCGGCTGACCCGCGTTGCCGACCGGCGCCCGGCCCAGGCCAACGCCGAGGAGCGGCGCCGCGCGGCCCTGGGACGGGCCCTGGCCTTCGATCCCGATCTCGTGATCCTCGAGGAACCGTTCGACGGCCTGACGGAGAAGGCCGCGGCCGAGATGCTCGAGTTCGCCCGGGGCGGCGAGGTTCCCGAAGGAGGACGGCGAACCGTGTTCATCACCGGCCAGGACCTTCCTGCCCTCCTACGCCACCGAGTCGACCGCCTGATCCGGGTGCGCCGCGGCCGGGTCGAGGTGCCGGCATGAGCCTTCGCCCCCGTACCGCCGATGCCCTGGTGGGCGCGCTGGTCCTCGGCGCGCTGATCGTCCTGATCGTGGCGCTGGTGGTCACCCGCGGATGGACCGAGCGGCGGGTGGTGATCAACATGGTCACGCCCACCGTGGCGGACATCAAGCCGGAGACGCCGGTCCTCCTCCAGGGCCTCGCGATCGGCGAGGTGAAGGACATTTCCCCGCTCCCCGACTCGGGCGAGCGGATGGGCCCACCCGAGTTCGTCGTCGGTCTCCGCCTGCGCGAGCGCTACGCCAACGGGCTCCCGATCCGGTTGCCGCTAGGCACCCGGGCGGAGATCACCTCCACCGGGCTCATCGGGGCCGCGTCGATCTCGCTCATCGTCCCCCCCAACCAGATCCGGGCGGCCCTCCAGCCCGGCGACACGATCAGGGGCACGCTGACACAGGGGTGGACCGACGTGGTCAAGGAAGTCGCGGATACGCTCCGCACCCAGGTCTCCGGCATCCTCAAGGACACCCGGACCCTGCTCGGCAGCCTCAACCGCACCGCCGAGGCCACGGAGCATGCGGTCAACCAGACCGCGCCCGAGCTGCGCCAGACCCTCGCGAGCGCCCAGGTGGTGCTCGCGCGGCTGGAACCCTTGCTGGCCCGCGCGACCACGACGCTCGCGAACGCCGACAGCAACTTCACCGGCATCCACGACTCGCTGACGGTGCTGCTGGCCGATACCCGGCAGCTCATCAATCACGCCGATACCCTCACCCGCAACATCAACGACCTCACGGGCGACGTCGGCCCCGATGTCCGACAGACGCTCAGGACGATGCGGGTGGTGAGCGCCAAGTTCGAGTACTTCATCGACCAGGTGAGCCGCCGGCCGCACCGCCTGCTGACCGGCGTACATCAGATCTCCCGCGATTCGGTCCTGGAGCAGCCGGTCCCGTGAAGTACCTGCTGTATCATCCGCCGGGGTGGTCCCCCGGGCCCGCGGCCGATGCCCTCGCCTCCGAGGGGGTGCATCTCGAAGCGGTGGGGGGGCCTGACCGGATCCGCCCCGACGACCGGCCGACGGCATATCTCCTCGACGGCCGCGCGCGCGCGTCGCATGGCCGTGAGGCACTCACCCGGCTCCGCGACGCCGGGGTCGCCCTCCTGGCGCTCGGCCTGCCGGGCGAGGTCGACGTCCCGCCCGACCTTCCGGCCGAGCTCCTGAGCGGCTTCCTCCCCGCCGCTGCCGGCCCCCGCCAGTTCCTCGTGACGCTCCGCGCCGCCTTCCAGGTCTCGGCCTCGGCGCGCGAGCACCGGCACACGCGGGAGGAGAGCGCCGCCCGCCTCAGCGAGCTCACCGAGCTCGCCGAGATCGGGGCGCAGCTCACCACCGAGAAGAATCTCGAGACCCTGCTGGACCTGATCCTCACCCAGGCGCGGCGGGTCAGCCAGTCGGATGCGGGGAGTCTCTACATCGCCGAGACGGGTCCGGGGGGCGATCGCCGGCTCTGCGTCAAGTTGAGCCAGAATTTCAGCCGGCCGGACATCCCCTTCGTCGAGTTCACCATCCCCATCGATCATGCCTCGCTCGCGGGCTACGTCGCGACCGAGGGGTCGCCCCTGGTGATCGAGGACGTGTACACGCTGCCTCCCGAGGTGCAGTACTCGTTCAACCGCTCCTTCGACGAGCGGTACGGCTATCGCACCAAGAGCATGCTGGTGATCCCGATGCAGAATCACCAGGGCGAGGTGATCGGGGTCCTGCAGCTCATCAACCGCAAGCGCGACCCGGGCGCCCGGCTCGGTGAACGGGATGCCGAGCAGCAGATCATCCCGTTCAGCCCGCACACGGTGAAGATCGTGAGCGCGCTCGCGTCGCAGGCGGCGGTCTCGATCGAGAACAGCCAGCTCTACGAGGCGATCGAGCGGCTCTTCGAGGGATTCGTCCGGGCGGCGGTCCACGCCATCGAACAGCGCGACCCGACCACCTCGGGGCACTCCGAGCGGGTGGCGCTCCGCACCGTGGCCCTCGCCGAGGCGCTCGACCGGGTGCAGGACGGTCCGTTCCGGCTCATCAGCTTCAGTCGCGAACAGATTCGCGAGCTTCGCTACGCCGGCCTGCTGCACGACTTCGGGAAGGTCGGCGTCCGGGAACAGGTGCTGGTCAAGGCGAAGAAGCTCTACGAGGGGGAACTGGCGCTCATCCGCCAGCGGCACGCGTTCATCCGGCGGAGCGCCGAATGGGAATACGAGCGCGCCCGGGCCGAGTATCTGCTGGCCCACGGGAGGGACGGCTACGAGGCGTTCCTGGCGGAGTTGGTGGCCCGTCAGCGGGAGTCGATCGACACGGCCGACCGCTTCCTCAAGGTCGTGCTCGCGTCAAACGAGCCGACGGTGCTGGCGGAGGGAGACTTTGCCCAGCTGGGCGAGTTCGCCAACCGGCAGTACACCGATATCGACGGCACCCCGCAGCCCTATCTCACCGCGAAGGAGCGGATGCACCTCTCGATCCGGAAGGGGAGCCTCGATGAGCGGGAGCGGCTCGAGATCGAGAGTCACGTCAATCACACCTTCGCCTTCCTCGAGCGGATCCCCTGGACCCGCGGCCTGGCCCGGATCCCGGAGATCGCCCTGGGGCACCACGAGAAGCTCGACGGGACCGGGTATCCCCGGCGGGTGCGGGGGGAGGACATCCCGCTGCAGACCCGGATCATGACGATCTCCGACATCTACGATGCGCTGACCGCACAGGACCGGCCCTACAAGCGGGCGCTCCCGGCCGAACGGGCGCTGGAGATCATGGTGGACGAGGTGGAACGGGGTCAGCTCGACAGCGATCTCTTCCGCGTGTTTATCGAGGCCCGGGTGTGGGAGGAGCAGCGGGAGAAGCCGCGGGCCAGCGTGGCGGTGAACAGGCCGTAGAGAGAGAAGGGAGAGGGGAGAAGTCGAGCAGACTCCCTTCTCACTTCTCCCTTCCAACCCAGGCCACCACCCCCGCCGCCAACCCGACGTTCGCCGGCACGAACAGCGCCAGGACCGGCCAGTTGGCCTGGGAAAACAGCGGCAGGACCTTGAAGACCACCCCCGCAAGCGACAGTCCCCCGATCAGCAGCGCCAGGCCGCGTGCCCAGCGAAGGGCCCACGGGCGATCCCCGATCGCGAACGGCAGCGCCACGGTCAGCAGCAGGGCCACCAGCGAACACTGCAGCACGTTCTCGTTCCGGCCTGCCACGGCATGGTCGGTGAAGGCCCAGAGCCCCGCCATGATCGCGGCCGCCACGCCGGTCAGGAGCGCGTAGAAGCTGCCACCCACGAGCAGCGTGTAGCGTGCCGGCGCCGAGGTCCTTCCCCGGGACCCGCCCCACCAGAAGAGCCCGCCGATCGCGGACCCGATCAGGAAGAGCGGCAGCAGCCAGTTGGGTGGCGCGTCCGGGACCGGGAAGGCGGTGCTCTCGTAGAGCGTGTCCTCCCGGGTGACGAGGGGGACCTTCGCCCCGGTCGAGTCGGTGATGGTCGCGGTGCGGAGGTAGTCCCGCACCTTGAGCGGGAGGAACATCTCCTCCCACCGGGTGTTCGGCCGGTCGACCGGCTGGCCCTCGATCAGCGCCAGCCCGACATAGAGGAACGGATTCGCCGCGACCAGCCGCTGGGTGTGGAACCGGAAGTTGCCGCTGGCCGGCCCCTGGAACTGGGCCTCGAGCGCGCCATGCAGCACCCGGTCGAGCGCATCCCGCACCCGGGTGGAGCAGTTGTCGAGGTAGTAGTCGTAGTGGTAGAAGCGGTTTTCCGGGCGGGCATTCCACTCGAGAAAGTCACGGAGAGCGATCCGGTCGGCCGGCGCGAGGTTCAGCTCCTGTCGCCAGACCGACCGACGCATCTCCCGGTAGCGCGGGACCTCGTCCTCGGCGGGGTACCCCGCCATCCAGTAGTCCATTCGCCCCTGGATGAACCGCAGGACGAAGTTCTCCTGCCGGAAGCTGAACATCCCGTAGTTGTACGCGATGGATGTCCCGCGGCTCCGGTCCTCGACCACGATGGCGTTGTGGCCGAAGCGCTCCCACACCTCGGCGCCCACGCCCATCGTCATCAGGTAAATGGTGAGCTCGGAACCGGCGGGTAGGCGGGTAGGCGGGTGAGCGGGTAGTGCTGCAGGGCCACGCTCGGGAGTCGACTGCGCAGCGAGGGGAGACGCCAGCAAGAGCGCGGTGGCCAGAAGCCACGTCACCACGACCCGTCTACCCACCTTCCCGCCTACCCGCCCGCCTCCGGGCCTCACAGGTCCACGTCCTTGCCTTCCGCCGCGGATTTGTAGATGGCGTCGATGACCCGGTGGAGCATCAGCTGCTCGGCGTTGTCGAAGGGCTTGGCGTCGCCCTTGAGAATGGCCACGAAATGGGCCCATTCGGCGCGATACGAAGCGGTGAACGCGTTCTCCCGGCCGATGGCGCCGGTCGGCGCCACGTCGGTGGGCACGCCGTGCAGCTCCTTCCACACGTGGAGCGGGTTGATCCCGGCGGTGCCCTTCGAGGCCCGGAGGCCGAGGCCGAACCGCTCCCCTTCGCCCACGTGATGCCAGGTCACGTCCAGGAAGATCGAGAGGCCGCCCTCACAAACCACGAAGGCGCTCCCGGACGTCTCGACCCCGCGGGCGGAGTCGCCTCCGCTCAGGCAGGCGCTCACGCGGACCGGCTTGGGATTGCCGGCGAACCAGAGCCCCAGGTCCAGGATCGCGTGCCCCAGGTCGAGCATCGCGCCGCCGCCCGACTCGTCCCTCCGCTGCCGCCAGCCGAGCTGGGCGCGGGTCGGACGGAAGACATGCCAGCTCCCGCGGATGCTCTCGAGCCGCCCCAGTTCCCCGCTCTGGATGAAGCTCCGGACCAGCTGCACGTCGGGGCGATAGCGATGGTTCATCCCGACAAGGAGGAGCTTCCCCTTCTTCTCCGCCTGCCGGAGCAGGCGCTGGGCCCCGGCCAGGTTGAGCGCGAGCGGCCGTTCGACCAGGACGTTCACGCCGGCGGACAGCGCGGCCACCACGTGCGGCTCATGGAGATGGTTCGGGGTACAGATCGCGACGGCGTCGAGCTGCTCGAACTCGAGCAGTTCCTCGATATCGGCGAACGCGTCCCGCACCTGGAAGCGCTCGGCCAGGGCCCGGGCCTTGGGGAGGTCGGCATCGCAGATCCCGACCACCTGCACCCCCTTGAGCTTCCGGAGCACCGGAAGGTGGGCGACCTGCGTGATGGCACCGGCTCCGATGATCCCGACGCGGATCGGGTCGGACATGGCTCCCCCTGCCCTGGTGTCTAGTAGGCCCGGCTGATGCTCGTGCCGGGAAAGTAGGCGGAAAGGATGGTGTATGCATCCTGCCCGCCGCGGGCCCGGCCCACCGCTCCCCACTGACAGAACCCGACCCCGTGTCCCGCCCCCGAGCCCTCGGCCACCAGGCGGAGGAGCCGACTCCCCTCGCGGTACTCCGTCAGGCGGAAGACCGCGCTCCGCAGCATCGACTCGCCCACGGGATTCAGCACCTGACGGACCGCGGGGCCGCGAACCTCGACGGGCCCATGGCGGAGCTGGATGGTGACGCTCGCGACGCGGTCGGACCCGGTCCGGCCCGTCACTGACACGCCAGAGACGGTCCCGGCCTCCTCCGCCGACACCCCGGTGGCGCCCGGGAGCGACCGGCGGAGCGTGGTCTTGAGTTGATCCGCGGTCCACTCCTCGCGCCATTGGTACCGGGGCGAGATCCGGCACCAGGGCTGCCCCGCCCCGTCCACGTCGCGGATCGACTTGAGGTAGGGACGCTCGGCGGCCGCGAAGACCTCGGTCCCGTCGGCGGTCCGGCCGCCGCAGGTCGAGAAGAAGAAGGCGTCGATCGGAGCCCCCTGCCACGTCAGGATCTGGCCGGCGGTCCGCTGGACAGCACCCGTGGTGAGGTCATTCTCGACGGTCACTCCGCCGTAGACCTGGTCGACCACCGTGCCGTAGAGGTCGAACCCCTCCGTCGCCCGCTTCCCCAGGTTCCGGATGGCGAAGGTCCGCGAAATCACCGCCTGGGCCGCGAGGGCCTCGACCTCGGAGGGGTCGCGCCGTCCCATCTCTGCCGCGACCACGCCCAGCAGGTAGGACTCGAGGTCGAGAACGTTGACTACCGTGAGCCCGGAACGATCCCGCACCACCGCTACCCGGCCGCGATAGGGGCGGCCGTTCACCAGGACCAGCCCCGCCGGTGACCGCGGCAGGAAGGAGAGGGCGACCTGATCGCCGAGGCGCCACCCCGAGGGAGATGTCGCGGTGAGGCCGGCGCCGGCCGGCCGGAGGGTCCATACGGTCCCGGGCGAGACGTCGCCCGCCGGGGTGCTGTCCGCGTCGACGATCTGCAGGCCGCTGTCCCCCGCGATCTCCACCCGGCCCGCGCCGACCGCGAGCCCGATCCGGATCTCCGGCCCCCCGCGTGCCGACCCCGGTTCGGGGAGCGGCACCGGGCCCACGGTGGGGGTCTCCGGCGGCGTACAGGTCACGAGGCTCAGGGCAACGACAACGCGAACGTACGGCCGCATCCGGCCGAACCCGGACCGGGCCGGCTCAGCCACGATAGTTGCCGAACTTGAGCTCGATGCCGAAATCCTGGCCCCGGAGGAAGGCGATCACGGCCTGCAGCTCGTCGCGCGAGGGGGCGCTCACCCGGACCTCGTCCCCCTGGATGGAGGCCTGGACCTTCTTGAAGCCCTGGTCCTTGATCGCCTTGATCATCTTCTTGGCGGCGTCCTGCGGGATCCCCTGAGTCAGGCCCACCGTCCGGCGCACCGAGGTGCCGGCCCCCGGGATCAGGTCCCCGATGTTGAGGTTCTTCACCGGAACGTTGCGCTTGACCAGCCGGGTGCGCAGCACCTCCAGCAGCTGGTCCATCCGGAATTCGTCGTCGGCGCTCAGTCGGATCTCGGCCTTGGCCCGGTCGAATTCGATCGTGCAGTGGGTGTCCTTGAAGTCGTACCGCTGGGCGATCTCCTTCAGGGCCTGATTCACGCCGTTGTCGACTTCCTGAAGGTCAGCCCCGGTGGAGATGTCGAACGAGGGATTACTGGCCATGGGCATCCAGTCGAGGTGATGTAAACGCCTGCGCGACTTGCGTTTCTAATGTATCCCCGGGACCTCAAGTTTTCATCGGTGACGTCCGAGAACCTAAGGGGAGGATTACCCGGAGAGGTCCCGTGCAGAACCGCATTCGCCACCTGCTCAACGACTGGCAGCCCGAACTCCCCACCTCGGCGGAGGGGGTGAACCCCGAGTCGGCTTCCCCGAGCGATACCCCGGACGGGATGTATGCCATGCCCCGCGGGATCAACATGCTGATGCCGGTGGAGCTCTGCATCAACCGGGACCTCCTGATGTCGCTCCTCTCCGCCAGCATCCGCGAGATCCAGCGTCACAAGCGGGATCTTCCCGCGGGGTATAGCACCCGCGAGCTGGCCGAGGTGGAGGCCGCCCTCCAGCAGCAACTCACCTTCCGGGCGTGGATCCGGAGTCATCCCTCGCGCTACATCAGTGTGGCGATGTACCCGGTCACGGAGACGGAATCGATCGACTCGTTGGAGGACCTGGACCTGGGCGAGTTCTAGAGGGTCGATACCCTCTTGACGGTCGTGGGACACTACCGTAGGTTGCTTTCCGGCGGACGGATTTAGGGCCACTTGCTACCGCCTGGGGCGAATGCCCCGAACCAAAGAGCTAAAGAGCCGAGGGATTACCCCCGCGCTCGTGGCCGCGGGGGTTTTTGTTTGCACACCGCCGCGCGACCCGAGGGATCGTTTCGACTCATGAAGCGCTGCCCGTTGATGTGTCGCTGTCTGCGCAAGTGCACCCCCCGCGGGGTGGACTGTGCCAGCGCACGTCCCGGTCAGGCGCCATCGATGTAACCGCCACAGACCGTAGGACCAATGCCCGGCCCGGTTCACCCGACGTGAACCGGGCCTTTTTTGCGCCTCCATCACCAGGCCCCAAACCGTTGACCCCGAGGAGCCACACCATGACGTACCATCCGGACACGCTCGCCGTCCACGCTGGTCAGGTGGTCGATCCGGCCACCAACGCTCGCGCGGTACCGATCTACGCCACCACGAGCTACGTCTTCAACAGCGCCGACCACGCCGCGAACCTCTTCGGGCTCAAGGAGTTCGGGAACATCTACACCCGGATCATGAACCCGACCACCGATGTGTTCGAGAAGCGCGTGGCCGAACTCGAAGGTGGTGTGGCCGCCCTCGGCCTCGCCAGCGGCCAGGCGGCGGAGACGCTCACGATCCTGAACCTCGCCCGGGCGGGCGACAACATCGTCTCCTCCCAGACGCTCTATGGCGGGACCTATAACCTCTTTGCCTACACCCTGCCCAAGTGGGGCATCACCACGAAGTTCGTCGACATCCACAACCTGGCCTCGGTCCGCGCGGCGATCGATGCGGGCACCCGGGCGCTCTACGTCGAGACGATCGGGAACCCGCGACTCGACGTGCCGGACTTCGCCGCCCTCGCCGACATCGCCCATGAGGCGGGGATCCCGCTCGTGGTCGACAACACCTTCGGCGCCGCCACCCTGGCCCGCCCCATCAAGCATGGCGCCGACATCATCATCCATTCGGCGACCAAGTGGATCGGCGGGCACGGCACGGCGATCGGCGGGGTCGTGGTCGACGCCGGGAAGTTCGACTGGACGAGCCCGAAGGCCAGGGCGCGTTTCCCGGAGTTCTCCAGTCCGGATCCCTCCTACCACGGCCTGGTCTACACCGAAGCGTTCGGGAACCTCGCGTTCATCCTCAAGCTCCGGGTGCAGCTGCTCCGGGACCTGGGCCCGGCGCTGTCGCCCTTCAACGCCTTCCTGTTCCTCCAGGGACTCGAGACCCTGCCGCTCCGCATCAAGCGGCATTCGGAGAACGCCCTGGCCCTCGCCCGCTGGCTGCAGCAGGACAAGCGGGTGGAGTGGGTCTCCTACCCGGGCCTCGAGTCGCACGCCGAGCACAAGAACGCGCTCCGGTACCTGGAGGGCGGCTTCGGCGGGGTGCTCACCTTCGGCGTGAAGGGCGGGCATGCGGCCGCGCGCGCGGTGATCGACCGGGTGAAGCTCTACTCCCTCCTGGCCAACGTGGGGGACGCGAAGTCCCTGATCATTCACCCCGCGTCCACCACGCACGAGCAGCTCAGCGCCGAGCAGCAGCGCGCGACGGGCGTGGTCCCGGAGCTGATCCGGATCTCCGCCGGCCTCGAGGATGTGCGCGACCTCATCACCGACCTCGACCAGGCGCTCGGCGACGGGACCGCGGCCGCTGCCTCGACTCCGGCAGCCGTCGGAGCAACCCGATGACCGATCGACCAGCCGCCCCGGTGGTGATCAAGCTGGGGGGAGACGCCCTCGCCTCTCCCCAGCGCATCGTGGCGCAGGCCGCCCGGATCGCCCAGGCGGCCGCGGCGGGACCGGTCGTGGCCGTGGCGAGTGCCCGTCGGGGCGTCACCGATCACCTGCTCGCCCTCGCCCGGGAAGTCTCCGAGGGAACCACCGTCGGGGATCGCCGGGAGCAACCGCCCCGCATCGCGCGATGTATCCGGGCCGAGCGGGACCGGGCCGTGGCCACCGGAGAGGTGGTCTCGGCGGCGCTGCTCGCGCTCGCGCTCAATGAGCTGGGCGTGGAAGCCATCTCCCTCGATGCCCGGGAGGCGGGTGTCCTGAGTCACGGGCAGTTCGGCGATGCCCGGATCAGGCGCGTCGTGCCACGCCGCCTGCGCCAGCTGCTCGACCGGGGCGCGGTGCCGGTGGTCACCGGCTTCCAGGGGTGGCAGCAGGGCCGCGTCGCGACGCTGGGCCGCGGAGGCACCGATACCTCCGCCGTCGCCCTGACCCTGGCGCTCGACGGGACCCGGACGGTGTTCGTGAAGGAGGCCCACGGTCTCCGCACCGCGGACCCCAGGCTGGTTCCCGAGGCGGCGAAGATTCCAGAGGCGCCACACGCCTTTCTCTCCGCCCTTGCTGCCGCTGGTTCCCGGGTGGTGCAGGCAGAGGCGGCGGAGCTCGCGGAACGCCACGGGATCCGTCTCGAGTTCTGTTCGCTCGATGCCGCCGCGCCGGACTCCATCGTCCACCGGGAGGCGGTGGCTGCCGGTCTCCGCGCGGTCGCCTCCCGGGTGGACGAGACCCACGGGCACGTCACCGCCCTGGCCGGTCAGCCGGGCGATCTGCTGCACGAGGCCGAGTCGTTGCGTGGCGCGCTGCTGGGCGCATCCCTGACGGTCACGGAAATTCAGCCGGCCGCCAACGGGCTCCGGTTCGTGGTACCACCGGACCAGGTCGTGCCCGCGCTCCGGACGCTCCACACCGCCTTCGTCGGCCGCCGCTCCCCAGGGCAGGCGCGCAGGGCCTCGTGACGGTGGCGACCATCATCCCCCCCACCCTCGAGGGCCACACCGGCGACCTCGCCCTGGGAGACTTCCGCACCGAGCGCGGGGGCCTCATCCGGGACGCCCGGCTCCGCTACCAGGTGCTGGGCGACCCCGAGGTCGGCCGCCGCACCGGCTGGCGTCTCGTCTTCCACGCGCTGACGGGGAGCTCCCGCGTGCAGGACTGGTGGGGTCCGGTGATCGGCCCGGGCCTGCCGCTCGACCCCGCCACCGGCCCGATTCTCTCCGCCAACCTGCTCGGCAGCTGCTACGGCTCCTCCGGGCCGGCGGAGGTCACCGACGGGAGCTTCCCTGCCCTCACGACCGCCGACCTGGCGCGCGCCCACCTGCCGCTGATCGGTCATCTCGGCATCGAACGGCTCTCCCTCGCCACCGGCGGTTCCCTCGGGGGCATGGTCGCGCTCCAGTGGGGGCTTCTCACCCCGGTCCCCGTCGACCGGCTGGTGATCTTCGCCGCGCCCGACCGGACCAGCGCGCAGGCCATCGCCTGGAACACGGCGCAGCGGATGGCCATCGAGGCCGACCCGGCCTGGGCCGGCGGCCGCTATCGCCCCGGCCAGCCTCCCTCGGCGGGCCTCGCGGCGGCGCGCGCCATCGCCATGATCACCTACCGCTCGGTGGTGGAGTTCGACCAGCGGTTCGGCCGGCAGGAGACCCGCAGCCCGGGCCGGTTCGACGTCGACCATTACCTCCGCCGGCACGGCGAGAAGCTGGTCGAGCGCTTCGATGCCCGGAGCTACGTGAGCCTCATGGGGTCGATGGACGCGCACGACGTGGGCCCCGCGGAGGCCGCCGGCCGCCACACCGCGCGCTCGGTGGGCGAGGTGATCGGCGTCGGGATCGACACCGACATCCTCTACTATCCCTGGGAGGTGCGCCGCTGGGTGGAGGCCTACGCCCGCGGCGGCGCCAAGTCACGCTACGAGGAGATCGTCACGCCCTACGGGCATGACGCGTTCCTGATCGAGTTTGGGCAGGTGGGGCGGATCCTGCGGGGAAACGGCTAGAACGACCTACGAGAGGAAGCTCTCCAGGGCCCTGGCCCGGCTCACGTGACGGAGCCGCGTCAGGGCCTTTTCCTTGATCTGCCGGACGCGCTCGCGGGTGATGCCGAGCTGGCTCCCGATCTCCTCCAGGGTCATCGGCTCCGGACCATCCAGCCCGAAGTAGAGGCGCAGGATCTTGGCCTCCCGCTCCTTGAGCGTGGAGAGCACCTCCTCGATGGACTCGGTGAGGGCCTTCTCGAAGGTGTCGCTGTCGGGGCCGGCGTTCTGGGTGTCGGGGAGATAGTCGAGGAGCTTGTTGTCCTCGCCGGGCGTGAGCGGGGCGTCGAGGGAGAGGTGGTTCTGGCTGATGGAGAGGGTCTTCTGGACCTCCTCCATCGAGATGTCCATCCCTTCGGCGATTTCCGCGGGCGTCGGCTCGCGGCCGAGCTCCTGGAGCAGCATCGACGACCGCTTGCCGATGCGGTGGAGCGTTCCGGCCCGGTTGAGTGGCACCCGGACGATCCGGCTCTGCTCCGCCAGGGCCTGGAGGATCGCCTGACGAATCCACCAGACCGCGTAGGAGATGAACTTGATCCCCTTGGTCTCGTCGAACTTGTGGGCGGCGCGGATCAGGCCGAGGTTACCCTCGTTGATGAGGTCCGAGAGCGAGACCCCCTGGTTCTGGTACTTCTTGGCCACCGAGACGACGAACCGCAGGTTGCTGCGCACCAGCTTGTCGAGCGCCTCCGGGTCCTTCGCCCGGATGCGCTTGGCCAGTTCGACCTCTTCGTCCTGCGTGATCAGCGGGTACCGGCTGATCTCACGCAGATACTGGTCCAGCGAGCCCTCGTCGAAGGACGATGAACCGCGCTTGCCAGTACCGACTCGCATGGGACGCATTAGAGAATTGCCTCACTGCCGGCAGGAAGGAGCATCTGGGAGAACCTTAGCCGGGCCAAAAAGGGGACGCAAGGCGGGGCGGATCACGCGATCAGTCATAGTTGTCGATCTGAGCCCGCTGCAGCCGGCCGGAGTAGTCGACGTACCCCACTTTCGTCTCGGAATAGAACTCGTAGACCTCCCACCCGCCCTCGCGGTGCCCGTTGCCGGTCTCCTTGACCCCCCCGAAGGGCAAATGGGCCTCCGCCCCGATTGTCGGAGCGTTGATGTACGTGATGCCGTTGTCGAGGTCCTCGAGCGCGCGGAAGGCGGCCCTTACGTCCCGGGTGTAGAGCGCGCTCGAGAGCCCGTACCGCACCCCGTTGTTCACGCGGATGGCCTCCTCGAGCGACCCGATCCGGATCACGCTCAGCACCGGTCCGAAGATCTCTTCCTGCTCCAGCCGGTCGCCGGCCTTCACGCCGGCGAAGATCGTGGGCGCATAGAACCACCCCTGCGCGAGCCCCTTCCCCGAGGGCCGCGTGCCGCCGGTCACGAGCACCGCCCCCGCGTCCTGCCCGATCGCAACGTAGCGCTCCACCTTCTCGCGGGCGGCCTCGTGGATCAGCGGCCCGACCTCCACGCCCGGCTTGCGGCCATCGCCCAGCCGGAGCCTGCTCGCCCGTTCGGCCAGGCGCTCGAGAAACCGGTCGTGCACCTTGCGATGCAGGAGGAGCCGGCTCGTGGCCGTGCACCGCTGTCCCGTCGTCCCGAAGGCGCCCCAGAGCACACCGTCGAGGGCGAGGTCGAGGTCCGCATCCTCCAGGACGATGAGCGCGTTCTTCCCGCCCATCTCGAGCGAGAGCCGCTTGTGCCGCCGGCCCGCGGCCTCGCCGATGTGCGATCCCGTCTCGCTCGAGCCGGTGAAGGAGAGCGCCCGCACGGCGGGGTGCGTCACCAGCGCCTGCCCCGCGAGTTCGCCGCGGCCATGCACCAGGTTGATCACGCCCGGCGG
>DASZPT010000110.1:0-6671 GCA_035549935.1 Gemmatimonadales bacterium
GCAGGCGCTCAGGATCCTCCGGATCTTCGGCACCGACGCCGGCGTCACCAGGGTCTTCACCACGGTGGGCCCGGAGCAGGAGTACTTCCTGGTCGACGCCAAGCTCTACTGGCAGCGGCCCGACCTGGTGCTCGCCAACCGGACCCTCTTCGGCGCCAAGCCGCCCAAGGGCCAGCAGCTCGAGGACCAGTACTTCGGCTCGATCCCCGAGCGGGTGCTCGCCTGCATGGCCGAGGTGGAGCGCGAGCTCTGGGCCCTGGGCGTGCCGGTGAAGACCCGGCACAACGAGGTGGCCCCCTCGCAGTACGAGATCGCTCCGATCTTCGAGATGAGCCAGATCGGCAGCGACCACCAGATGCTCACCATGGAGACGCTCCGCAAGGTCGCGCCCAAGTTCGGGCTGGCGGCGCTCCTCCACGAGAAGCCCTTCGCCGGGGTGAACGGGTCGGGCAAGCACAACAACTGGTCGATGGCGACCGACGCGGGCCACAACCTGCTCGATCCCCAGGACGATACCCACACCAACCTGCAGTTCCTGGTGTTCCTCTGCGCCGTGATCCGGGCGGTGGACATCCATGCCGAGCTGCTGCGCGGCTCGATCGCGTCGGCGGCGAATGACCACCGGCTGGGCGCCAACGAGGCCCCGCCGGCGATCATCTCGATCTTCCTCGGCGACATGCTGCAGGACATCCTGGACCAGGTCGAGAAGGGCCAGCTCAAGCGCACCCTCAAGGGCGGCGTGATCGACCTCGGCGCCCGGACCCTGCCCACGCTGCCGCGGCACTCGGGCGACCGGAACCGGACCTCACCGTTCGCCTTCACCGGGAACAAGTTCGAGTTCCGGGCGGTGGGGTCGAGCCAGACGATCGCCTGGCCGAACACCGTGCTCAACACCATCGTGGCGGAGTCGCTGGATCATGTGGCGACCGAGCTGGAGCGGGCCCTCGGGAAGGCGCCGACCCCGTCCAAGCTGCAGAGCACGGTGATGGCGCTCCTCAAGCGGCTGGTGAAGGAGCACAAGCGGGTGATCTTCGGCGGGGACGGCTACTCCCACGAGTGGCACGAGGAGGCCGAGCGGCGCGGGCTGCCGCACCTGCGCGACACCGTGGATGCGCTCAAGGTGCTGACCACCAAGCGCAACTCCGACCTCTTCAAGAAGTACGCGGTGCTCAACAAGGCGGAGTACGACTCGCGGATCAACATCGCCTACGAGAAGTACGTGAAGGAGCTGGACATCGAGGCCCAGACCATGGTCTCGATCGCCCGGACCCAGATCCTGCCGGCCGCGCTGCAGCACCAGGCGCGGGTGGCGGGCGCGGTCGCCGCGACCGAGGCCGCGGGCGTCAAGGCGAAGGACACCTTCACCGCGCTGGGCGAGTTCGTGAACCTGGTCTCGCGCTTCCAGGAGGCGATCGCCACGCTGGAGAAGGTGGCCGACCACCACGACGGCGACGCGGTCAAGCACGCGACCTGGATCCGCGACAAGGTGAAGCCGGCGATGGCCCAGCTCCGCACCTACGCCGACCAGCTGGAGACGCAGGTCTCGGCGGATCTCTGGCCGCTGCCGACCTATCGCGAGCTGCTGTTCCACAAGTAAGCGGCGCGCGGGGCGGGCACTCGAAGGCCGGGCGGGGATTCCCCGCCCGGCCTTCGCGTTTTCCGCCTCTTCATTCTCCGTTCACCGACCGCTCACCACGGGTATCGGTTCCGGCGCTAACTTGGGATTCCCCCGCATGGAGGAGGTCCGATGCGCCGGATCCCGTTGTTGCTCTCCGCGACGCTCCTCGCCTGTCACCCGGCTCCCTCGCAGCCGGTCCCGGTCGTCGGTGGCGCGGCGGAGCTCGCCGCCCTCGCCGGGGAATGGACCGGCTACTACGAGTCCGACGACGGCAGCCGGGGCGGCTCGATCGACTTCTCGCTCGAGGCCGGGAGCGACACCGCGCACGGGGACGTCCTGATGATCCCGCGGGGCTGGGGCCGCCCGCTCGAGGTGTATGATCGGGCCCAGGCCAACGTGGGCGACGTGCCGTCACCCAAGTCGCTGACCATCCGGTTCGTCCAGGTCCGAGGGGATTCCGTCACCGGCCGGCTCGACCCCTTTCGTGACCCGTCCTGCGGCTGCCGGGTGCAGTCGACCTTCTACGGGCGCCACAAGGGCAATCAGCTCAAGGGGCGCTATGAGAGTTACCACGAGGAGTCGGGTCGGGTGGTGACGGGCAAGTGGCAGGTGGACCGCAAGCGCTGACCGTCCGCCCCCCGCGGCTGCGACTCAGGGGAAGGTGGCCGGCACGAGCGCCGCCGCCGACACCAGTTCCTTCGCGGCGTTCACGTAGGGGATGAGTTCCATCAGGTTGCCCTTGGCGAGCCGGAGGCGACCGGTCATGATCGCCATGAGCGGCGGCAGGGCGCCGCCGAGCATCTCGCGCCAGGTCTGGGCGGTCCCGCTCAGGATGTAGCGCGCGGCGGCTTCATCCTCGGCCGCGGCCGCCCGCGCCTCCCGGCAGATTCCCTCCGCGAGGTCGAGCAGCACGCGGCGCACCTCTCCCGGCGCGCCCGCGTCGGTCATCGTCAGGACGATCACCGCCTCCCAGCTGCCGGCCGCCACCCGGTACCCCTCGCGCCCGTTCAGGCATTCGGCGCAGGCGCGGGCCCAGTCGCTCGAGAACACCGGCACCCCCGCGGGCGTGCCTAGATCGCCGGCCATTGCTGCGTGACGCAGTGGAAGGAGCCGAGCCCCCAGACCAGGTCCCGCGAATCGACCGGCAGCACCCGCCGGCCGGGGAAGAGCGGCTGGAGGGCCTTCTGGGCGATGGCGTCGGTCGCGGGGTGGTAGGCCGGGAGCAGCACCACCCCGTTCGCGATGTAGAAGTTGGCGTAGCTCGCCGGGAGCCGCTGGTCCTCGTAGTGCATCGCCGGCGGCATGGGCAGCGTCACGATCCGGAAGGGACGCCCGTCCTGGTCCCGCATGGTCCGGAGCCGGTCGAGGTTCTCCTTGAGCGGCGCGTAGTTGCTGTCGCGCGGGTCCTCCTCCACCACCGTGACCACCGTGGTCTCGTCGACGAAGCGGGTGAGATCGTCGATGTGGCCGTCGGTGTCGTCCCCCTCGATCCCGTCGCCCAGCCAGAGGATGTTGGTTACGCCGAGGAAGTCGTGGAGCTTCTGCTCGATCTCCGCCTTTGAACGCCCCGGATTGCGGTTGGGGTTGAGGAGACAGCTCTCGGTGGTGAGGAGCGTCCCGCGGCCGTTCACGTCGAGGCTCCCGCCCTCCATCACGATGCCGCCGTCGAACACCCGGATGCCGAACTTCTTCCCGATCCGGGCGGGGACGACGTCGTCCTGATCGAAGGGCGGGTACTTCCCGCCCCACGCGTTGAATCCCCAGTCGACGATGGCCTGTTCCTTCCGCCCCGACGCGGTTTCCCGCTGCAGGAAGATCGGGCCATGATCCCGGCACCAGGCGTCGTTGGTCGGGTTGTGGTGGCAGAAGACCCGGGGTTTCCCGCCGGCGGTCATGGGGACGCCGCCGGCGGCGAGGAGCTCGCGCACCACCGTCTCCATCTCCGGGCCGGTGACGTTGATGTGCACCTCCTCGTGCGGCACGAGGTGGCGGACGATCTCGACGAAGACGCCGGGCACCGGGCCGAACTTGCCGGGCCAGGAGGATTCGCGATGGGGCCACGAGAGCCAGGTGCCGCGGTGGGGCACCCACTCGGCCGGCATGCGGAAGCCGAGTGCCGCGGGGGAATTCGGGGTGAAGGTCACGCGGATCGAGAGCGGATCAGTCGATGTAGCGGCGGGTGAGGTCGCCGTAGGACTCCACCCGGCGGTCGCGGAGGAAGGGCCAGTGGGTCCGGGCGAAGTCGACCCGCCTCGTGTCGATCGGAACGATGAGGAGCTCCTCGCCGGTGCCCGCCCTGGCCAGGATCTCGCCGTTGGGGGCCGCCACGAAGCTCCCGCCCCAGAACTCGATCCCCTGGTTGGGACCCGGCTCGACGCCGACCCGGTTCACCGCCGCCACGTACACCCCGTTGGCGATGGCGTGACTCCGCTGGATCGTCTCCCACGAGGCCTGCTGGGCCGCGCCGTACTCGTCCTTCTCGGGAATGAGCCAGCCGATGGCGGTGGGATAAAAGAGGATCTGCGCCCCGGTGAGCGCGGTGAGCCGCGCGGCCTCGGGATACCACTGGTCCCAGCAGATCAGGACGCCGGCCTTGGCATACCTGGTGTCCCAGGAACGGTAGCCCAGGTCGCCGGGGGTGAAATAGAACTTCTCGTAGTAGTTCGGGTCGTCCGGGATGTGCATCTTCCGGTACTTGCCGAGATAGCGGCCGTCGGCGTCGAGCACGGCGGTGGTGTTGTGGTAGAGCCCCTCGGCCCGCTTCTCGAACATCGAGGCGATGAGCACGATCCCGAGCTCCCCGGCGAGCTTGCCGAGTGACTCGGTGCCGGGGCCCGGCATCGGCTCCGCCAGCTTGAAGAAGTCGTGGTCCTCGGTCTGGCAGAAGTAGCGGCTCTGGAAGAGCTCCGGGAGGCAGACCACCTGGGCCCCGCGGGCCGCGGCCTCACGGACCTTCGTGATCGCCCGGGCGAGGTTGTCGGCGGGGTCGGCCGACATCTGCATCTGGACCAGGCCGAGGGTGACGCGCTCGGGAAGGGGTGTCGACATGGGCAGGAAGATAAGGCCGCCCGTTCCGGACCGGTACGCGAGGGGGAGACGCGGGGGCCGGCGGTGTGCCCTTCCTGAATCTGCGTGGTCGAGCTAGCGTAGAGCGGTCTCGGGGCTTGCCGCTCCCGGTTCCATTGCCGTCGAATCTCGCGCCCCACTCCATACTCCCGACACCTCTCATGCTCCACGCGCTCTTGCTCGTCCTGGCCCAGGCCCAGCAACAGGGGCCCGCCAGTCCCATCGCGAAGGTCGAAGTCTCACCGCCCGCCGCCGAGGTCGAGGTCGGCCAGACCCTGCAGCTCGGGGTCCGGGTCCTGGACCAGGCCGGCAAGCCGATCCCCAACGCCCGGGTCCAGTGGTTCGACGGCGGCGGCCAGGGGGCGATCGACTCGACCGGCCTCCTCACCGCCGGTTACCAGGGCAAGATCCTGGTCACCGCCGTGGCCTCGGTCTCGGGAGGACGCCCGACGTTCGGTCGCGCCACCGTGACGGTGAAGCCCGAGGCGGCCAGCCGGGTGGTGATCGACCCGGTGGCGACCCGGCTCCTCGCCGGCACCCGACTCTCCCTCACCGGGACGGCCTACAGCCGGCACAACGACCGGCGCGACGACCTCCTCACCTTCAGCTCCAGCAACCCGCGGGTCGTCGCGGTGACCCCCGATGGCCGGCTCCATGCGGTCGCGCCGGGCCGGGCGAAGGTGACGGGGAGCGCCGGCAAGGCGTCGAGTACGATCGAGTTCCAGGTCCTGGCCGGCACGGTCCGGAAGTTCACGGTCGAGCCCGCGACGAGCGCTGTCCGGACCGGGGACGTGGTGCGCTTCAGCGTCGACGCGAGCGATGCCACCGGGAAGAAGCTGAACGATCTTGCCGTCCGCTGGACCGTGACCGGCGGGGGCGGGATCGCCACGATCGACCAGCAGGGGGCGTTCGTCGCCGAGCAGCCGGGCCGCTACACCGTCACCGCCGAAGGCGGCAGCCGCGAGGCGGAGGCGGTGGTCACGGTCGCGCCGCGGCGGGTGACCCGCGGCATGGAGGTGCTGGGCCGCGTGCCGGTCAAGTTCCGGAGCGCCGAGGTCTGGGTGCACCCCGGTGGAGAGTGCGCCTACCTGAGCACGATCTCCGACCGGGTGTACGCGATCGACATCAAGGACCCGTCGAACCCGAAGATCGCCGACTCGATGATGGTCGATGCCCAGCTGGTGAACGACGTGATGACTACCGAAGACGGCAAGTACGGCGTCTTCTCGCGGGAAGGGGCCAGCAACCGGAAGAACGGCCTCAAGATTTTCGACGCCTCCAACGCCTGCCATCCGAAGATCATCGCGGACTACACCGAGACGGTGACCGGCGGCGTGCACTCGAGCTACGTCTACCAGAACCACGTCTATCTCACCGACGACGCCACCGGCTCGCTCCGCGTGATCGACATCAGCGATCCGCTCAAGCCGAAGGAAGTGGCCCGCTGGCAGACCGAGCAGACCGAAGCGGGCCGCTATGTCCACGACGTCCAGGTGCTCGACGGCCTGGCCTATCTCTCCTACTGGAACGACGGGCTCATCATCCTCGACGTCGGCAACGGTATCAAGGGCGGCAGTCCGACCAACCCGCAGCTGGTCTCCCAGTTCAAGTACAACCTGAACGAGGAATATGCCCGGGTCGATCAGCTCTACGGGCTCGGGTACCGTGGCACCCATACCGCCTGGCGGTCGGGGAAGTACGTCTTCGTGGGTGACGAGGTCTACGCCTCGCGCGCCTCGACCGGCCTCAAGGATGGGAACGACCTGACCTGGGGCAAGCTCCACGTCATCGACGTCTCCGACATCGAGCACCCGAAGAAAGTCGCCTGGTACGAGCCGACCGACGGCGGGGTGCACAACGTCTGGGTGGTCGGTGATACCCTCTACCTCGGCAACTACCAGGGCGGGGCGCGCGTGCTCGACATTTCGGGTGAGCTCAAGGGCGACCTGCTGCGCCAGGGCCGCGAGATCTCCTGGATCTTCACCGC
>DASZPT010000111.1:0-7803 GCA_035549935.1 Gemmatimonadales bacterium
ACGGTCAAGGCGAGCGACACCGAGCTCGCCGACCTCGCGAAGCAGCTCCCCGCGAGCGCCTCCAAGGACTACGGCACGCCGTTCTACGACATCTTCGAGCGGTACGACAAGGACTTCTACAAGATCGACCCGCTCCTCTTCAGCCCGGCCGAGGTGTGGCTCACGAGCGTGACCTCGGGGAAGACCTATCATGCCGGGCTGACGAACGTGGATGTGCTGAGGAAGTCGTTGTATCCGGAATGAGGCCGGAGGCCGGTGGCCTCCGGCCCAGCTCGCTCTACCCCAACCACGGTCCCTTGCAATGCGTCGCCCTCTCCTCTTTTCCCTGATGGGCATCCTGGCGCTCGCCGCCTGCTCCAAGCCGGCCGAGAAGCCCGCCGCCGACACCACCGCCGCCGCCCCGGCGCCGCCGCCCAAGCCGGAGCCGATGGCCTTCGTGACGGTGATCTACAACATCCCGAAGAGCGCGGCCGCCTTCGAGAAGTACTACTGGGAAAAGCATGTTCCGCTGGTCGGGCAGAAGCAGGCCGAGGTGGGATTCGTGGCGGCCGAGCTGACGAAGTTTGACGCCACGCTCGACGGCAAGAAGCCGACCTACTACCGGCAGGCGGTGCTCTGGTTCAAGAACATGGCGGACCTCGAGAAGGGCATCGCCACGCCCGGCTTCAAGGCCATCGGGGACGATCTCGGCAACTTCGCCACCGGGGGCCTGACCGGGATGATCGGCGAGGAGACCGGCGATCACACCGCGCCGCTCTCGGGGGACACCACCGCCTTCGTCACCGTGATCTACAACCAGCCCAAGGACGCGTCGGCCTTCGAGTCGTACTACGCGGCCAACCACCTGCCGCTCGTGAGCCAGGGCGCGGCCGAGATCGCGTTCACCCGGGCCGAGCTGACGAAGTTCACGAAGAACCTCGACGGGTCGCCCGCGGCCTTCTACCGCCAGGCCAAGCTGTACTTCCCGAATGAGGCGGCCCTCAAGACCGGCACCGGCACGGCAGCCTTCAAGGCGGTGGGCGACGACCTGCCGAAGTTCGCCGACGGCGGGCTGACGGCGCTGGTGGGGCATATCACGACCAAGTAGGACCGTTCCGCGTTCCGAGTTCCGAGTTCCGGGTTGGAGCGAACCACCACTCGGAACTCGGAACCCGGAACCCGGAACACCCCATGCACGTCCTCATCCTCTCCTCCACCACCGGCTGGCACATCGACGAGCTGACCCGTGCCGTGCGCGCCCGGGGGCTCGAAGCGGTGGTGCTGCCGTGGGAAGGGAACGTGAGTCCGATCGGCGGCGGCCGGGGCGTGACCAACGGCGGACGCGATTTCGCCGAGGCCCGTGCCATTCTGCCCCGTATCATCCCGAGCGGTTCTCTGGAGCAGATCATCTACCGGGTCGACACCCTGCACCGGCTGGAGGAGGACGGCGTCCGCGTCATGAACTCCGCCCGCGCCATCGAGCGCACGGTGGACAAGTCGTGGACCTCGGCGATCCTCGCGCGGGGCGGGCTGCCGACCCCGGAGACGATCGTCTGCGAACAGCCGGAGGCGGCTTTCGAAGCCTGGCGCGCGCTCGGCGGCGACGTGGTGGTCAAGCCGCTGTTCGGATCGATGGGACTCGGCATGAGCCGCGTCACCGATGAAGACCTCGCCTGGCGGGTCTTCCGGGTCGTGGAGACCGTCCGCGGCGTGTACTACCTGCAGCGGTTCATCCCCCACGGCGGGCGCGACCTCCGGGTCTTCGTGGTGGGTGGCCGCGTCCTCGGCGCCATGGAACGCACCGCGCCGGGCTGGCGAACCAACTTCTCCCGCGGCGGCAAGGCGTCCCCCGTGGACCTCCCCGCCGCCTGGGCCGAGCTCGCGGTGCGCGCCGCGGAACTGGTGGGGGCAGAGTATGCCGGGGTGGACCTCCTCCCCGCCGAAGACGGGACGGTCTACGTGCTCGAGGTGAACGGCATCCCGGGATGGGAAGGGCTGCAGCAGGCGACGGGCATCGATGTCGCACGCGCGATCGTGGACCAGCTGCTCGGCCAGTAACGCGGAACGCGGAACTTCCCGTCATGACGCTCTCCGCCCCGACGCCCGGCACCGTGTCCGCCTACGCCACCCTCGCCTGCCTGCTCGAGGCGAGCGCGCCCAAGCCCGGCAACGTCTCGCCGGGCCGGCCCTTTCACGACATGGGCTACGCCGATTTCCTCGCCAGCGCCGTCGCGATCGGGCCGGTGCTGGCGCAGGCCGGCCAGCGCCCGATGGGCGAGACGATCCGGGACGCGCTCCGGGCCACCCGGCGCTGGAGCGGCGCCAACACCAATCTCGGCATGGTGCTGCTGCTGGCACCGCTTGCGCGTGCGGCGCTGGCCGGTGGAGACGGCACCCTCCGTGAGCGCCTCCACCGGATCCTGCAGGCCACCACCGTGCGTGACGCCGTCGAGGTCTACGGCGCCATCCGAGAGGCGCAGGCCGGCGGGATGGGATCGGTGCCGGACCAGGATCTCTCCCAGCGACCGACCGTCACGCTCCTCGAGGCCATGGCGCTGGCCGAGTCACGGGATTCCATCGCCGCCGAGTACGTGAGCGACTTCGCGATCACCTTCGACACCGGGCTCCCCGCGCTCCGGACCGCGCGGGGGGCGGGCCTCCCCTGGGAGGACGCCGTGGTGGAGACCTTCCTCATACTGCTGGGCGCGAAATCCGATACATTGATCGCCCGGAAACTCGGGACCCAGGCCGCCGACGCGGTCCGCGACCGCGCCCGGGACGTCCTCGCGCTCGGCGGCGTCCGGAGCCCGGCGGGCCGCGCCGAGGTCGAGCGGTTTGACGCGGAGTTGCGTCACTCACACAATTCACGGAATCCCGGCACCACAGCCGATCTCACGGCGGCCACGCTGTTCGTGGCGCTGCTGGAAGACGGGTGGCGGCAGGAGCGATGAGGATCCAGCGTGCGTAGCGACTTCAAGGTCAGCGTCAGCAAGGACTACCTGGTCTTCAGCTCGGCCCACTTCATCACCTTCCGTGGGCACCAGTGCGAGACGCTGCATGGCCACAACTACCGGGTCGGGGTCACTGTCGAGGGGACGGTGGACCACGAGACCATGTTCGTGGTCGATTTCTCGGTGCTCAAGAAGATCGTGCGGAAGCTGGTCGACGAAGTCGATCACAAGGTCCTGCTGCCGCTCAAGAATCCCAAGCTCAGCTTCCGCGAGGAAGGCCGGTCGCGCCACGTGCACTACTTCGGCGAACCCACCTACGTGTTCCCGGTGGTAGACTGCGCCATGGTGCCGATCGAGAACACCACCGCCGAGATGCTGGCGCAGTACTTCGCGCACCGGGTCCGCGATGAGCTGCTCGCCCAGGGCATCCGCAACCTGACGGCGATCGAGATGGAGGTGGAGGAGAGCTTCGGGCAGGCGGCGACCTACCGGCTGGTGGTCGAGTAGGGAGTTCAGGGTTCCGAGTTCGCAGTGCGTGGGGCACCTACTCGGAACCCGGAACAGTGAACTCGGAACGTCGTATTCTTCCCGCGTGCAGCGCCGTCCCCACCAGCGCCGCATCACATCCCACCTCCGCGAGTGCCCGCAGGTCCTCCGCCGAGCGAACCCCGCCGCCGGTGTAGACCGGCAGGCCGATCATCCGCTTGAGACCGTCGATCAGGTCCACGTTGCGGGGGCCCGCCTCGCTCCCCACCGTCGCCAGGTCGAGGACCAGCAGGCCCCGCACGCCCGCATCCGCCGCCCGCGCGCCGAGCTCGAGGGACACCGCCTCCTGCGTCGCGATCCGACCGGTGAGCCGGCGGACCGGCTTCCCGAGCAGGAGGTCCAGACTGAACAGCACCGGGTGCGCGCCCGCCGCGGCCACGATCTCCGCCAGCGCGGAGAAATCCGGGAGGGTCTCGAGCCCGGCCACGAGGGTGCGGGCCCCGGCGGCGAGGACCGGCGCAACCTGTGCCGGGTCGGCCAGCCCCGCGTCGACCAGGAGGTCGGGGCCGAACCCCTGGCCCGGGTCCGCGATCGCGCGGATCAGGTCGTACTGTGGCGGCCGCCCCTGGATCGCGTCGAGATCGGCGATGTAGCAGCGCCGCGCTCCCAGCTCGCGGTAGGCCCCGGCCAGTCCCAGCGCATCACCCGGCCGCTCCGGCAGCAGCACCGAGCTGACGGGCTGATATTGTTCCCGGGCCCCCCGGCGCGCGTGCACCGCGCGGCCGTGCTGCAGATCCAGAACCGGAATGAGCTCCATGAGCCCGAAAGGTACGCTCGCACTCGTGAAGGTGGGCGGGGGGCTGGCCGCCCTCCCCGGGAGGCTGGAGCGGGTTGCGGCTGCCGTCGCCCGGGCCGCGCACAGACGGCCGCTCGTCGTCGTGCCTGGCGGCGGGCCCTTCGCCGACACGGTGCGGGCCTTCGAGCGCGACCACGGACTCTCCCCCGACGCGGCGCACTGGATGGCGATCCTGGGCATGGACCAGTACGCCTTTGCGCTGGCCGACCGGATCCCCGGCGCGCGCCTGGTGGAGGACCGGCCCGGCATCATCGCAGCCCATGCCGACGGCGCCATCCCCGTCCTCGCACCCGCACGCTGGCTCCGCGCAGCTGACGAGCTGCCCCACACCTGGGACGTAACGAGCGACACCCTCGCCGCCTACCTCGCTACGCTGCTGGGCGCGGATCGGCTGGTACTCATCAAGCCGGTCGGTGGTGGAGGCGAACTGGTAGACCCGTGGTTTACGCGGACGCTGCCGGCGGGGGTGCGATGGTCGGTGCTCGGAGCCGCGGACGTTGATCGACTGGAGGAGGTACTGACGGACGGATCAGCGGAGTGATGGCGCGAGGCCGGCCCGCAGCGACTCGGCCATGGCCGCAACGCGGGCGGGATCGATCGCGCTGGTGCGCCCGCCGGCCGTGACCGCGCCGCGGACCCCGAGGATATCGGCCCGGGCGGCCGCGACGAGCGGGATGTCGAGTGCGGTCAGCGAGCCACCGAGGGCGTAGAGAAGCCCGCGCTCCCGGAGCAGCACCCCGATGGCGGCGAGGTCTGCCGGCGGCAGATGGTCCGGGAGCGCCCGCCCGTCCTTGCGCGCGGTATCGATCAGGAGGCCCGCCGCGCCGGCCGCCGCGATGAGAGCCGGGTACTCCTCCGGCGCCACGCCACTGGTCTCCCGCCAGTCGGCGTACGCGACGGCGATGACCTTCGGCCCATCGGGCCGGGAACCCGCCCGGCCGACCGCCTCCGCCAGCAGCCGCTCGACCCGCGCGGCCGGCGCCACGCCGGGAAACCCCAGCTTGACGAAGGCGAGTCCGGCGGGAAGCCCCGCGAGCGCCGGTCCGACCTCCTCCAGCGCCGCCACGTCGCCGAGCGCCGCGCTCACGGGTACCGCCGGCGGAAGCGCGGCACGAATCTCCCGCAGCACCGCGCGCGGCACCGCGCCGAGCGCCCCCGCTGCCGGCTCCTTGGCGTCGACAATCTCCGCGCCATGCTGCCACGCCACGCGGGCCTCTTCCGCGTCCCGCACACTCACCAGCAGTCGCATCCACGCTCCCTTGAATGCCGTCGTTGCTCCGGTATGTTACGCCGGACCATGACCAGCGACAACACGGCTCCCGGTTCGACGCGGCAACTCGCGGGAAAGCGGGTCCTGGTCACCGGCGCGTCGAGCGGCATCGGCCGGGCGATCGCGCTCGCGGCGGCGCGGGCCGGCGCCGACGTGGCCCTCACCTGGCGAAGCAACGAGGCCGGCGCCAGCGCCGTCGCCGCGGACATCCGCGCCACCGGCCGGCGGGCCGCGATCCTCCGTGCGGACGTCGGCGAGGCAGACGACCTCGACAAGCTGCGCGATTTCCTGCACGACGCGCTGGGCGGGGTCGACGTCTGGGTGAACAACGCCGGCGCGGACATCCTCACCGGCCACGGCAGCACCCTCTCCCGGCGCGAGAAACTCGATCTCCTGCTGCGGGTGGACCTCCGCGGCACCATGCTCGCCTCCTGGTGCGCCGTCGAGATGATGCAGCAGCAGCCCGCCGGCGGCGCGATCATCAACATGTCCTGGGACCATGTCGTGAACGGCCTGGAGGGGCAGAACCCCGAGCTCTTCTCCGCGGTGAAGGGTGGCATCCTGAGCTTCAGCAAGTCCCTGGCCCGCTCGGTCGCCCCCGCGATCCGGGTCAATGTCCTCGGCCCGGGGTGGATCCACACCGCCTTCGGCGAGAGCGTCGACACCGACTGGCACCGGGCCGTGGCGGAGACCATCCCGCTGGGCCGCTGGGGAACCCCCGAGGACGTGGCCGGCGCGGCGGTCTACCTCGCATCGGACGCGGCCCGTTATGTGACGGGTCAGATGATCATGGTGAACGGTGGGGACGTGATGTAGGCGGGAGGAGCAGGCAGCACCGGCAGTGAACGCGTACGGAGGGCACGGGACCATGGCAACCAAGGAACGCACCTACACCGATGCCGAGATCGCCGAGAAGCTCACGGCGCTCCCCGGCTGGTACTACGAAGAGGGCTGGATCCGCCGGCAGTACAAGACAGACGGCTGGCTCACCACCCTCGCGCTGGTGAACACGATCGGCTTCCTCGCGGAGGCGGCGTATCACCACCCCGACCTCACGGTGACCTGGGCCAAGGTGTGGGTAAAGCTCCAGACCCACTCCGCCGGCGGGATCACCGACAAGGACTGGGAACTGGCCCGCAGGATCGAGGACGCCGTGCTCTGGAAACCCGCCGGCGGCGCGCTCGAGGGGACGCCCAACAAATGGGTGAGGGGCGGCGATCCGAAGTGACCGCGGGTGCCCCCCGGCGGATCCTCTTCGTCACCGGCAAGCTCGCCGAACCGGCCCTCCGCCGGACCCTGACGGAGATGCACCCGCCGTTCGCATGGGACGTGGCGGTGCTCAAGATCACCGTTGCCGCGCTCATGACCACTCCGTGGATCGCGAAGTTCCTCACCGTTCCTGACGGCACCGATCTCATCCTACTCCCCGGCCTGGTCGAGGGTGATCTCGGCGTGCTGCAGGAAAAGTTCGGGGTCGCGGTCGAGCGCGGCCCCAAGGACCTCCGCGACATCCCCGTCCACTTCGGCCAGGCGAAGGCGCGCCAGGACTACGGCCCCTGGGACATCGAGATCCTCGCCGAGGTCAACAACGCGCCCAAGCGGAGCCACGACGACGTGCTCCGCGAGGTGGAACACTACCGCGAGTCGGGCGCGGACCTCATCGACATCGGCTGCACGCCGGGCGTCCCCTTCCCGCAGCTCGGCGGCCTGGTGCGCGAGCTCCGCGGGATGGGGCTTCGCGTCAGCATCGATTCGTTCGACCCCGGCGAGATCACCGCCGCGGTCGAGGCCGGCGCCGAGATGGTGCTGAGCGTGAACGGCTCGAACCTGGAGGTCATCGAGCGCCTCCGCGGCAGCGGGGCACGCGCCGTCGCGATCCCCGACTTCGGTGCCGGGCTCGATTCGCTTGCGCCGACCCTCGCCGCGCTCGACCGGGCCGGGGTTCCGTACTTCATCGATCCGATCATCGAGCCGGTGGGCTTCGGCTTCATGGCGTCGCTCGAACGCTACGCCGAGATCCATCGCCGCTATCCGGGCGTACCGCAGCTCATGGGCATCGGCAACATCACCGAGCTCACCAGCGCCGACTCCACCGGGATCAACGCGCTCCTCGTCGCGGTCTGCCAGGAGGTCGGGGTCAAGGCGGTCCTCACGACCGAGGTGATCCCCTGGGCCCGGGGCGCGGTGCGCGAAATCGACCTCGCGCGCCGGCTCATGCACTACGCCATCACCCATCGCACCCTTCCCAAGGGCGTGGACGA
>DASZPT010000112.1:0-16885 GCA_035549935.1 Gemmatimonadales bacterium
GGCACGCACCAGCGCCGGCGGTGCGTGGACCGCGGGCGGGCTGGCGGAGGGTCTCTATACGGTGCGGGTGGATCCCCCGGCGGGGAGTGCCTGGCGCGGGATCGCGTACTGCGCCTATCCGGTGCGTGAGCTGATGGAAGCGCCGTTGGTCCTCTACCTCGGCACCCCATTCGGAAACGCGAGGCGCTGACGGAGGGGCCGGTGGGAGATGTCGGTGGCAGGCGGAGCCCGCGGCTCCGCCTGCCAGGGCATTGCTAGAATGCCGTCACGACGCCGAAGGTCAGCCGGCCCGCATCCGCCTCCAGGTCGTACGTCACCTCGCCGCTTACCCGGACGTTGCGCCGGACCACGTGACCGATCCCCCCGGAGAGACTCTCGTAGCGCTTCAGGTTGGTCGGTCCGCCCTCTCGAACATCGAGCAGGGGGCGGTTGGCCGTGACCAGGTTGTACAGCATGAAGCCGTAGAAGCGACTCCCGGCCGGGCGGACGATCAATTCACCGAAGCCGCCATTCATCCGGACCGTCGGCTCACCGAGCGTGTAGGTGGGCTCGTTGTCGCGGCGGTGAATGAACTGGCCATTCAGCTCCAGCGCGCCGAGGGACAGGGTGCCGTCGACCAGGAGCATCCCGGTCTCGTTGGTGGTGCCGTTGCCGTGGGATCGCCCGTAGTAGCCGCCGACGCCGAGTCGGAGCGGGGCGGCCACGTCGCGGGTCAGGTGCAGGAAGACGTTCTTGCTCGCGTCCGTGTCGTACCGCCGGTTGGCCTGCGCCACCCCGATCCCACTCCCATTCAGCACCTCGGCCGTCAGGGTGAACCCGGCGGCGTCCGCCATGGCCATGACGCCGCGGTCGTAGGTCAGGTCGATCGGCCCGTCGCCCACCCGGGCCCGGTACACCGCATAGTCCTCGAACTCGAGCCGGAGCTCCCGCTTGAACAGCGGGTCTGAGACCTGGAACTGGCCCACCGCCACGTCGATCGGCGCCCCACCGATGTCGTTGAAGTGCAGGAAGGCATCCTCGACGCCGCCGATGTCGCCGCGCTCGACCAGGAAGGTGTAGAAGTAATAGGAGATCGACTTGCTGAGGGCCCCGCCTGAGAGGGCCTTGATGCCGTAGGGGAACTGGAAGTCGGTTGCCGCCTTGCCGTTGGCATAGCCCTGGGCATACATCTCCATGCGGAACGCCAGGGGCACATTCTCCAGCAGGGACAGGAGCTCATCGCCGGTGTTCAGCGTGTCCCTGGGCGCCTCACCCGAGGCCATGCGGTACCCGTTCGCCGCGAACTGGTAGCCGAAGTCCGTCAGCTTGGGGATCGGGTTGTGGCACAGCTGGCAACTGGTCCGGTAGCGCCGGGCAAAGGCCGGAATGGCGGAGGCGGGCACCGGCAGGGCGAGGAGGAGGCCCGACACCAGCATGAGGCTGGCGGCCGGCCGCAGATGAGGGAGGCGCACGAGGGTTCTCTCGGTTCGGCGGATGCGGCCAACCTAGGCCCACCGGGATGAACCCGTCGTGAATCGGCACTGAATCGGGCGCCTTGCGCCGCCGGGGGCGCCGGAGTCGAGGATCAGGAAGGATGCGAACGCCGGGAGTCGAACCCGGACCCCTTGCGGGACAGGATCCTAAGTCCTGCGCGTCTGCCAGTTCCGCCACGCTCGCGTATTCGATGCGCCGTGAACATACCCAGCCGGTCGAGGGGCAGCCAACCCTCGGCCTGCCCGCGTGCGACGCGGCCGCAGTGGGTCCGGCGCCGGTGCTCGGGGAATGAAAAAGGGGCCCCGCTCGGGGGCCCCTCTCTCAGGCGGCGGTGCCGGTTACTTGAGCCTGAGCCGCACGATCCGGCTGGCGTTGACCCGCTGATTGTAGACCTTGAGGGTCACGATCGCGCCGCGGCCGGCGGCCTTGAGCGCCGCCTTGAACTCGGCCTCGGTCCGGACCGGGTTCCCCTCGATCGTGGTGATGATGTCGGGGCCACCCTCGTCCGGGGCCGAGAGCTCCTGGTAGGCCGGCCCGTTGGGGTCGACCTCGGTCACCAGCACCCCGCGGATCTCGCGGCCGAGATCGTACTCCTGCGCTACCGTCGGCGTGATGCTCTGGGCCGCGATGCCGATCTCGTCGTAACTCACCGCGTCATCCGGCGCCGCCTTGGGCTGCTCGACCGGTTCCTGCTGGTTGTCGCTGTTGTCGTCTTCCTGGGCCATCAGGCGCACCGCGAAGGTCTTCCGGACGCCGCCCTTCCGCGCCACCTCGACCTTCACCTCGTCCCCCGGCTTGCGGAAGCCGACGACCTGCTGGAGCTGCGCCACGTAGTCCACCCGCTGCCCGTCGATCGTGACGATCACGTCGCCCGGCTGCATCCCCGCCCGCTCCGCCGGCGAGGTGATGCCCTCGGGGAAGCCGTTGATGACCACGCCCCGGATCTCCTTGAGGCCCACGTAGGCGGCGTCGTTCTCCTTGGCGTCATTCACCTGGATGCCGAGCGCGGCGCGCTGCACCTTGCCGGTGGCGACCAGCTGGTTCATCACCGTCTTCGCCAGGTTCATCGGGATGGCGAAGCCGTAGCCGCTGTAGTAGCCGGTCTCGCTCGCGATCGCGGAGTTGATGCCGACGACCTCGCCGCGGACGTTGACCAGCGGCCCACCCGAGTTGCCGGGGTTGATGGCGGCATCGGTCTGGATGAAATCGCCGATGCTGAGCGCCGAGCGCTGGAGTCCCTGGAGCCGGCGGCCCTTCCCGCTGATGATCCCGCTGGTGACGGTGAAGGTGAACTCCTCGCCGAGCGGGTTCCCGATGGCGAGGACCCAGTCCCCGATCCGGGTGTTGTCGCTGTTGCCGAGGGCCGCGGCGGTGAGCCTGGGCGCGTTGATCTTCACCACCGCCACGTCGGTCAGCGGGTCGGCGCCGATCACCTTGGCGTCGAACTCACGCCGGTCGAAGAGCCGGACGGTGACCTTGTCGGCGCCTTCGACCACGTGGTTGTTGGTCAGGATGTACCCATCGCCCGAGACGATGAAGCCGGAGCCGCTGCCACGCTCCACGTCGGGCCGGTGGGGGTTGTTCCGGAAGAAGGGTTCCATGCCCGGCGGCACCCGGCGACGGGTGCGCTCGGTGCGCTGGCTCCGGATGTAGACCACGCTCGGCCGCACCTGCTCGGCCACCGCCGCGAAGGCGTCGGAGAGGTCCGACAGCATCCGCGCCTGGGGGATCGAGGGCGCCTGCACCGGGGTGATGACGGAGGCGGTGGTGGCCCGGGCCTGCTCCTGGGCCGAGCTCCGGCTGGGCAGGTCGAGGAGACCCGCGAACAGGAGCCCGAGGGCAAAGGCCATGGTGACCAGACCGCCGAACTTCAGCCAATTCAGCGTACGTGCGGACATCGCTTCTCCACTTGGTTGCTCGAACTCAATCTAATGTACGTCCGATGCGCCGTCTGAGATTTAGGTCGCACTTTCGGGCTAGATGAAGGCCCGGCAGCCACGAGCCGCCAGCCTGTTCCGTTCCGGATCAGGGCTGGCGGCTGCTGGGCTAACGGCTAACGGCCGAACGACTTACATCGTAGTTACGACTTCTTGCTGTCGTCCACGATCTCGTAGTCGGCCTCGACCACGTCCTCCTTCGGGGCGCCGCTGGTCCCGGGCTGGCCGGCCGCGGCCTCCGGGCCGGCGCCACCCGCCGCCTGGGCGCCCTGATAGAGCGACGCCCCGGCCGCGGAGTAGGCCCCGTTGAGCTCGTCCAGCGCCTTCTGGATGAGGTCGGGGTCGCCGTTCTTGAGCGCGCCCTTCGCCCCTTCCACCGCGTTGTCGAGCCGGCCCTTCACGTCGGCCGAGAGACGGTCCACCCACTCCTTGCTGTCCTTCTCGACCTTGTAGACCAGGCTGTCGAGCTGGTTGCGCGCCTCGATCTGGTCGCGCCGCTTCTTGTCTTCCGCGGCGTGGGACTCGGCGCTCTTCACCATCTTGTCGATGTCCGCGTCGCTGAGCCCGCTCGAGGCCTCGATCCGGATCTTCTGCTCCTTGCCCGTGGCCTTGTCCTTGGCCGAGACGTGCAGGATGCCGTTCGCGTCGATGTCGAAGGTCACCTCGACCTGCGGCATGCCACGGGGTGCCGGCGGGATCCCGGTGAGCTGGAACTTGCCGATGGTGCGGTTGTCCACCGCCATCTGGCGCTCGCCCTGGAGCACGTGGATCTCGACCGTGGTCTGGTTGTCCTCCGCGGTGCTGAACACCTCCGACTTCTTGGTCGGAATGGTGGTATTCCGCGGGATGAGGACGGTGGTCACGCCACCCAGCGTCTCGATCCCGAGCGAGAGCGGGGTCACGTCGAGGAGCAGCACGTCCTTCACCTCGCCGCCCAGCACGCCACCCTGGATCGCGGCGCCGATCGCGACGACCTCGTCGGGGTTGACCGACTTGTTCGGCTCCTTGCCGAAGAAGTCCTTCACGATCTGCTGGATCTTGGGGATGCGGGTCGAGCCGCCGACCAGGATCACCTCGTCGATCTGCTTCGGATCGAGCCCCGCGTCCTTGAGCGCCTGCTGCATCGGCGGGATGGTCCGCTGGAACAGGTCGTCCACCAGCTGCTCGAACTTGGCCCGGGTGAGGGTCAGGTTGAGGTGCTTGGGGCCGGACTGGTCCGCCGTGATGAACGGCAGGTTGATGTCGGTCTGGGTGGTGCTCGACAGCTCCATCTTGGCCTTCTCGGCGGCTTCCTTGAGCCGCTGGAGCGCCATCGCGTCCTTGGAGAGGTCGATGCCCTGGTCCTTCTTGAACTCCGCCACCAGCCAGTCGATCAGCCGCTGGTCGAAGTCGTCACCACCGAGGTGGGTGTCGCCGTTGGTGCTCTTCACCTCGAACACGCCCTCGGCCAGCTCCAGCACCGAGATGTCGTAGGTGCCGCCGCCCAGGTCGAACACCGCCACCTTCTCTTCCTTCTTCTTGTCGAGTCCGTACGCCAGCGCCGCGGCGGTCGGCTCGTTGATGATCCGGACCACATCCAGGCCCGCGATCTTCCCGGCGTCCTTGGTGGCCTGCCGCTGGGCGTCGTTGAAGTAGGCGGGGACGGTGATGACCGCCTTCTCCACCTTCTGGCCGAGGTAGTCCTCGGCGGTCTGCTTCATCTTCTGGAGAATCATGGCGGAGATCTCGGGCGGGGTGTACTTCTTCCCCGCGATCTCCACCGCGGCGAGCCCGTTGGTGCCGGTGTCCACCTTGTACGGAACCCGGCGCGCCTCTTCGGTCACTTCATTGATCCGGCGGCCCATGAACCGCTTGATCGAGAAGATGGTCTGCTTGGGGTTGGTCACTGCCTGGCGCTTGGCCACCTGGCCCACCAGCCGCTCCCCATCCTTGGTGAACGCCACCACCGAGGGGGTGGTCCGTCCGCCTTCGGCGTTGGGAATCACGACCGGGTCGCCGCCCTCCATGACGGCAACAACCGAGTTGGTGGTGCCGAGGTCGATACCAATGATCTTCGAGGCCATTGGAAATCCCTTTCTTGTATTACGGAGATGAACCGGCCCCGCCCCGAAGGGCTTGTCCGGTCAACGTTTCCACGTCGGTCGGGAGGAAGGGCAAGGCGTGTACCGTGATTTTCTGCCGTTCTGGCAGTCGGTTGGCAGGGTCCACCCCGGCACGCGGAACGCGGAACCCGGAACTCCCCAGCCCTTCCTGCCAGCCATACCTTCAATGCCATGTTTCCCGTCTCCGACCACAACCCGACGCTCCGTCCCCCGGTCTCGACCTACGCCATCATCGCGATCAACGTGGTGGCCTGGCTGTTCGTGCAGGGGATGGGGAACGAGCCCTCCCTCAGCAAGTCGGTCTGCGAGCTGGGCCTCATCCCGGGGGATTTCCTGCACCAGCTGCCGGTCGGGTACCAGATTCCCCTCGGCCGGGGGATGGCATGCGTGGTGACGTCGGGCGTCGCGTGGTACGCGCCGATCACCTCGATGTTTCTCCACGGTTCGTGGTTCCACCTCATCGGGAACATGTGGTTCCTCCACGTCTTCGGGAACAACGTCGAGGACGTGATGGGGCGGGGCCGGTTCGTGGCCTACTATGTCCTCTGCGGGCTCGCGGCGGCCGCGGCCCAGGTGGCGGCGGGCCCCGGCTCCGCCGTGCCGATGGTCGGCGCCTCCGGTGCGATCGGCGGCGTGATGGGGGGCTACGTCCTTCTCTACCCGTGGGCCCGGATCCGCACCTTCGTCTTCCTGTTCTTCATCGAGGTCCCGGCGGTGTTCATGCTGGGCTACTGGTTCCTGCTCCAGGTGGCAGGGACCTCGGCGGCCAGGTCGGACGTCGGTGGCGTTGCGGTCTGGGCCCATGTCGGCGGCTTCCTCGCCGGACTCGCGCTCATTCCGCTCTTCCGTGATCCCCGGCTCTACGCGCTTCACCGCCAGTACGCCGTGCGGGTCCACTGACCCGTGAGCGCCCTGCCTCCCTGGCTCCTGCCGCTGGCCGAGCAGCGGGTGGGCCGCCTGATCGACCACACCCTGCTCAAGCCCGAGGTGAGCGAGTCCGAGATTCTTGCCCATTGCGACGAGGCCATCGAGCTGGGCCTCGGCGCGGTGTGTGTGAACGGCCAGTGGGTGCCGCTGGCCGCCAAGCGGCTGCAGGGGACCGGGGTGCTCACGGTGAGCGTGGTGGGGTTCCCCCTCGGCGCATCCGGCCGGCACAGCAAGGTGGAGGAAGCGAAGGCGCTGCACGCCGAGGGCGCCGCGGAGCTCGATGTGGTACAGTCGCTGGGGTGGGCCCGGACGGGGCAATGGAGCCTGGTGCGGGACGAGCTGGCCGCGGTGGTCCGGGCGGTGCCCGGGTGTCCGGTGAAGGTGATTCTCGAGACCGCCGCCCTCAGCGCCTCGGCGTTCGAGACCGCCTGTGACGCGGCGCGGGCGGCGGGGGCGCGGTACGTGAAGACCTCGACCGGCATGCACAGCGCCGGCGGTGCCACGGAACCGGCGGTGGCGGCGCTCCGGCAGGCGGTGGGGCTCGATCTCGGGGTGAAGGCGTCCGGCGGCATCCGGACTCCGGACGATGCGCTGCGGATGCTGCGCGCCGGGGCCGACCGGCTCGGGACGAGCGCGGCGGCGGGATGGAAAGGCCTGGTGGGGCTCCGGGGACCGACGGTGGCGGAGGCGCTGGCGGCGGCCTGAGCCGGCCTACGGCATCGCCGGTTCGATCAGGACATCGCGGCCCAGGACCTTGGCCAGCACGTCGGCCTGCTCCATGGCACCCCAGCATTCGAGCGAGAGGTCGGCGTCGGCGTAGCGCGGCACGGCCTTGACGGTGAGGACGGTGGGGCACACCTCCACGACCAGCTTCTCGACGATGGCCGAGTGGCCGCGGTCGAGACCTTCCGCGATGCGCAGGATCCCCGACAGCCGCTTCACGATCAGCTGGTCCTCCGCGGGGAGGGCGGCGAAATCCTTGTGCTTCTTCTTCGGTCCCCGGCGCCGATGATAGCGGCTGATGAGCGCGACCAGGGCCCGCTCCCGCGGGGAGAAGGGGAGGCGCTCGCCGTGCATGATCAGCTGGTAGCTGTGCTTGTGGTGCTTCCGGTAGCTCACCAGCTGCCCCACGTCGTGCAGCAGCGATGCCGCCTCGAGAAGCCCGCGCTCCTCCGCGCTCGCCTCCAGGCGGTCGGCCAGGAGGTCGAAGAGGTTGAGGGCGAGGAGCCGGACATGTTCGACGTGCCGGCGGTCGGAGTGGCAGCGCTCGGCGAACTCGCGGATCAGGCGCAGCGGCTCGACCGCCGCGGGCGCGGCTTCGGCGCCGGCCATGTCGAGGATCAGGCCTTCCCGGAGCCCGAACGCGCTGATCTTGACCTCCCGTGCCTCGATCCGCTCGAGCAGCTCCGCCGTCACCGCGAGCCCGGCCAGGATGATGTCGGCCCGCTGGGGATTGAGCCCCGGCACCGCCGCCCGCTTCTCCGGGCTCATCCCGGCGAGCCACGCCAGCATGTGCTCCACCTCCGCGACGGTCACCGCGGTGCCGTGGACCGGCTCCGACGCGGAGAGCCCGCGCCGCGCCGCCGCCATGCGGCCGAGGTTGGTGAAGGAGCCCCCCGAGCCGATGAGGGTGGTGGCCGACCAGTCACGGAGCGGCAGCCGGCGGCGGAACTGGCGGCGGAGGTACTCGCGAAGCTCACGGACGGCGCTGCGGGTGTCTTTCTGGTCGAGGTGCAGCTCGGTGAGCCGCACCGCTCCGAAGGGGAGGGAGAGGGTGTGCTCGATGAGGCCGTCGACCGCGCCGATCAGCTCGAGGCTCCCGCCGCCGATATCGGCGACCACGGTCCGCCCGCCTTCCAGCGGGAAGTGGTGCGCCACCGACCGGTAGGAGAGGGCGGCCTCGGCTTCGCCGTCGATGATCCGGAGGTCGAGCCCGATCTCGTCCTTCACCCGCTTGACGAACTGCTCGCCATTGATCGCTTCGCGCACGGCGGAGGTGGCCACCGCCGCGATGCGGCTCACGTTGCGCCGCTCGCAGACCCCGTACATCCGGCGGAGGCCCGCGACGGCCCGCTCCATCGCTCCCGGGTCGAGCCGCCCGGTCTGGGCGACCCCGGTGGCGAGGCGGGGCTGCTCCTTCACCTCATCGATGACGGTGATGCCGGAATGGGGTCCGACCTCCGCGACGAGGAGCCGGATCGAGTTCGAGCCGACGTCGATGGCCGCGAGGCGCTCGCGGCGCTCGGGGAGGGGGACCACGCTCATGTCAGACCGGTATCCGGGTGGCGCCCGAGGCCCGGGGCTCACCCCGGTCCTCGGCGTGGTGCTTGATGGACTTTCCCTCGACGAGGAAGACCACGTCCTCGGCGATGTTGGTGGCCAGGTCGGCCACCCGCTCCAAGTTACGGCTCACCAGAAAGAGTTCCATCCCCGCCCCGATCATGTGCGGGTCCTCCATCATGTGGGTGAGGAGGATCCGGAAGACCGAACGGTGCAGGGTGTCGACCTTGTCGTCCCGGAGGCAGATCTCGCGGGCCTCGTTGGCGTCGCCCCGGATGAAGGCCTCGAGCGCGTCGGAGAGCATGTCGCGGGCGAGGCGGGCCATCTCCACGATCTCGGGCTCGGGGGTGATGGGGCGGGCCTGGGCCAGCCGCTCGGCCGACTGGGCGATATTGACGGCGTGGTCGCCCACCCGTTCGAGGTCGTTGGCGATCTTGAGCGCGGAGGTCAGCATCCGGAGGTCGCGGGCCATCGGCTGCTGGAGCGCCAGCAGGTTGATGCAGGTCTCCTCGACCTCCATCTCCATGGCGTCGATGGCGCGGTCGCCGGTGATCACGCTGCGGGCCTTGGCGCCATCGCGCTCGAGCAGCGCCTCCACCGCGAGCCCCAGCGCCGCCTCGGCCTCGCCCGACATCGTGAGCAGGCGGACCTTCACGTCGTTGAGTTCGTCGTGGAAGTGGCGGTGCATATCGAAGCTCATCCGAATCTCCCTGTAATGTACGCCTCGGTCCGCTCGTTCGCCGGGGCGGTGAAGACCCGTTCGGTCTCGTCGAACTCGACCAGCTCGCCCCGGTCGAAGAAGCCGGTGTAGTCGCTCACCCGCGCCGCCTGCTGCATGTTGTGCGTCACGATCACGATCGTGTAGTCCCGCTTGAGCTCGAAGATCAGCTCCTCCACCCGCTGGGTCGCGATCGGGTCGAGCGCCGAGCAGGGCTCGTCCATGAGGAGGATCTCGGGCTGGTTGCCGAGCGCGCGCGCGATGCAGAGCCGCTGCTGCTGCCCGCCGGAGAGGCTCGTGCCGAGGCTGTCGAGCCGGTCCTTGACCTCGTCCCAGAGCGCGGCCTTCCGGAGGCATCGTTCCACCACCTCGGGCAGCTCCGACTTCGGCACCAGGCGGTTGAGGGCCGGGCCATAGGCCACGTTGTCGTAGATGCTCTTGGGGAAGGGATTGGGCCGCTGGAAGACCATGCCCACCCGCTGCCGCAGCGCCACCAGGTCGGTGCCGGCGGAGAAGATCGAGGTGCCGTCGAGCGCGATCTCGCCCTTGTACCAGGCGCCGGGGATGAGGTCGTGCATCCGGTTGATCGACCGGAGGAAGGTCGACTTGCCGCAGCCCGACGGGCCGATGATCGCGGTCACCGCCCGGGCCTGGATCTCGAGGGAGATGCCCTTGAGCACGGTCTGGCCCGGCCGGTAGCCGAACTGGAAGTCACGGGCCACCAGCGCGGGGCGGCCGGCGGGGCGGGCGTCCGCCGGAACCCGGGTGGCGACACTCGGGCGGAGGAGCGGCAGCAGCGGCGACGCCGGCGAGGGGCTCGCCGAGGCGTGAGGCTTGGGCATGGCGGTCATCCGAATCGTCCGGTGATGTAGGCCTCGGTCTGTTCCTGTTTCGGGGCGGTGAAGATCTGCCGGGTGGGACCGGTCTCGACCATGGTCCCCATGTAGAAGAACGAGGTCGTGTCGCTCACCCGGGCCGCCTGCTGCATGTTGTGCGTCACGATGACGATCGTGAACTGCTGCTTGAGCTCGAAGACCAGTTCCTCGATCCGCTGGGTCCCACCGGGATCGAGCGAGGCGGTGGGCTCGTCGAACAGGATCACCTCGGGGCGGGGCGCGATGGTCCGCGCGATGCAGAGCCGCTGCTGCTGCCCGCCCGAGAGCGCCACCGCGCTCGACTTGAGCCGGTCCTTCACCTCGTCCCAGAGGGCGGCCTGGCGGAGCGAGCGCTCCACCACCTCGTCCATCTCGCGCCGCGGCATCGAGTGGTTGATGCGCAGGCCGGCGGCGACGTTGTCGTAGATCGACATCGTGGGAAAGGGAGTCGGCTTCTGGAAGACCATGCCGATCCGGCGCCGGAGCTGCATGGGGCTCACCTTCGCGCCGTAGATGTCCTCCCCGCCCAGCAGCACCTGTCCCGTGATCCAGCCGCCCTCGGAGAGCTCGTGCATCCGGTTGAGGGTGCGGAGGAACGTGGACTTGCCGCAGCCCGAAGGGCCGATCAGGGCGCTCACCGTATTGCGCCCGAACGAGAGACTCACGTTCTTCACGGCGGTGAACTTCCCGTACATCGCCGTGAGCTTTTCGGCCGCGAGGACCGGCGCCGGGTCACCCATTGAGGTTGAACCTCCGGCGGGTGGCGAGCCGGGCCCCGATGCTCAGGACCAGCACCACCAGGATCAGCACGAGCGCCGCCGCCCAGGCGAACTGGTGCCACTCCTCGTACGGGCCGATGGCATACTGGAAGACGGTGAGCGGAAGCGCCGCCATCGGCTGGTTGATGTTGAGCGAGAAATACTGGCTCCCGAGCGCGGTCAGCAGGAGGGGCGCCGTCTCCCCCGCCACCCGGGCGACCGAGAGGAGCGTGCCGGTCACGATGCCGGGGAGCGCGGTGCGGAGAACGATGCTCAGACTGGTCCGCCACCGGGAGTAGCCCAGCGCGAGGGCCGCCTCCCGGAGCGAGTTCGGCACCAGCTTGATCAGTTCCTCCGTGGTCCGCATGACCATCGGGATCATGAGCATGGCCAGGGCGCAGCTCCCCGCGAGGGCGGAGAAGTGCTTCTGCCGTGCCACGATCAGCGCCCATGCGAAGACACCCACCACGATCGAGGGGGTCCCGTTCATCACGTCGGAGAGGAACCGGGTGATCTTGGCGAGCCGGGAGCCGGAATACTCGGCGCAGAAGATCCCGGCTCCCACACCGAGGGGGACGCCGATCAGGCTGGCGCCGCCCACGATGATGAGGGTGCCGACGATCGCATGCGCGACGCCGCCGCCGGTCTCTCCCGCCGGGACCGGGGTGCGGGTAAAGAAGGCCCACGAAAGGCTGCCCGCGCCCTTGACCACGAGGTTGAGGAGGATGAGGAGCAGCGGGAGGACCGCGAGGATCACGGCCACGACCATCAGCCCGACCATGCAGTTGCTGACGATCCGGCGGAGACGGCGGCGGTTCATGCGGAACGCCCTCCCCCGCCGGCGCCCGAGACCCGCCAGATCAGGAGCCGGGCCGCGCCGTTGACGAGCACGGTCAGGAGGAACAGGACCAGCGCGACATAGGCCAGCGCCGCGAAGTGGACCCCCGTGGCTGCCTCGGAGAACTCGTTCGCGATCACGGCGGCCATGGTGTACCCCGGCGCGAACAGCGACGCCGAGATGTCGTGGCTGTTCCCGATGAGCATCGTCACCGCCATCGTCTCGCCCAGCGCCCGGCCCAGGCCGAGGATGATCGCGCCGATGATCCCGGACCGGGCGTACGGCACGATCGCGCTGATCACCGCCTCCCAGCGCGTGGCGCCGAGGGCGAGGGCCGCCTCCCGCTGGCTGCCGGGGACCGCCAGGAGCACCTCCCGCGCGACGCTCATGATGAACGGCATGATCATGATCGCGAGGATGATGCTCGCGGCCAGCACCGACGGCCCGTAGATGGGCCCCTGGAAGAAGGGGAGGAAGCCGAGGGTGTCCTTGAGCAGCGGGAAGGCGAACTTCCGCAGGAACGGGATCAGGACGAAGATCCCCCAGAGTCCGTACACCACGCTGGGAATGGCCGCGAGCAGCTCGATCAGGAAGGCCACCGGCTGGCGCAGGAACTTGGGGGAGAACTCGGTGAGGAAGATCGCCACACCCAGCGACAGCGGGACGGCGATGAGGAGCGCGATGGCCGAGGAGAGCAGCGTGCCGAAGATGAGCGGGAAGGCCCCGAACTTCTCGGCCACCGGGTCCCAGGTGCTCCCGGTGACGAAGCTCAGGCCGTAGCGGGCAATCGCGACCTGGGCGCCCTGATACAGTTCCAGGACCAGGAAGACCATCAGGACCGGAATCGCCAGGGCCGCCAGTCCCAGCGCGAACCGGAAGAGCCGGTCCCCCGCGCGTGATCCCTGCAGCGTCTCGGCCACCGGGTCGAGGCTCCGGTCGGCGGTCGTGGAGGTCATGGCGGGAGTGTACCGGGGGGAGGACCGGGGGCGGTCACGAATGTGTAACGGACAGGTCACGGCGGATGGTGACCTTTCAATAAAGAGCGCCGCCGGTCGGATGCCCGGCGGCGCTGGTGGAGCGTCGGTCCGAAAACCGAGCCCCTAGTTCATCGCAATGACCTTCCCGGCGCCCTTGAGGGTCTTGAGCCGCTCGGTGATGAGCTTCGTCACCTCGGCGGGGAGGGAGGCGTACTCAAGCTCGGTCGCCATCTTCTGGGCGTCGGGCGAGATCATCCAGCTCAGGAAATCCTTCATCGCCTTGGCCTTGGCCGCGTCCTTCATGTCGGGATGGATGAGCAGCCAGGTGAACGAGGAGATCGGGTAGGCGTCCTTGCCGGGGGCGTTGGTGATGGAGACCCGGAAGTCGGTGTTCTTGTCGAACTTGGCCGACGCCGCCGCGGCGGTCACGCTTTCGAGCGAGGGCTGCACGAACGCCCCGGCCTGGTTCTTCACGACCGCGTAGGGCAGCTTGTTCGCCACCGCGTAGATCAGCTCCACGTAGCCGATGGTTCCCTCCACCTGCTTCACCTGCTGGGTCACCCCCTCGTTGCCCTTCCCGCCCAGGCCCACCGGCCAGTTCACCGAGGTGTTGTACCCGACCTTCTCCTTCCACTCACCCGACACCTTGCTCAGGTAGTCGGTGAAGATGTAGCTCGTCCCCGACCCGTCCGACCGGTGGACCACGATGATGTCGGCGTTGGGCAGGTTCACGCCCGGATTGAGCGAGGCCAGTCGCTTGTCGTTCCACTTGGTGATGTGGCCGAGGAAGATGTCGGCGATGGCCGCGCCATCCAGCTTGAGCTGGGTGCTGCCGAGCGCCGGCAGGTTCCAGGTGAGCACCACCGCACCCATCACGGTGGGGATGTGGTACACCTGGCCCTGGACCGCGTTCATCTGGTCGTTGGTCATCGGTCCATCGGACGCGCCGAAGTCGACCGTGCCCTCGGTGTACTGCCGGATCCCGGCGCCCGATCCCACCGACTGGTAGTTGATCTGGACGCCGGTCTTCTTGTTGTACGCGTCGAACCACTTGCTGTAGATCGGGTTGGGGAACGTCGCCCCGGCCCCCGTCAGGGCCACCTGCGCCGCCGCGGGGGTGGCGAGTACGGCGCCGGCGAGGAGGGCGACAGCCCGGGTCATTCGCAGCATCGGTAAGCTCCCTCGGAAAAGGCTCTGGTTCAGAAGGTGAACTGGGTCTGGAAGTACGCGGTCGAACGCGTGGCGTTGAACCCGTTGGCGTAGTTGCCGCCCTGGCGCGAGACGTTGTCGACATCCGCCAGGAGCCGCAGGTTCGGGTTCACCTGGTAGCTCACGCCCCCGATGATCCGGGTAAGGCGGTCGTTGGTGAAGCCGCTGCCGGTCTGCGGGTCGGTGATGTCGACCCGGCCGATCACCCCGAACTTGCTGTTGGGGACGTTGAGCACACCGAAGACGCTGTAGATCCGGCCGGTCTTGTTTGCGGCCGGGGTCACCGCCGCCCCGCTGAAGGTGCCGCCGGTGACGCTGTCCCGCGTCGCGCCGATCTCGCCCGCGAGGGTCAGCATCTTGGACTTGTAGGAGACCATCCCGAGGACCCGCTGGCGCCGGCCGCCGGTGGTCGGCTTCCCGTACTGGCCGTACGCGGTCACCCGGAGGCCGCCGACGCGGCCCGCGACGTCGGTGTTCATGAGCTTGACCGACACGCGGCCCATCACGTCCTTGCGCTGGTCGCCCGGCGCGCCGCTGTAGTTCTCGCCGTTGTAGACGCCCACCTGCATGTTGACCTTGTCGTAGCCCCAGTTGCCGTCGATGCCGGCGCCGAAGTCCGAGGACGAGACGTAGCCGGCCCGTTCCATCGCCATGGTGCCCTGCATCCGGTAATCCCAGAGCGCCTCTTCCCAGTCGAGGAGCGGCGTGTGGATCTCACCGATCTTGAAGGTCAGGGGGCTCTTTTCGGGGGTCCAGGCGAGGTAGGCGTACTTGAGGCGGATCGAGAGCTGGTTGCTCGCGGCCTTGCGACCGTCGAGGTCGATGGTCACCCGGGTCGTGAGTCCCGCCGGGAACTTGCCCACCGCGTTCAGGTAGGCCCGGGTCACGTCGAAGTTGTTCTGGTGCGCGTTCCCGCTCAGGCTCGAGTCACCCTTCAGCTGGTACAGGTACTGGGCGTAGCCCACTCCGCTGATGGTGACCGTGGGCGCCTGCGCCACGAGGCGGCCCGCGTGCGCCGCGAAGAGCAGGGGGAGGGCGATCAGCGTCAGGCCGAACGCACGGGTACGGGACATAACACTTCCTCGTCGAATGGGTCCCCGGGACGAGGCCGAGATGCCTCGTTCCGACGGGCCTAACGAACGCGGAAGCGTGTCACGTATTGCCTGAGACGCGGTAACAGCCGTGTAACTAACGCGGAAGTCGAAGTGCCAATGTGTCTTACGATCGGCGACAGCCTGTCCTAGCGGTCGCTCGGCAGGCATTCCGCGAACGGATCGCGGAAGAGTAGATCCTCCGAAGCGAGGAGCGCCGCGAGGCCGATCTGCGCCAGGTCCGAGGCCGAGGGCCGGGTGGCCCCACCGCCCGTCGTCTGGCTCCCACCTCTGCTGCCGTCGCCCATCTTCTTCATGCCCATACCAGCTCCGTCATAAAGGCTTCATGCAGGACGCGCCCTTCATATTCAGCAGGCGCCGTGCCGCCAAATCCGCTCAACACCGTCGGCGGGATGTCCAGGAGCCGCACGGGCTCCGGCGAGACCAGCCCCGGTATCACCCGGCCTCCCACCATCCCCACCGGGATTCCTTCGTTGACCGGATGCGGATGATCGTGGTCCTGGGCCAACACGCCGCCGCCGCCATGATCCGCCGTGAGGATGACCAGGGTATCCGGGTCGTCCGCCACCTGTTCCAGCTGCTGCAGGGCGCGGTCGATCGTGCGCGCCGCCTGCAGATAGGCGGGACTCATCCAGCCCCACGCGTGTCCCGCCAGGTCCGCGTCGTTGAGGTAGAGAACGACGAGCTCGCGGCTCGGGTTCCTCTCGACGTGCCGAAGCGCCTGCTCCACGATGATCCCCGGCGCCGGTGGCGCCGGCAGCAGCCGCGTCACCCCACCCAGCCGGAGCAGGGCGCCCGCCACCCAGCGGGCCGAGCCGGTGAGCTGCGAGGTGAACACGGTCGTCTCGACGCCGAGCCGGCGGAGCTCGAGTGGCAGCGGCTTGAGCCCCCGGATGCGTCCCATGTTCTGGATGGACGCAGCGGTGAGCCCGTGCCTCTCAGGCGAGACCCCGGTGGCGAGCGACGTGAGCGCCGCGACGGTGATGCTCGGTCGCACCGTCACTGCCGCCTCCGCCTGCCAGCCGCGCCGCAGGAGTCCATGCAGCACCGGCAACCGGTCCGGGGTGATCGCATCCGGTCGCAGGCCGTCGATCACGATCAGGAACACCTTCTTGGCACGCGCGCTCACGAGGGTCTCCTTGGGCTCGTTCGGTGCGCGAACAGTGCCGCCGCATTGTCACTGTTCAATGAATCAGGCATACCGTTTCAGACACGCGGAACTCCAAGCGGAACAAGGGTCTCCGCCGCGATTGCAGAACCGTGACCGGAGAGTCACAACGGAGTGACCCGACAGAGGCACGCTTGTCGGCATGCATATCGTCCTTGCCACCGACACCTTCCTGCCGGAGGTCAACGGCGTCACGACCGTTCTGGCGCAGATGAGGGACGGGCTCCGCAAACGGGGACACGAGGTGCGGGTGCTCGCTCCCGACTACGAATCCCTCCTGTCCGACGAGGGGGGCATCCGTCGCCTCGCCGCGGTCCCGGCCCCAGGCTACCGGCAGGTGCGGCTCTCCTGGCCCTGGTTCCGCGGCCTCACCGGGTGGCTCGACCAGGGACCACCCGACCTGATCCACGCCATCACCGAAGGGCCGCTCGGGCTCTTCGGGCGGGGCTATGCCCGGCGCCGGGGACTTCCGCTGGTCAGCTCCTTCCATACCGACTTCCCGCGCTACGCC
>DASZPT010000113.1:0-9788 GCA_035549935.1 Gemmatimonadales bacterium
GGGGACTTCACCGTCCAGAAGGGGCCGATCTTCACCAACATCCTCCTGGCCGACGAGGTGAACCGCGCCCCCGCCAAGGTGCAGAGCGCGCTGCTCGAGTCGATGCAGGAGAAACAGGTCACGATCGGCGGGGAAACGCACCGGCTCCCCACCCTCTTCCTGGTCCTCGCGACCCAGAACCCGCTGGAGCACGAGGGAACCTACCCGCTGCCCGAGGCCCAGGTCGACCGGTTCCTCTTCAAGCTGCTGGTGACCTACCCCAGCCGCGCCGAGGAACGGGAGATCATCGACCGGATGACCGACGCCGACGAGCCGAGCGCCCGGGTGGTGCTCCATCCCGACCGCGTACTCCGGGCGCGGGACATCGTCCGGGGCCTCTACGTCGACGATCGGATCAAGGAGTATGTCCTCGATCTCGTGGCCGCGACCCGCGAGCCGGGCCGGTGGAAGGTGGGCGAGCTCGAGACGATGATCCAGTTCGGGGCCTCGCCCCGGGCGGGGATCTACCTGGTGAAGGCGGCGAAGGCGCACGCCTTCCTCGCTGGCCGGGCCTATGTGCTCCCGGAAGACGTGAAAGCGATGGTCCCCGATACCCTGCGGCACCGCCTCATCCCCACCTATCAGGCCGAGGCCGACGGCGTGACCTCGGACCAGATGCTGGACCGGGTCCTCGCCGCCGTCCCGGTGCCGTGACGCCGGCCGAGCTGCTGCGCGAGGTCAGGCGGATCGAGCTCACGACCCGCGAGCTGGTGCGCGATCTCGTGGCCGGGGACTATACCAGTACCTTCCGCGGCCGCGGGGTGGAGTTCGCGGAGGTGCGGGAGTATCTCCCCGGTGACGACGTGCGCACCATCGACTGGAACGTCACCGCCCGGCTCGGCACCCCCTACGTCAAGCGCTTTCACGAGGAGCGGCAGCTCACCCTGCTCCTGCTCGTCGACATGAGCGCCTCGAGCGCCTTCGGCAGCGTGGCGCGGACCAAGCGGGAACTGGCGGCGGAAGTGGCCGCGGTGCTCTCGCTCGCCGCGACCCGCCACCGCGACCGGGTGGGCGCCGTGTTCTTCAGCGACCGGATCGAGTGGTTCGCGCCGCCGAAGAGCGGCCGGCGCCAGGCGCTCAACGTCGTGAGCCAGGTGCTGGCCTTCGAGCCCACCGGCCGCGGGACCGACCTCCTCGGCACCCTCGACTACCTCGAGCCGGTGCTGCGCCAGCGCGCGGCGGTGGTGCTGCTCTCGGACTTCCTCGACCGGCGCCAGTGGCCCGCGCTCGACCGGCTGGCCCACCGGCACGATGTCATCGCGATGCAGCTCACCGACCCGCGAGAGCGGGAACTGCCGGCGGTGGGTCTCGTCACGATGGTCGACCCCGAGACCGGGGCATGGGAGGTGATCGACGCCGACCAGCCGGGGCTCCGCGAGGGCTACCGGGCGGCGCGGGCCGAGTTCGACGAGGCCTTCGCGCTCCACTGCAACCGCGCGGGCGTCGACCTGCTGCGGCTCGATACCGACCACCCCTACGGCGAGCGGCTGGCGGCCTTCTTCAGCCGCCGGGAACGGCGCCGGCTCTAGCGATGCGCCGGCTCGCGCTCCTGCTCCTCCTGCTCGGGCCCCTACCGCTCCGGGCCCAGAGCCTCGACGTGGTGCCCGACCAGCTCAAGGCGAACGTGGGCGATGTGCTCACGATGCACCTCACGGTGCGTCTCCCCGAAGGCCAGCAGCTCCTCGACCTCGCCCCCCGGACCCTGCTGCCGCCGCCCGAAGGGATGCGGATCGTCGGGGTCGACACCCTGCGCCGGGTTCGCGGCGGCGAGTACCGGGGCGACGTCCGGATGGCGTTCTACCGGATCGGCAAGCAGCCGGTCCCGACCCTCGCCCTGCTCTACCGCCCCGCCGCGACCGCCCCGGCCGATACGCTGGTGCACGCACCGCTCGCCATCGAGATCGAGCCGGTGCTGCCGCCGGGCAACCAGGAGATCAAGGACATCCGGCCGCTCGTCCTCCTCGGCGGCCCGATCCTCATCCCGCTGCTGGTACTCCTTGCCCTGGTCGGCGGGGGGTTTTACTGGCTCTGGCGCCGGAGCCGGCCGGCGTCCGCGGCCCCGGCCGCGAGGCCGGCGGAGACGATTCCCGCCGGGCCCTTCGACACCGCCCTGGCACGCCTCGCGGCGCTCGAGGCGGCGAGCCTTGCGAGCGGCAACGGGATCGTACCGCTGTTCGACGAGGTCGCCGGCCTGGTGCGGACCACCCTGGTCGAGGTCGGCGCCCTGCCCCACGATGGACTCACCACCCCGGAGGTGGCGCCCCACCTCCCGGCGCCGCTCACCGCCGGCGGGCTGGGCCGCCGCTGCGAGGATCTGCTCGGCGATGCCGACCTGGTGAAGTTCGCGCGGGTGCGGCCGGACCGCGAGGCCGCGACGGCGCACGTGGGCCGGGCCCGGCGTCTGCTCGAGGCCTGGCGTGACGCCGCGGGAGGGACCGATGCGGTTCGCTGATCCCGGCTTCCTGCTCCTGCTCGTCGTGCCGCTCTGGCTCATCGGGCTCGCATGGGTCCGCCGGCGCCGGCCGCCGGCCCACCATGTTGCCTTCGGAGGGATGCAGTTCCTTGCAGGCCTCAAGCGGGGGCCGCGAAGCCCCTGGCATCGGCTGCCGGGGATCCTCGGCATCGTGGCGCTGGTCGTGCTGGTCGTGGCGCTCGCGCGGCCGCAGGTGGCGGGCGACGCCGAGCCCACCCGGGTCCGCTCCCGCAACATCATGATCGTGCTGGACATCTCGAGCAGCATGAAGGCGACCGACTTCCAGCCGGGCAACCGGCTCGAGGTCGCGCGCACGGTCCTCCGCGACTTCATCAAGCGCCGCAACGGCGACCTCATCGGCATGGTGATCTTCGCGGGCCGGGCCTTCCTGCAGGCGCCGCTCACCACCGACCTCGACGTCCTCGACCGGATGGTGGAGTCGGTGGACATCGGGACCCTGCCCGATGGGACGGCGATCGGTACGGCCCTCGCGCTGGGACTCAACCAGCTCAAGAACCTGCCGCGCAACGCCTGTACGATCGTCCTCATCACGGATGGGGCCAACAACACCGGGCGTCCCACCCCCACCGAGGCGGCGGAGGCGGCGAAGTCGCTGGGGATCCGGATCCACGCGATCGGACTCTCCAACGGCGACACCAGCCAGGTAGCGCTCAACGGCGTCTGGAGCGTGCGGAATCTGGCGAGCCGCCTCTCGGGGCGGGACGAGGCCGCGCTCAAGGACATCGCCGCGCGGAGCGGCGGCCAGTTCTACAAGGCCAACGACCCCGAGGGCCTGGACCGGATTCTCAAGGAGATCGATCCGCTGGAGCGGATCGAGGTGACGGTGAGCGAGACCCGGCAGTATCACGAGCTCTTCCCCGGGCTCGTGGGCGTGGGGCTCGCCCTCCTGCTGCTGCAGATGCTGCTGCGCGCCACCTGGCTCCGGATGCTGCCATGAGCCTCTTCGTCACGCCGACCGCGCTCCTCCTGCTGGCGGTGCTGCCGGCGCTCTGGGTCATCGTCCGCCAGGCCCGTCGCGACCACGATGCCGCGCTCGACCGGTTCGGCAGGCGAAGCACGCTCGCGAAGGGTTCGGCGCTCCCGCCGCTCACGCCCGACCGGGTTCGGTCGATCTGCCGCTGGACGGCACTCGCCGCCCTGGTGGTGGCCCTCGCGCGGCCCCAGGTCGGGCGGCACCCGGCGGAACTTCCCCGGACCGGCCGCGACCTCATCGTCGCCCTCGACCTCTCCCGCTCGATGAAGGCGACGGACGTGGGGATGACGCGACTGGAGCTGGCGAAGCGGCTGGCATGGCAGCTGGCCGGGACCCATCCGGGCGACCGGGTGGGCCTAGTGATCTTCGCCGGGGCCGCCTTCCTGCAACTGCCGCCGACCGCGGATCTCGGCACGCTGCAGCGCTTCCTCGATGCGGCGACCCCCGACGATATCGCCGATCCCTCCACCAACCTCGCCTCGGCGCTCAGGGTCTCCGAGCGGGCACTCCGCAAGGAGCGCACGCTGATCGGGAGCCGCGGTGTCATCCTCCTCACGGACGGTGAGCGCTCGGAGGGCCCGCTGGACCCGATCTTCGACCTCTACCGCCGGGCCCACATCCCGATCTTCGCGGTGGGCATCGGCACCCTCGACGGGGCCCAGGTGCCCAACGACTCGGGCGATGCCGAGGGCCCCTGGCACCTCGACAATATCGGGCGGCCGGTGATCTCGCGGCTGGCCGAGTCGGACCTGCAGCGACTGGCGCAGGTCTCGAACGGCGCCTACGCCCGCTGGGACGATGCGCGGGGACTGGAGCAGATGACCCAGGGCATCGCGAACCTCGAGAGCCGGATCCTCAACAGCCAGGCGAACACCGAGCCGAACGAGCGGTACCAGTGGCCGTTGCTGGTGGCGGTGGTGGGGCTGATCATCGAAATGATGTTCCGGGTTCCAGGTTCCGGGTTCCGAGTTGGCACAGGAGCGAGCGGCAGGCGCGTCAACCCGGGGCCGGTCAGGCCGGCGGGCACCCGCATCCCGCCCACTCGGCACTCGGCACTCGGAACTCGGAACTCGCTCATCGCCCTCCTCGCCACCCTCACCGGGCTTTCCTGCGGCGATGGCGGACGCGCCGACCTGGTGCGCGGCCAGCAGCTCTACGAACAGGGGAAGTGGCTCGAGGCCTACGAGGCCTACCAGCGCGTGCTCCGGCAGGAGGGAGGGCCGGAGGTCCGGTACAACGCGGGGAACACCCTCTACCGTATGCGCCAGTACACCGAGGCCGCGAAGAGCTGGCGCGAGGCGCTCAATGCCTCGCCGACGCAGAAGCAGAACGCCCTCTACAACATGGGGAATGCCTACGTCCGCGCAGCCCAGGATGCCAATGCGCTGAGCCGCTACCTCGACCGGGCGGTGGAGGCGTACGAGGAGGCGCTCCGCCTCGATCCCACCGACAAGGAGGCGAAGTGGAATCTCGAAGTGGCCCTCCGCCGTCGGGGTGACACCGATGAGCGTGGCTCACGCGGCCAGGGGGGCCGCGCGGACTACGGCCGCAGCAACAGCCGGGAAGAGGGCTACGAGGCCAACCGCCAGACCGCCGTGGGCGCCATGGCGGGCGGCGGACAGGGTGGCGACGAAGGCGAATCGGTCGAGGAGCTGGACGAGCAGCAGGCGCGGGCCATGCTCGAGGAGGTCGAGCGACAGCAGCTCAACACCCACGAGGGGCGCCGGCAGCAGAAGGGTGGGAGTGCGAACCGGGACTGGTGAGGGAGAAGGGAGAAGGGGAAGTCAGGAGAACCGACGCCTGCCGAGGGAAACTCATGCGAACCGCCCTGCCCTGCATCGCCCTGTCCCTCGCCGTGACGACGCTCGTCGGGGCCCAGGCCACCTACCCGGCGACCAGCTGGCCCTCGGCCACGCCGGCGGCCGTCGGCATCAACCCCGCCGTGCTCGACAGCCTCGACCGGGAGATCCGGGAGGGCCGGTACGGCAACGTCGACCGGCTCCTCGTCATCCGCCACGGGAAGCTGGCCTGGGACCGGAGCTACGCCCACGACTACGATTCGATCTACGGCGACTCCGCCCGCCGGAAGAACCCGCTCAACCCGCACGACCTCGGCTCCCCCTACAATTACTTCGCCCCCTGGTGGCACCCCTACTACCGGCGTGGGACCCTGCACACGCTGCAGTCGGTGACCAAGACCATCACATCGGTCATCGTCGGGGTCGCTGTGGCGCGGGGGGACTTCCCCTCGATCGACACCCCGATCCTCACCTGGTTCGACACGACCAAGGTGGCGAACATCGACGACCGGAAGCGCCGCCTGACCGTGCGCCACCTGCTCAGCATGACCGCCGGCATCGACTGGAACGAGAATCTGCCGTACATCGACCCGAACAACAGCGCGGTGCAGATGGAAGGGAGCTACGACTGGGTCTCCTACGCCATCAACCGTCCGATGGCGGAGGAGCCGGGCGTGCGTTTCAACTACAACAGCGGGGCCACCGAGCTGGTCGCGCACATCTTCCGCACGGCGACCGGCGTGGACATCGAAGAGTACGCCGCGCAGCACCTCTTCCAGCCGCTCGGCATCCGGGAGTGGTACTGGAAGCGGACCCCGGCCGGGGTGGTGGACACGGAGGGCGGCCTCTATCTCTCGGCGCCGGACCTCGCCCGGGTCTGGTACCTCTTCCTGCAGCAGGGAAAGTGGCAGGGGAAGACGATCGTCTCCCCCGAGTGGGTTCGGGAGTCGATCCGTCCCGCGGTCCAGGTCGGGAGCGCCGCCGGCGGCCCGCGCTACGGTCTCGCCTGGTGGCTCTACCGCAGCCCCAGGGATACCACCGACTTCCTCTGGGGCGGCTCGGGCTTCGGGGGCCAGTTTCCCGTGGCCTTCCCGAAAAGTGGCCTGCTCGTGGTCATCAACGGCTGGAATATCCTGCCCGGCGGGAACCGCCTGCCGCTCGGGGCCACGCTCGACCGTCTCATCGGTTCGCTCAGGGATTGACGCCTTTGGAGGATCCTGCGGTGGGCGTGCGGGTGGAGGTGTCCTAGTCGTCCTTTTACAGAACGGCTACACTCCTGACATCCCCCGCCTCACACTGCCGCAGAGGAGAGCGCGTTGCGCGTCGCACCCCTGACCGCCTGGCTCGCCGGGACCCTGGTCGTTTTCCTCCTCCGTTCCCCGTCCGCCGCCGCCCAGAGCCCCGCCGACCGGGCGGCCCTGAGCGCCTTCCGTGACACCGTTGCCGGCATCACCAGCGCCGAGGCCCTGATCCCGCTCGACAAGGTGAAGGTGAGCGGAGCGCTCGGCCTGATCCGCGCGGGCCTCATCGACATGCGGCGGGCCGAACTCACCAACGACCGGGGCGCGTTCGATGAAGCGACCCGGACGATCGAAGAAGCGGTCTACAAGGAGGATGACTGGCCCTGGCCGTGGTACGCTCTCGGGCTCCTCCGAGTCAGCGAATCGCGGCGGGCCGTGGTCGTGAAGGAGACGCGCTACCTCGGCCAGGGCATCTCGTATCGGCGCGGGGCGATGGATGCCTTCGCGCGCTCGATCGAGACCGATCCGACGTTCGTGCCCGGCGCCGAAGGACTCGCGGGCCTCGTCGTCGCGCTTGGACACCGGCTCCTCTCGCAGGACTTCCTCCCCCCGCTCCAGAAGGCCCGCCGGTCACCCGGCATGCCTCCCGAGGTGTCGCTCGCGATCTACCGGCTGGAGTTTGGCGCGAAGGATTACGAAACCGCGCTCACCGATCTCGCCGACTACCTGCGCCGGGGCGGCGACAGCGGCATGGCCCGGCTGGAACAGGCCCGGACGCTCATGGCGCTGGGTCGAGGCGATGAGGCGGTCACCACCTACCTCGATGGCCTCAAGCAGATGGGGGAAGATGGCCGCGCGGGCTACCGGGCCGACCTCGCCTGGGTCGCGGCCGACTGGGAACTGGCGAAATTCGACAGCCTCGCGGCCGACCAGGCGGCGGACTGGGTCGCGCGCTTCTGGCGGGAGCGCGATGCGCTCGCCCTCCGGGCCGAGAACGAGCGGCTCCGGGAGCACCTGCGGCGCTGGGTCTACGTCCACCAGAACTTCCTCATTCACCGCCCCGATGACGCCCCGATCCACAGCGAAGGGCTCACCGACACCGACCTCAACGACCTCTTCGAGCAGCCGTTCACCGACGAGGTCCTGGTCGAGGTCGCGCTCGGCCCGCCGCGCCTCAAGCAGTACGTGCGGACCCAGTGGGAGATCGACGATCGCGGGGTGATCTACCTGCGCCACGGCGAGCCGGTGAAGAAGGTCAGCTCCACGGCGGGCCCGCCCAACGAGTCGTGGGCCTACGACCTCCCCGAGGGCCGCCGCATTTTCCACTTCCTCGGCAGCCGCACGCTCGGGACGACCGCGGCGACCACGCTCGTCGCCGCGCTGCCGCTCAACCCGGATATGCTCGACGCCAGGGCCGGCCTCGACGCGAGCTACGCCGGCCTGGCGTCCCGGATCCAGAGTTCGATCACGGCGGCGCGGCAGCTGCAGGTCCGCGACCGGGTGGTCATGCCCGCGGGCATGTTCGGGGGCCGCAAGACGCCGGGCCAGGAGCGGGACGCGAGTGGCGGGGGGCGGTTCAGCGCGGCCGCGCTGCAGCGCGAGATCAACCGCAACCAGCGCGCCATCGCCGCCGGAGTCTCGACCGACGGCTTCCCCCAGGTCTTCAAGAAGTCGCTCGACGCGGTGGTCCAGGTATATGGCGTCGGGTTCGGCGAGGGCGAGACCCGGCGCATCCTCGCGGTCTTCGCCGTGCCGGGGAGGAACCTCCTGCCCAAGCCCCGGCCCGACGGGGGCCCCGGCGTGCTCTACCCCATCTCGATCCGGCTCATCGCGATGGACCGTGAGCATGGGGTCATCCGGCAGATGGACACGACCCGGACCTTCCTCGCCAAGGAAGCGTTGAAGGGCGACCAGCACCTGACCGGCGTGCTGGAGATGGCCGTGCCCCCGGGGACCTACCAGATCCGGAGCCTGGTGACGGCGCCGGGGGTCGACGCCGCGAGCGGGGCCGGCCGCGACAGCGTGACGATCCCGGTGTCACCCAGGGACCTCGTCATCTCCGACCTGATCCTCGGCCGGGAGGCGAGCGGGATGTCCTGGGCCTATGGCGACACCAGGGTCTCCCTCAACCCGCTCAACGCCTATCCCAGGGGGAGTGACGCGGACCTCTTCTACGAGGTGGGCGGGCTGACCGAAGGGGGCAGCTACCAGGTCACGACCTCGGTGCGGAAGGCCGACTCCGACCCGAAGGACAAGCCGGCGGTGCAATCGACCTTCACGCTCACGGCCACAGGACTGTATCAGGCCGTGACCCGCGGCCTCGGGCTCGCCAACCTCAAGCCCGGGTCCTATCTCCTCGAGGTGTCGGTGAAGGAGAGCGGCACCGACCGCGACGTGACACGACGCCGGTCACTCAACATCCTCGACAAGTAGCGGCGGCCCGCCCGCCAGGGGGTGTACATTTCCCCGGTCTCGAACTCAAGGTCCGACCCATGTCGAGTCCGATCGGCACGACCCGGAATTACAACGAATCCGTCGCTCAGGCCGAGCGCATCTCCGGATTCCTCAGCAAGACCTACGGCTGGATGGCCATCGGCCTCGGCATCACCGCGGTGGTGGCCATGCTGGTGGCGGGATCGCCCGCCACTCAGGCGTTCTTCTTCGGCAATGCCATCGCCCGCTGGGGACTGTTCCTCGTTACCCTCGGGATGGTCTGGTACATCTCCGCCCGGGTCAACGACCTCGCGCCGGGCACCGCGGCCCTGCTCTTTGCGATCTATGCGGCACTGATGGGCGCGATGCTCTCCGGGATCTTCCTCCTCTACACCGGCAGCTCCATCGCGACGACGTTCGTCACCACCGCCGGAATGTTCGGCGCGCTGGCGCTGTACGGCACCGTGACGCGGCGGAACCTCGCCGGCGTGGGTCAGTTCGCGTTCATGGGGCTGATCGGCGTGGTGATCGCCTCGATCGTCGGGATCTTCTGGCACAACAGCATGCTGCAGTTCGTCATCTCGGTCTGCGGCGTGGTGGTCTTCACCGGGCTGACGGCCTGGGATGCCCAGCGACTCAAGGCCATGGCCCTCGCCCTGCCCGACGGCCGTGCCGGATCCTACGCGATCGCGGGGGCGCTGGCGCTCTACCTCGACTTCATCAACCTGTTCCTGTTCCTGCTCCGGCTCTTCGGGGGGCGGCGCGACTAGGCGGGTAGGCGGGTAGGCGGGTAGGCAGGTAGGCGGGTA
>DASZPT010000114.1:0-16435 GCA_035549935.1 Gemmatimonadales bacterium
CGAGCAACATGAACAACGCCCTGTCGAGCACGAGCAACTTCCGATGCGGAAGCGCCTCGGCCCGGGTCCGCCCCAGGACAAAAGCGAGGGTCAAACCTGACACCAGGACAAACGTGGGACTGGCAATCATCCCGATCCGGTGTAGCCAAAGCAGGACACCGTCGGAGGTGGGAACCCAGGGCTCCTCCGAGAAGTGGGCGAAAAAGACGAAAAGCATGGCGGTTCCGCGGGCAAAGTCGATCGACGACTCCCGGGAAACGCGTCCAGCTTGGATCGTGGCCATGCGAGGTTGGCTCCGGGACTTCTTGGCCTGCCAGGGGGACATGACTTTACGAGCAAGCAGTATGCCCGAAAATCTCCCGCCCCCAGCGGACTATACCCCGAGCAGCAGCCCCGCCAACCCGAAGAGAAGGGAGTACCCGCAGACGTCGGTGAACGTCGTGACGAAGATCGACGAGGCGATGGCCGGGTCGATCCCCATGCGGTGGAGGAGAAGAGGGATGAAGGCGCCGGCGAAGCCGGCGACGAAGAGGTTGCCGGTCATGGCGAGGAACACCACGAGCCCCAGATTGTGCCCGTGGCCCAACAGCGTCGCCACGCCGGCCGCCGCGAGTCCATTCACGGCGCCGTTGGCGAGGCCGGCGGCCATCTCCTTCGCCACGATGGGAACGGCGCTCCCCACCGGGACCAGGCCCAGCGCCACCCGCCGAACCGTCACCGCCAGGGCCTGGGTGCCGCCATTGCCCCCCATCCCCGCGATCACCGGCATCCAGAAGATCAACGCCTGCACCGCGGCGACCTTGCCGCTGAAGTAGCTCGCCACCGCGCCGGCCGCGAAGGCGGTGACCAGGTTCGTGAGCAGCCACGGGAGACGGCTGCGGACCGCGCCGTGCCAGGGCGCGGCCAGTTCTTCATCCGCCGACGTACCGCCGAACTTGAGCAGGTCCTCGGTCTGCTCGGCCTCGACCACATCGATCACGTCGTCGAACGTCACCTGCCCCAGGAGCTTCCCCGCGCCGTCCACCACCGGCACGGCCGGGACGTTGTAGCGTCCGATGACCCGCGCCACCTCCTCCTGGTCGGTCTCCGGGGCCACCCGGACCTCGGTGTCGTCCATGATCTCGAGCACGGCCCGGGTCGCGGGGGTCGTCACCAGTCGCTTGATGGGCAGCACGCCCAGCAGGTGCGCCTGCTCGTCCACCACGTAGACCTGGCTGAAGTCCTCGATCTCCTCCGCCTGGCGCCTGAGCGACTCGATGGCCTCGCCCGCGGTGTCGGTGGCCCGCACCGTCACCACCTGCGCCGTCATCAGGCCGCCGGCGGTCTCCGGGTCGTAGCGGAGCAGTTCCTCGATGTCCGCCCGGTCCTCGACCTCGGCGAGAATCCGCTCCTGGTCCTCGGGGTCGAGCGCGCCGACGAGGTCCGCGGCCTCGTCGTCGGGCAGTTCGTCGACGATCTCGCCGGCGGTCTCGGGCGATTCCTCCGCCAGGGTCTCGAGGGTCTCCTCGGCCTGGGACTCGTCCGGCATTTCGACCAGCGCCGCGCTCGAGAGCCGGGGCGGGAGCGCCCGCACCACCTCGATCCGCTGTTCGTCGTCGAGATTCGACAGCACGTCGCCCAGGTCGGCCGGTTCGGCCTTCTCCGCGAGCGCGAGGAAGCCGCGGAGGTTGCCGCGGCGGACCAGGTCCAGCATCGACTTCACGATGGCGACGGTGCGGATCATCGGCGCATCCCGCTGTCGGCCGCGGGGGCGAGGACGATGGGCGCGGGTGGCCCGCGGCGGATGAGGACCCGTTCCACCCGGGTCGGACTCGCCTGGAGGACGTCGAACTCGAGGCCCCGGACCAGGAACCGCTCGCCGGGTTGCGGGATCCGGCCGGCCAGCTCGGCCAGGAGCCCGCTCGCGGTGCTGGTGCGGGCGTTCGGCAGCGTCACCTCGAAGCGCTCCTCGATCGCCGAGACCGGCATGGAACCGTCGGCCTCGTACACCAGCGGCCCGTTCCCCTCCTGCTGGGGCTGGCCGTCGTACTCGTCGAAGATCTCCCCGACGAGTTCCTCCAGCAGGTCCTCCAGCGTCACGATTCCGAGGGTCCCGCCGAACTCGTCGAGCACGACGGCGAGGTGACGGCGCTCCCGCTGCATGTCGAGGAGGAGGTCGCCGCAGGTCCGGCTCGCGGGGGCCTGGGCCACCGGCCGTACCGGCAGCCGGTCGCCCGGCTTGAGCTTGAAGAGGTCGAAGGCATGGAGCATCCCGACGATCTCGTCCAGGGTGCCGCGGTAGACGGGGAGCCGGCTGTAGCCGCTCTGAGCGAAGACCTGGGCGATGTCGTCGAGCGAGTCATCCTCCGACACCGCGACGAGATTGGTGCGGGGCGTCATCACCTCGCGCACCGGCCGCTCGGTGAAGGTCATGACGCCGCCGACCATGATGAGCTCGTCGTCCACGGCGAGGCCCGACGCGGCGCCCTCGCGCCAGACCGCCCGGAGTTCGCTCGCGCCGGGCACCGGCCGGGCCGGGAGCAGGAGCCCCACCACCCGCGAGACCGGGCGGAGCATCGGGACCACGAAGTTGCGGAGCTTCTCGGCGCGGGGCCGCGCCAGCCAGCGGGGCACCAGGTAGCCGGCGAGGATCACCGAGGGGACGGCGACGAGCAGCAGCAGGAGCGCGACGGCCGCGAGGGTGAACCCGGTGAGCAGCGCCGGGATCGCGGCCCCGATGATGATGACGCCCAGGGCGGTGAGAATCGCGGTGACGCTGAGGTACTGCTCCATCTCCGCGAGCCACGAGATCGAGCCGGGCGCGCCCTTGAGCTGGGCCGCAACCGCCCGCGTCAGCTCGAGCCGGCTGAGCGAAACCAGCGCCGTCCCCGCCACCGCGCCGAAGACCGCGAGCAGGAGACCGATCGAGAAGATCGTCCAGATCATGTCCGATCCTCCACCTCGGCCTGGGCCTGCAGCGGGCGGGCCACCTTCACACGCCGCACCCGCCGGCGGGCCACCTGTTCGACCGTCAGCGTCACCCCGTCGACCTCGACCTTCTCCCCGCTCCGCGGCACCCGCCCGAAGGCATCCAGCACCAGGCCGCCCACCGTCGAGACATCCTCGCGGCGGAAGCTGTGCCCCAGCAGCGCCTCCAGTTCCGAGAGCGGCACGCCCCCCTCGACCGAGAGCACCCCCTCGGCGTCTTCGATCACCGGCTTCGCCTCCTCCACATCGTGCTCGTCGCGGATCTCGCCCACGACCTCCTCGAGGATATCCTCGAGCGTGATGAGGCCCGCCGTCCCGCCGAACTCGTCGACCACCACCGCGAGGTGGCCGGGGCCGCGCTGGAAATCGTGCAGCTGGCGGTCGAGCGTCTTCCCCTCGGGCACGAACGACGCCGGCCGGATCAGGGTATGCCAGTCCTCCGGCGCGGTCCCCCGGGGCAGCGTGCCCATGATATCCTTGGCGTAGAGAATCCCCACGACGGCATCGGGATGCCCATCGAACACCGGGACCCGGGCATGCTCCGAGGCGTTGAGGGTCGCGACCACCTCCTCCGGAGTCGCGGAGTTGTCGACCGCGACGATATCGATCCGGGGCGTCATGACCTCCGCCACCGTCATGTCCGCGAGGGAAAAGAGGCCGAGCAGCATGTCGCGGCGGACCGGACCGCTCTCGCGGCTCACCGGTGGCGCCGGCGGGCGTACCCGGCTGTCGGCCCAGGCGATGAGCCGGAGCAGAAACCCGATCGCGCGGAGCGAGCGCAGCGCCCCGGGACGCACCAGCGGTGGCAGGTCGGGGGCCAGGGCCGCGACGATCCGCGGCAGAATGCTCGCCACCACCCAGACCAGGCCGACCCCGAGGAAGAGGCGGCCGAGCGCGCCGATCGGCCCGAAGGCCCACCACCCCTCGGCGAGCCCGGCGGAGGCGCCGGCCAGCACCAGCAGCGCCAGGTGTCCCACGTAGAGCGCGCGGGCCGGTGGCAGGGACTCGCTGTCCAGGTGTCGCTGGTCGGAGAGAATCCGGGGGACTTCGGCGTCGGCCTCCCCGGCGAGGGAGAGCCACGCGGCCCACAGGGAGAAGACCAGGGTCGCGAGGGGAGTGATGAGGTGGTGCAGCGTCTGGATCACGCGAGTGCCTTCACGTAACGCTCCTGCCGCCGCCACATCGGGGACGTGGTCCGGCCCGGGCCCTCGGGGTGATCGTACCCCAGGACGTGCAGGGTGCCGTGGACCACCAGCCGGACGAGCTCCTCCCGGACGCCGACGCCCGCCGTCCGGGCATTGGCCCGCGCGACCGCCGGACAGATGTAGACGTCACCCACCAGCGCGCCATCGGGCGTGGGCAGCGCGAACGAGAGCACATCGGTCGGCGTGTCGTGTCCCTTCCATTCGCGGTTGAGCCTCCGCATCCGCGCCGGTCCGAGGAACGTCACCGTGATGGCCGCGGCGCGCCGCTCGCGCCGGAGCACCGCCGCCACCAGCCGTTCGACCCGCGCCCGGCCCAACGCCGTCCCGCCACGCTTAGCCGTGCTGGTCCTCCGCATAGGCCTTGATGATCTCGCGCACCAGCCGGTGGCGCACCACGTCGGTTTCGTCGAGATAGCAGAAGGCGACGCCGTCGATCCCGGGGAGGATCCGCTCGACCTGCACCAGCCCCGAGTCCTCCCGCTTGGGGAGGTCGATCTGGGTCTTGTCGCCGGTGACGACGACCTTGCTGTTCACGCCCAGCCGCGTCAGGAACATCTTCATCTGCGCGCCGGTGGCGTTCTGGGCCTCGTCCAGGATGATGAACGCATCGGCCAGGGTCCGGCCGCGCATGTAGGCGAGGGGCGCAATCTCGATGATGCGCGACTCGAGGGCCTTCTGCACCCGGTCGTGCGGCATCATGTCCTCCAGCGCGTCGTAGAGCGGCCGGAGGTAGGGATCGACCTTGGCCTGGAGATCGCCGGGGAGGAACCCCAGCGACTCGCCGGCCTCGACGGCGGGACGGGCCAGCACGATCCGCTTCACCCGCTTCCGGGCCAGCGCCTCCACCGCCTTCGCCACCGCGAGATAGGTCTTGCCGGTGCCCGCGGGCCCGATGCCCACCACGATGTCGTGGGTCGACACCGCCTCGAGGTACTCCCGCTGCCCCTGGGTCTTGGGGGCGATCACCCGCCGCAGTCCGGGGAGGATGATCTTCTGGTCGATCGACCCGACCTGCTCGCCGGCGGGGCCGGTCGCCACCAGCCGGGCCACATCCTCCGGGGTCACCGACTCCCCCATGCGGGCCAGCTCGAGCATCCCCTGCACCACCGGATTGGCCCGCTCCACCTGCTCGAGATTCCCGCCGAGGAGGAGCGTGTCGCCGCGGAGCGTGGCGCGCACCCCGGTGGCGCGCTGCAGCTCGATCAGGTTGGCATCGTTGACGCCGGCCAGCAGCAGCGGGTCGGCGCCTTCGGTGGAGAGGCGGTGCGTGATATCGTCGGACATTCACGGCTCCCAGAGGAGTTCCGAGTTCAGGGTTCCGAGTTCCGAGGTGTTCCGAGGCAGGCTCGGAACCCGGAACTCGGAACTCGGAACCTACTCAACGACCCTCACGTGCAGTGCCGCCAGGTCGGCGGGGTTCACCACGGTCGGCGCGCCCTCGAACAGGGCCCGCGCGGCGGTGGTCTTGGGGAACGCGATCACGTCGCGCAGCGAGCCCGCCCCGGCCAGCAGCATCGCGATCCGGTCGAATCCCAGCGCGAACCCGCCGTGGGGCGGCGCCCCGGCGGCCAGGCCGTCCAGCAGGAAGCCGAACCGACGGCGGATCTCGTCCGGCGCGATGCCCAGGAGCCGGAAGATGGTCTGCTGCACCGCCGGGTCGGTGATCCGGATCGACCCGCTGCCCAGCTCGTTGCCGTTGTACACCGCGTCGTAGTGCTGCGCCCGGCAGCGACCGGGATCGGACTCCATGAAGCCGATGTCGTCGGGATGCGGCGCGGTGAACGGGTGGTGCGCCGGCACGAACTGGCCCGTCTCCGGGTCGTGCTCGAAGAGCGGGAAGTCGACGATCCAGCAGAAGGCGTGCGCCCGGGAGGGCGCGACGCCCGGCCGTTTCACCAGCTCCATCCGGACCGCGTGCAGCGCCGGGGAGGTGACCGCATCGGGCCCCACCACCGCCACGAGCAGGTCGCCGTCACTTGCCTCGACGGTCGCGAGCCCCTCGGCGCCGAACGCCTTCACCCCCTGGCCTTCCCAGCCGGACACGGTCCGCTTCGCCCAGATGAGGCCGCCGGCCCTGGCACTCTTCGCCAGCGCGCCAAGATGGTCGATCTCCTTGCGGCTCGCGTGGCCGGCGCCGGGCGCGAGGATGCCGCGCAGCCTCCCGCCAGCCGCCAGCGCGGTGCGGACAAAGTCCGCCGCGTCGCCCCCGATGTGCGCCGTCAGGTCCCGGATCTCGAAGCCGTAGCGCAGATCGGGCTTGTCGATGCCGTACCGTTCCATCGCCTCCCGCCAGGCGAGCCGGGGGAACGGAGTCTCGACCTTGTGCCCGGCCTCGTCCCAGAGGGCCACCAGGATCCGTTCGATGTACCCCTCGACGTCCTGCGCCGAGACGAAGGAGGACTCGATGTCGATCTGGGTGAACTCCGGCTGCCGGTCGGCGCGAAGGTCCTCGTCGCGGAAGCAGCGGGCGATCTGGAAGTAGCGGTCGTAGCCCGCCACCATCAGCAGCTGCTTGTAGATCTGGGGCGACTGCGGCAGCGCGTAGAACTCCCCCGGATGCACCCGGCTCGGCACCAGGTAATCGCGGGCGCCCTCCGGAGTGGGCTTGGTGAGAATCGGCGTCTCGATCTCGAGGAACTCGAGCTCGGCCAGCACCTTCCGCGAGCGCTGCAGCAGCCGGTGCCGCAGGAGCAGGTTCGCCTGCAGCTCCGGGCGGCGGAGGTCCAGGATCCGGTTCTTGAGGCGGAGCTCCTCGGCGGGGAGGTCTTCCCCTTCCTTCCGCGCGACCGGAATCGCCGGCGTCACGGCGGGGCCCACCACCTGGAGGCTCGCGACCTTGACCTCGACCTCGCGCGAGGCCAGCGCCGCGTCGCGGGCCGACTCGGGGCGCAGCTCGACCTTCCCCTCGACCAGGATCACCGTCTCCTGGCCCAGCGTCCCCGCCAGCGCAATCACCTCGCGCGGCGTGGTCTTGGGGTCGAACGACAGCTGCACCAGCCCGTCGCGGTCCCGCAGGTCGATGAAGATCACACCGCCCAGGTCCCGGACCCGGTGCACCCATCCGCCCAGGCGCACCGACAGGCCGGCGTGCTCCCGGCGGAGACTGCCGCACCGGTGGGTACGCATCGCGGTCGCGATGGTCATCGTTCCTCTGCCTCGACGAGCAACTGGTTGAAGGCCTCGGGCGACTCCGCCCGCATCAGCGCCTCACGCACCGATTCCCGCCGCACCAGCCGGGCGATGCGCGACAGCGCCTTGACGTGCTGGCCGGCCGCGCTCTCCGGTCCGATCAGCAGGAACAAGAGCCGCACCGGCGCGCCATCCAGCGCGTCGAAGTCGATGCCGGCGGGGTGACTGCCGCACACCAGCCAGAGATCCTGTACGGTAGCCACCTTGGCATGCGGAATGGCGATGCCATGGCCGATGCCGGTCGACAGCACCGCCTCGCGTTCGAGGACAGCGCTCAGCAACGGCTGCGGATCGACCCCGGCCCGCTCGGCGAGCAGTTGGGTCAATTCGCGGAGCACCCCGGTCTTGTCGCCGGAGTGGAGGGGCACCCGGATGCGATCTGGGGTGAGCAGCTCGGTAAGAAGGAGTCCGGAATCTGGCACAGTTCGGGGAATGGTAATTTGGCGGGCGAAGGAGGGCAACCTTTTGTGACAGTGTGAGTTACGGCGTCATGTACGGGCGGCCGGGGATTGATGGCCAGCAGGAGCGGGACGCCCTCCCCTGTTATCCTTCCCGGCGATGACCCCGTCGATCCTCGACCTTACGCCAGACGCCGCCGCCATGGCACTCGGGGCTTGGGCGGAAGCGCGCCAGCTTCCCGCCTACCGCGCTCGCCAGCTCCTCCCCCGGTTGTGGGAGCGACCCGTGGCCAGCTGGCAGGAGGCAACCGAACTCCCCGCCACGCTCCGGGCCGAACTGCAACGGGATTTTCCCCTGCCCCGGCTCGGCCTGGAGACGGTGCAGCAGTCGGGCGACGGGACCCGCAAGTACCTCTGGCGGCTCGACGACGGAGAGCTGATCGAGTCGGTGCTGATCCCGACCGGCGCCCGGCGCACCCTCTGCATTTCCTCCCAGGCGGGCTGCGCGCTGGGATGCGTCTTCTGCGCCACCGGCAGGATGGGCTTCCGACGCAACCTGAGCGTCTTCGAGATCGCGGGCCAGGTTCGCGAACTGGTCCTCGCCGACCCGGCCGACAAGCCCAGCAACATCGTTTTCATGGGCATGGGAGAGCCGCTCCTCAACTGGCCGGCGGTCGACACCACGCTCACGATCCTCAACGACCGGAACGGCTTCGGCATCGGCGCGCGGCACATCACCGTCTCGACCGTCGGCATCATCCCGGGGATGCAGGCGCTGGCGGCGCGCCCCGAGCAGTTCCGCCTCGCCATCTCGCTCCACGCCCCGACCAGTGCCCGCCGTCTCGACCTCATGCCGATCGAGAAGAAGTATCATCTCGATGACGTGCTCCGCGCCGCCGGAGCCTTCAAGAAACGGATCACCTTCGAGTACGTCCTCATCGCCGGGAAGAACGATACCGATCGGGACGCGGACGAGCTGGTCGGCCTGGCGCGGCGCATGGGGGCGATGGTCAACCTCCTCCCGCTGCATCCGGGCGGCGCGCCCGGCCTCACTCCGACGGCTCCCCTGGCGATCCGCGACTTCGCCGACAAGCTCCGCACCCGCGGGGTCGAGGCGGTGGTGCGCCGGAGCCGGGGCCTCGACATCGCGGCCGCCTGCGGCCAGCTCCGGGTGGAGACGGAGCGGAAGCGGAAAGCGGAAAGGGGTCAGGGGTCAGGAGTCAGGGGCCACTGACGCACAGGACTGCTCCCGACCCCCGACGCCTCTACTACGCCGGCTCTCCCGACCCAAACAGATACTTCGGCCCGTGGTCCCCCAGAAACCCATGATGGCTCCGGAGGCAGCTCCCGTCCCATTCGTGGAGCAGGAATCCTGGCGGCTCGAAGATGAACTGCTCCGGTGCGTCGGGCATGAGTTCGAGCGGCAGCTGGTGCGCCGTGCTCGGCGCGATCATGCCGACGGCGTGCCCGACCCGCTGAATGACCGTCCGGTGTACATGGCCCGCGAGTACGCCGACTACCTGCGCATGCCGGTCCAGCAGCGCAAGCAGCGGCGACCGGTCCAGCAGTCCGAGCCGGTCCATGAACCCGATCCCGACGTCGAAGGGCGGGTGGTGCAGCGCCACGATCGTCGGCCGGGTTGGTGCTTCCTCGAGGGTCTCGCCCAGCCATTCCAGCTGCGCCGGCCCGAGACGGCCCTCGCCCCGCAGGGGGATCACCGAATCGAGCGCGATGATCCGCAGGGGAAAGCGGTCGTCGGCGTACGCCAGGCAATCGGGACCAAGCACCTGCCCCAGGTGGTCCCCCAGGATCGCCTGAAACGGTTCATGGAGATCGTGATTCCCGGGGAGAGCCAGCACCGGCATCGTGAGTCGCGCGAGCGCGGCGCGGGCCAGGTCGTACTCCTCGGGCAGGCCGAGATCCACGATGTCGCCGGTGAGGAGCAGGAGATCCGGGCGCGGGGCCAACCGCTCCGCGAAGGCCACGGCCCGTTCGAAGAACGGCAGCGTCTCGACCCGTCCGGCGAGGGGATCGCCCGGGCGGCGGACGTGGGGGTCGGAGAGGTGGAGAATGCGCATGCGGGTAGGCGGGCAGCCGGGTAGGCAGGTAGAGATAAGCTCGATTCGACACGGCGGTGCAGGCTCCGAACCAAGCTAGCCGCCTCCCCGCCTCCCCGCTTCCCCGCTACCCCGTCGCCCCGAAGCCGCTCGAAATGCAGTTGATCGAGAGGAGCAGCGAGGCGAGGTACTGCTGCCGCTCCTGTTCACCCGCGGAGGCGCGGAAGCGGCGAAGCAGCTCGACCTGCTGGCGACTCACCTGGTTGATGGTCGGCAGCCGGCGGTAGAGGCGCCGCCGGAATCGCGGGAAGCGCTCGGCCGGCTCCCTGCTGCCGGTCACCCGGAGCACCGCCTCCACCGTGCGGGCGTACTCCTCCTTCACCATCCCGAAGACCTGCTGCCGGAGGGCGGCATCGGGGACGAGGTCGGCGTAGAGCCCCGCGATCTCGAGATCCACGTAGCAGAGGGTCTTGTCGACCTCGTCGATCACGAGCCGGAAGAGCCGCGAGTCCTGGTACATCCGCTGGATCAGCCGCTCCCCCCGCTCGCCGCGCACCTGCAGGAAGGTGAGCAGCCCGCTCCCGACCCCGTACCACCCGGTGATGAAGTGGCGATTCTGTGACCAGGCGAAGACCCACGGGATCGCGCGCAGGTCCGCCAGGGTGCGCGCCCCGGTGCGGCGGGCCGGCCGGGACCCGATGTTGAGGAGGGTCAGCTCCTCCAGCGGGCTCGCCGCGGCGAAGTAGCCGATCAGGTTCGGCGTCTCGACGAACCGGCGGTAGGCGGCCTGGGCCGCGCCGGAGAGCGCCTCCATCCCCTCGTCGAACTCGCTCGTGGGCACGAGCGCGGCCTCCCGCTTCGACCGGAGCGAGTGCTCGATGACGCTCGCGGTGAGCAGCTCGAGCTGGTACTGCGCCGTCCCGCGGTTGGCGTACTTGAAGGAGACCACCTCGCCCTGCTCGGTGAGCCGCATCCGCCCGTGCACCGACCCGGCGGGCTGCGCCGCGATCGCCCGGCCGAGCGGCGCCCCGCCCCGACTCACCGACCCGCCCCGCCCGTGGAAGAAGGAGATCGGCACGCCCAGCTCCTCGCCCAGCCGGGTGAGCCGGGTCTGGGCCTTGGACAGCTCCCAGTTGCTCGAGAGGAATCCCCCGTCCTTGTTGCTGTCGGAATAGCCGATCATTACCTCCTGCGTCCCGCCCAGCGCCCGCACCGACCGCCGCACCACCGGCGTACTCAGCAGCTCCCGCATGATGGCCGGGGCCCGGTGGAGATCGTCGATCGTCTCGAACAGCGGCACGATCGGGAGGGTGCAGCTCTCGAGCGCCGCCTCGTCGGCGAAGAGCCCCGCCTCCTTCGCGAGGAGATACGCCCCGAGGACATCGGCCACCTCGCGGGTCATGCTGAGCACGAAACTGCCGAAGGCCTCCCGGTCGAGCTCCGCCCGCATCTCGCGCACCAGGCGGAACATGCCCATCGTCTCCTGCACATCAGGCGGGAAGAGGTCGAGGGACCGGTCCCCCTTCCGGGGCTTGGCCAGCTCGCCGAGGAGCCAGTTCTTCCAGGTCTCGGAGTGGAAGGGAGGCGGCTCTCCCTCGTTGCCGGTGGTGACCCGCCAGAGCGCGGCGAGCGCCTGCCCCAGGCGGGTGGAGTTCTCCCGCAGATCGAGCCGCACGGTGCTGAAGCGGAAGGCCTCCGCCTCCCGGCGCACCGGGCGCACCAGGTTCGCGGCGAGACTCCTGCTCCCGCCCGCCGCGAGCCCGAGCTCCACCGTGCGCAGGTCCGCGATGAGCTCCTCGGCGGAGGCGTAGCCCTCCGCGGCGGGCGCGGTCCTCCCCCGCTCCGCATGCTCGATCGCCCCGTTGAGTCGCACCAGCATGCAGGCGAGATAGTGCCGGAAGACCTCCCCCGGATTCCGCGCCACGATGCCCGCGCCGTCCGGCACCAGGCTCAGGGCCCGCTCCAGCCCCTGGCGGAACGCCGGCCCCGGGTCGATCGCCCGCTCGGTGATGCTCAGGGTCCGCAGCAGGTCGGTGAGCCGCTGGCGATAGCGATGGAGACTCGCGAGCCGGTTCTCGTGCAGGGTCCGCCGCGTGACCACGTTGGTCACGAAGGGATTCCCGTCGCGGTCCCCGCCGATCCACGACCCGAACTGGAGGAACGGCGGAATCGGGAATCGCTCCTCCGGCCAGATCTGGGCCAGCACCCGGTCGAGTTTCTCGAGCGTCTCCGAGGTCGCCTCGAAGAGCGTCTCGGTGAAGAAGTGAAGCCCCCAGTAGACCTCCTGGGGGACGGTGGGCTTCTCGAGCCGGAGCTCCCCCGTCATCCACAGGAGCTCGATGTCGTTGCGGAGCCCGTCGATGATCAGGGTCCGTTCCCGCGGGGTCCAGCGGGGCGACTCGAGGTCGACGAGGCGGCGGTAAATCCGGCGGTGCTTCTCGAGGACGGTGACCCGCTTGGCTTCGGTGGGATGGGCCGTGATGGTCGGCCGGATGCGGAGCTGGCCGAGCAGGTCGCGCACCTGGTCCGCCGTGGCCATCGACTCGCGGACCACATCGTGGAGGACCTGCGTGAGCGTGCCGCGGACCTGCTCCGGCCCCCGCTCCGTCTCGGTCTGCCGGCGGCGCCTCACCCCGGCGTTCTGCTCGGCGATGGCGAGGAGCTGGAACCAGATCCCCTGGGCCCGGAGCCCGGCTTCCAGGCGCCCGGGGGACCCCGCGTCCATCGTGCCGCCCTGGAGGACCACCTCCAGGCCCGGCTGCCGCGTCCGCACCACGTCGACCAGGAGTCCGAAGAGGAGCTCCGCCACCTCGGTCGCGTAGTGGGCCGCCTCGGCCGCGAGCCGGTCGGGCGACTCGGGGAGCGCCTCGGGAAAGGGACGCGTGGTCTCCGTGGTCACACGACGCGATCGCGAACCGGCTGGCCGGCAAAGAAGAGGGTGAGGTTCTCGATCGCCCGCATCCCCATCGCCGTCCGGGTTTCGAGCGTGGCGCTGCCGAGGTGGGGGAGCAGCGTGACGTTCTCCATGGTGAGGAGCTCGGGCGTCACCTGGGGCTCCTTCTCGAACACATCGAGCCCCGCCCCGGCGATGGTTCCGGCCTTGAGCTCCGCCACCAGCTCCGCCTCGTTCACCACGTCACCGCGGGCGGTGTTGATCAGGAAGGCGTGCTTCTGCATCTGGCGGAGGCGGCGGCTGTCGATGAGGTGCCGGGTCTCGGGGGTCGCCGGGCAATGGAGCGAGACGAAATCCGCCTCCGCCAGCACCTGGTCGATCGAGTCCCGCGGCTCGGCGCCGAGCGCCCGGGCCTCCTCCGGCTTCGGGGGAAAGGGGTCGTGAAAGATCACCTTCATCCCGAAGCCGTGGTGCGCGCGCTTCGCCACCGCCCGCGCGATCCGGCCGAAGCCGACGAGGCCCAGGGTCTTCCCCGTCACCTTCGCACCCAGCATGTGGGTCGGGCGCCACCCGGTCCAGGCCTGCTGGCGGACATGCCGGTCGCCCTCCGCGCCACGCCGGGCCGCCATGAGGAGAAGCGTCATCGCGATGTCGGCGGTATCGTCGGTGAGGACGTCCGGGGTGTTGGTGACGGTCAGCCCGCGGGCCTTCGCCGCGTTGATGTCGATGTTGTTGAAGCCGACCCCGAAGTTCGCGATGATCTTCGCCCGGAGCGGCTCGGCCGCGAGGACCTCCGCGGTCACCTTGTCGGTTACGGTGGGGAGGAGCCCATCGGCGGTCCGAAGCGCCTCCTGCAGCTGGGCCGCGGTCAGCGCCACGTCGTCGCGGTTGATCACCGCGTCGAAGCGCTTCGCCGCCTCGGCTTCGCAGGCGGCCGGGATCTTCCGGGTGATCACCACCCTGGGTTTGGCGCTCACCGCGTCACCAGCCGCTTCCGGGGCGGCTTCCTGGCGAGGGCCTCGGCCACGGCCTTGCCCAGCTCGGCCGGGCTCGGCGCCACGGTGAGGCCGAGGGAGCGCATGATCTCGGCCTTCTCGGCGGCGGTGTCGCCGAAGGCGGAGATGATCGCGCCCGCGTGGCCCATGCGCCGGCCCTTCGGCGCGGTGAGACCCGCCACATAGCCGATCACCGGCTTGGTCATGTTCTCCTTGACCCACATCGCGGCCTCGGCCTCCTGCGGCCCGCCGATCTCGCCGATCATCATGACGGCTTCGGTCTCCGGGTCCTGCTCGAAGAGGCTCAGGATATCGAGGAAGCTGGACCCGTTCACCGGGTCGCCGCCGATGCCGACGCTGGTCGACACCCCGATCCCCAGTTCCTTCATCTGCGAGGCCGCCTCGTAGCCGAGGGTGCCCGACCGGGTCACCAGGCCGACGCTCCCCTGCTTGTAGATGTGCCCCGGCATGATGCCGAGCATGCACTTCCCGGGCGAGATGAGGCCGGCGCAGTTGGGGCCGATGAGGGTGGTGCGCCGCTCCTTCGGATACCGGCGGAGATAGCGCTTGACCATCATCATGTCCTGCGCCGGGATGCCATCGGTGATGCAGCAGACCAGCTTGATGCCGGCGTCGGCCGCCTCCATGATCGCGTCAGCGCAGAACGCGGCTGGCACGAAGATGATGCTGGCATCGGGATACACCCCCTCGACCGCGTCCTTGACCGTGTTGAAGACCGGCAGGCCCATGTGGGTCTGCCCGCCTTTGCCGGGCGTCACGCCACCGACGACCTTGCTCCCGTACTCCACCATCTTCTGGGCGTGGAAGGTGGCCTTGTCGCCGGTGAAGCCCTGGACCAGGACCCGGGTGAGTTCGTTGATCAGGATTGCCATGGGGTCACCTCGCACCCTTCCACGCCGCCACGACCTTCGTCGCGGCATCGGCGAGGCTGTCGGCCTGTATCAGGTTGAGCCCGGACTCGTCGAGGATCTTCCGGCCCTCCTCGACATTGGTCCCGGCAAGACGCACCACCAGCGGCACGTTCACGCCCACGTCCTTCACCGCCTGGATCACGCCCTTCGCCACCCAGTCGCAGCGGTTGATGCCGGCGAAGATGTTCACCAGCATCGCGCCCACCTTGCGGTCCTGGAGCACCAGCTTGAACGCCATGGCCACCCGTTCGGGGGAGGCGCCGCCGCCCACGTCCAGGAAGTTGGCCGGCGAGCCGCCGGCGTGCTTGATCATGTCCATCGTCGCCATCGCGAGGCCGGCGCCATTGATGATGCAGCCGATCTCGCCGTCGAGCGCCACGTAGTTGAGCCCATGCTCCGAGGCCTGGGCCTCGCGCGGGTCCTCCTCGGCGTGGTCCCGCAGTTCGGCCACGGTGGGACGGCGGAAGAGGGCGTTGTCGTCGAAGCCCATCTTGGCATCGAGCGCCAGGAGCTGGCCATCCTTGGTCACCACCAGCGGGTTGATCTCGACCATGGTGGCGTCGAGGTCGCGGAAGGCCCGGTGGCAGCCGAGCAGGATCGTGACCATCCGGTTGACGAGCGGACCCGGGAGGCCGAGGCCGAAGGCGATCTCGCGGGCCTGAAAGGCCTGCATCCCGACGGCCGGCTCCATCACCTGGCGGAGGATGGTCTCCGGCTCACGCTGGGCGATCTCCTCGATCTCCATGCCGCCGTGGGGATGGGCCACCAGCATGATCCGTTCGGTCTTCCGGTCGAGCACGAAGCCGATGTAGAGCTCCCGCTCGATCGGCACCGCGGCCTCGATGTAGAGCCGGTGGACGACCTTGCCCTCGGGGCCGGTCTGATGGGTGACGAGCCGCTTGCCGAGGAGCTCGGTGGCCGCGCGGCGCACCTCGTCCTCGGTGGTGCAGAGCTTGATGCCGCCCGCCTTGCCCCGCGCGCCCGAGTGGATCTGGGCCTTCACCGCCCAGCGGGCGCCGCCGATCTCGGCGGCGCGGTACACCGCCTGCTCGGCGCTGTACGCCACGCCACCGCGCGGCACCGCCACGCCGAAGTTGGCGAGCAGTTCCTTGGCCTGGTACTCGTGGATATCCATGTCGTCCTCAAAGTTGGCTTGCGGTCGGGAGTCAGGGGTCAGGTACCTGGTGCACCCGACCCCTGACCGCCAGCCCGGAGTTCACTTTCCCTTACGACCGATCGCGGCTGCCATCTCCACCACCACGTTCGCCATCCGGGCGCTGGCCGCGTCGATCATCTTGCCGTCGAGCTGGGCCGCGCCCTTCCCTTCCTTCGCCGCCTGCTCCAGCGCCTCCAGGATGCGCGTCGCCCGCTTCACCTCGGCTTCGGGCGGCGAGAAGACCTGGTTCGCCAGCTCGATCTGCGAGGGATGGATCGCCCACTTCCCCTCGATGCCGAGCGCCGCGCCGCGGCGGGCCGCCGCGAGATAGCCGTCGGGATCCTTGAAGTCGCCGAAGGGACCGTCGATCGGCCGGAGTCCGTAGGCGCGGCAGGCGACGATCATCCGGGTGAGCGAGGCATGCCACTGGTCGCCCGGGTAATCGGGGTTGAGCCCGCCGATGTTCACCGTGCGGGCCCGCATGCTGGCGGCGTAGTCGGCCACCCCGAAGTGCATCGCCTCGAGCCGCTTCGAGCTCTGGGCAATGGCCTCGACGTTGGCCATGCCGAGGGCCGTCTCGATCAGGACGTCGATGCCGATCCGGTGGGTGATGCCCTTCGCTGCCTCGATCTGGGTGAGCAGC
>DASZPT010000115.1:0-2914 GCA_035549935.1 Gemmatimonadales bacterium
CATCGCGGACCCCGAGATCGCCCACGTCTTCGTGGGACTCGAGGTCGCCGACCGGGCCGAGACCGCCCGGATCATCCGCCGCCTCGGGCGGAGCGGGTTCGCCACGCTGGACCTCTCCGACAACGAGATGGCCAAGCTCCACGGCCGCCACCTGGTCGGGGGACACGCCGCGCTCGCGAGTCACGAACTGCTCTATCGCTTCGAGTTCCCCGAGCGGCCCGGCGCGCTGCTCCGCTTCCTCCACGCCATGCGCTCCGACTGGAACATCAGCCTCTTTCACTACCGCAATCACGGCGCGGACTACGGCCGGGTGCTGGTGGGGATGCAGGTGCCGCCGGGGGAGAAGGCCGAGTTCCGCCGCTTCCTGGCGCGGGTCGGCTACCGCTGGGTGGATGAGACGGGGAATCCGGCGTACCGGCTGTTCCTGGGGTAGGCCGGGGTCCGGGGGTCAGGGCGGGAACCCCGACCCCCGACGCTCCCTACACCAGCACCGCCGCCTTCTGCTCGATGACCTTGAGCAGCGAGTCGAACGACGCGGCGAACGACTTCACGCCTTCGGCCTCGAGCGTCTGGGTGACCTGGTCGAGGTCGATCCCCCGCGCCTTGAGCTCCCCGAGCACCGCGTCGGCCCGCTGCATCGCCTCCCGGATCCGGATGGCCGGCTTGCCGTGGTCCCGGTACGCCGCGAAGGTGGCGGGCGGGAGGGTGTTGACCGTGAGCGGCGCGATGAGCGCCTCCACGTAGTAGACATCCGGGAGGGCGGGATCCTTGGTGCTGGTCGAGGCCCAGAGCGGCCGCTGCACCATCGCACCCTTCGCCGCGAGCGACTCCCAGCGCTTCGTCTCGAACAGCTCCTCGAACACGCGGTACGCCACCGCCGCGTTGGCGATCGCCGCGGTGCCCCCGCCCACCTTCCCGTCCACCCGGCTCACGAAGAACGACGCCACCGACGCGAGGCCGATCACCGGCTTCCCCGCCGCCACCCGCTGCTCCAGCCCCGCGAAGAACGCCTCGACCACCTCGCGGTAGCGCTGCACCGCGAAGAGCAGGGTGACATTGACGTTGATGCCGGCCGCGAGGCAGTGGGTGATCGCCGGGAGGCCCGCCTTCGTGCCCGGGATCTTGATCATCACGTTGGGGCGGGCGATCCGGCTCCAGAGCCGCTCCGCCTCCGCGATGGTTCCCGCGGTGTCATGCGCCAGGGTGGGGGAGACCTCCATCGAGACCAGCCCGTCCATCCCCTCGCTCTCGCGGTAGACCGACAGGAAGAGGTCGCAGGCGGCGCGCACATCCTCGACCGCCAGCGCCTCGAAGATCTGCGCCGGGCGCTTCCCCTCCGCGGCCAGCCGCCGGATCTCCTCGTCGTACAGCTCGCTCCCCGCGATCGCCTTCTCGAAGATCGTGGGGTTGGTGGTCATGCCCATCAGGCCGTCTTCGTGAATCAGCCGCGCCAGCTCGCCCGAGGCGACGAGGTCGCGGGTGATGAAGTCGTACCAGGGGCTCTGGCCGAGGCCGCCGAGCTGCACGAGAGGATTGGTGGTCATGAGGTTCCGAGTTCCGAGTTCGTGTGTCTGTGCCCCGAATCCTGGCTCCGGCTCGGAGGGGCGATTGGCGCCCACTCGGAACCCGGAACCCGGAACTCGGAACTACCTTCCGAGGAGTCTCCGCACCGCCGACACGATCGCGTCCTGCGTGAAGCCGAACTCGCGGTAGAGAACGTCCGCCGGCGCCGACGCGCCAAAGTGGTCGATCCCGATCACCACTCCCTGCGAGCCCACCCACCGCGCCCAGCCGAACGACGAGGCCGCCTCGACCGCCACCCGCCGAGTGACCGCCGCCGGCAGCACCGACTCACGATACTCCTCGCCCTGGGCTTCGAACAACTCCCACGACGGCAGCGACACCAGCCGGACCGCGACACCCTCGGCCTGGAGCCTCTCCACCGCGCCGAGCGCGAGCGAGACCTCGGATCCCGTGGCGATCACGATCGCGTCGGGCTTCCCCCCCTTCGCGTCCAGCAGGATGTACCCGCCCCGCTGCGCTCCCTCGGCCGGGCCAAGCCGGGTCCGGTCGAGGATCGGGAGCTTCTGCCGCGAGAGCGCCAGCACCGTGGGGCCATCGGTCCGGCTCACCGCCGCCTTCCAGGCCTCGACCGTCTCGTTCGCGTCCGCCGGGCGGATCACCGTGACGTTGGGCGTCGCCCGCAGCATCGCGAGCTGCTCGATCGGCTGGTGCGTCGGGCCGTCCTCGCCGAGCCCGATCGAATCGTGCGTTCCGATGTAGATCACCGGGAGCCGCATCAGCCCCGAGAGACGGATCGACGGCTTGCAGTAGTCGGTGAAGATCAGGAACGTGCTCCCGAAGGGACGCACACCGCCGTGCGCCGCCATCCCGTTGAGGCACGCGGCCATCCCGTGCTCCCGCACCCCCCAGTGGAAGTTCCGTCCCGGTTTCCCCGGCGCGAAACTGCCGCCGCCCTTGATGTCGGCGCCGGTGCTCTCGGCCAGGTCGGCCGAGCCGCCCACGAGATTGGGGACCCGCGCCGCGATGGCATTCAGCGCCTTGGCCGAGGCCTGCCGCGTCGCGAGGGCGCCGTCGGCCGGCGTGAAGACCGGGAGCCCCGCATCCCATCCCGCCGGGAGCCCGCCCGCGAGCCAGGCCTCGAGTTCCGCCGCGAGCTCGGGATGCGCGGCGCGGTAGCGCTCGAACATCGCGGTCCAGGCCTCGCGCCCCTCGCGCCCCCGGGCGAGGCACCGTTCGCGCCACTCCGCCGCCTCCGCCGGGACGTAGAACGGCGTCTCCGGCCACCCCAGGATCTCCTTGGTCCGCTTCACCTCGTCCCTGCCGAGCGGCGCGCCGTGCGCCGCCGCGGTGTCGCGCTTGGTGGGCGCCGGATCCGCGATGTGGCTGCGGA
>DASZPT010000116.1:0-2658 GCA_035549935.1 Gemmatimonadales bacterium
GCGAAGAAAGCGGCGGCAAAGAAGCCTGCGAAGAAAGCGGCGGCGAAGAAGAAGCCGGCTGCGCGGAAGGCCATGAAGAAGCCGGCGAAGAAGAAGGGAAGACGGTAGTCCTTTAAAACACCTCCGCCCCGCCCGGGCCGGCTGGCCTGAGCGGGGCGGCTGCGTTTCCTACCCCTGCATCTATCAGTTCAGATCGGCCAGCAGGAGCGCTCCGAGGGGCGTCCCACCCCCCGGCGCCTCGACGGCGATCGCAGTCCGGACCTGACCGGCGGTGAGGGTCAGGGCCCCGGTATCGAGAGCCACGGTCTTGCTGTTCGCCGGGGTCACCCGCACCTGGTAGTCCCCCGCCGGCACCTCGAGAAAGGCGCTCGCGCCCTGGAAGGGCACGTCGGTCAGCGCCGGCGTGGCGGCGTCGATGTCGGCGCCGGGCGCGGTGATGTAGATGTCGACCTCCGCCACATTGGGCGCGCCGTGCACCAGGCGGAGCTTGATGTTGCCCGCGGCGGGCGCGGTGCGGTCGTCGATCAGGACCAGCGGCTCGATGTTCGCGAGGAGCCCGGTCGCGATCACGGTGTAGGACGACCCCTCGGTGACGGACGCATCGGCGTTGATCACCGTGGCCCCGCCGGCGGCGGCGTTCACCTTGATGTTGCGGGTGCCCGCGGCGACGCTCAGGTAGTTCGAGCTCTGCTTGTAGGCCACGTTGGACAGCACCGCCTTGTCGTCCACCAGCACATTCACCGCCGGCGCATCCGGCGAGGCATGCACCACCCGGACCTCGGCCGTCGGGCCGGGACCGGTCTTGTTGTCATCGCTGCAGCCCGCGAGCAGCGCGGCCGCCGACAGCGCGGCGACGCCGAATCGAGTCATGGAAGGCATCGGTCTCTCACCTCGTTGAGGATCAGGACCCGGCGGCGGAACCCGGCACGCCGGATCGATTTGGTCGAGCGTTGATGTGCGACCCGGGGACGCCGGACTCCCGCCCGGCGCCCCCCGGACCGTCCTGCATTACTGCGGCGGCAGCAGCACCGCGTCGATCACGTGAATCACGCCATTCTTCGCCAGCACGTCGGCGGCAGTGACGTTGGCGGACTTCTCACCGACGTGTACCGCCGAGCCCGCCAGGTGGAGGCGGAGCGTGCTGCCCTGCACCGTCTTGAGGGTGACGTAGCCCTCCTTGTCCGCCTTCGCCTTCAGGTCCTTCGCGGTGATCAGCCCCGGGACCACGTGATAGGTCAGCACCGCGGTCAGCTTCGTCTTGTCCTTGAGCAGCGCCGGCACGGTCCCCTCGGGGAGCTTCCCGAAGGCGGCGTCCGTCGGGGCGAAGACCGTGAACGGTCCCGGGCCCGAGAGGGTCTGGATGAGTCCGGCCGCCTCGAGGGCCGTCGCGAGGGTCTTGAACTCCCCCGCCGCCACCGCGGTCTCCACGATGTTCTTCTCCGCCGGCTTGGCCGGGGCCGACTGCGCCGCCAGGGGGCCGGTGGTGCCAGCAGTCACGCCGCCGAAGGCCAGCAGGAGGGCGGCGAGGGTATGCGCACGAGCCATGAATCGGAACTCGGTTTGGGTTGAACTGTGTCGAACTGCTGTCGAGCAATCTTGGGCCTCGGTACCAGATTGTCAAGAGTCTGTCTAATTAATTTCGTTGACACAACCTAGACAATATTCTATGATTAATCATGACTGGATCGAATGATTCACCCGGCAGCGACCTGCCGAGGCACCCTGTCCGGGTGGTGGCGCAGCGTACCGGATTGTCCGGCCACGTCTTGCGCGCGTGGGAACGGCGCTACGGGGTGGTGGCCCCGACCCGGACGGAGGGGGGACAGCGGCTCTATTCCGACGCCGACATCGAACGGCTGGCGCTGCTTCGCCGCCTGACGGATGCCGGCGGGGCAATCAGCCAGCTCGCGACCCTCCCGGTGGAAGAGCTGAGACGCATGGTCGCCTCGGCGCCGCCGGCCCCGGCCCCGATGGAGGAAGCCGCCGAGCCGTGGCAGACCCGCGCCCTGCAGGCGATCGACCGGCTCGACGGCGCGCTGCTGCGGCGGGAGCTGGGACGGGCGGCGCTCGCGCTCGGCGTGCCGCGCTTCCTCGATGACGTGGTGGGACCGGTGCTCCGCGAGGTCGGCGATCGCTGGCACGGCGGGCGGATGAGCATTGCGCAGGAGCACCTGGCCACGGCGGTGGTGCGCGAGGTCCTGGGTTGGATCCGGGACACCGCGGAGACCGACCGGAGCGCTCCGATGCTGGTGGTGGGCACGCCGCCGGATCAGCTGCACGAGGGCGGGGCGCTCCTCGCCGCGGCCACGGCCGCCGCGGAGGGATGGCGGGTCACCTACCTGGGCGTGAACCTGCCGGCCCGCGACATCGCGGCGGCGGCCACGCGCACCGGGGCGCGCGCGGTGGCGCTGAGCCTCATTCACCCCGCCGGCGACCCGGCGCTGGGCGGCGAGCTGGCCACCATTCGACAGCACCTGCCGGGGGGCGTGGCGCTGCTGGTCGGGGGGGCGGCGGCGGAGCGCCACCGGCGGGACATCGAGCTGGCGGGCGGGGCGGTGATGGGCTCGCTGGGCGCGTTCCGCGAGCAGTTGCACCACCTGGCCGACGGCGCGGGATGACCGGCCGGATCCTCCTCGCCGGCGCCAGCGGGTACGTGGG
>DASZPT010000117.1:0-3745 GCA_035549935.1 Gemmatimonadales bacterium
GTGCTGACCTCGACCGGAAAGCGGTCGGGATGCGCCAGCGCCCACGCCACCTTCGGATCCCGGTCGAGCGGGAGGTTGCCGTCCCCGCCGAAGACGATTTCCTCGCCGGCGAAGCCGTAGTCACGGAGCAGGTACTCCGCCTGGTAGAGGCGGTGCTCCCGTTCGGCGGGGGCGGCGGTGACGTGCTCCATCGGGGTGGCGGTGATGGGGCGGAAGGCGCTGAAGTGCACGTGATGCACCTCGCCGCCCCGGTGGAGCCGCGCCACCGTCGCGAGGATGGTGCGATCCTGGTCGGGCGTGGCGCCGACGACGAACTGGGTGGTGATCCCGGAGGCGCCCCGGGGCCGGAGGGGATTCGCCGGGCGGCCGGCGGCGCGCTCCGAGCGCTCGAGGGCCACGAGCTGCCGCACCTGCTCCAGGTTCTGGAGCGTGAGATCGAGATTCTTCTCGGGCGCGATGCTGGTGAGGGTCGCGCCACAGGGCGTCTCCAGGTTGATGGAGACCCGGTTGGCGAGCGCGGTGATGCGTTCGATCTGGGCCGGTTCGGCCCCGGCGACGAGCTTCACGTGGATGTAGCCGTCGAAGCGGTGACGCTGGCGGAGGAGTTCCAGGACCTTGATGACCTCTCCTACCACCTGCACCGGCCGCCCGGGAATGCCGGTAGTAATGAAGAGGCCATCGCACCAGCCCCGCTCCCGGGCGCCGAGGAAGATCCGCACCAGCTCCTCGGGCTTGAGCAGCGTGCGCGGCATCTCACGGTCGCGCCGCATGGGACAGTAGTGGCAATTGTAGCTGCAGGCGTTGGTCATCAGGATCCGGAGCAGCCTGATGCGCATGCCGGGGAGCGGCGCGAGCGTGCGGATGTTGATGGGCCGGAGCGACCCGGCGTCGTTCGCGTGCCGGAGCCTCGGGGGAAGTCCCTCACGGTCCTCGGTGGCGAGGGACATGAGGACGGCGAGCTTCTGCTCCAGGTCGGGGGTGCGGATCATCGGGTGCTCCGGGGCGGGACCCGCCAAGCATACCCGAAGAAACACCGAATATCAAGACCCGGCGCCCGCCGCTCAGTCCCGCCCGCCCGCGTGAGTCCACTCGGTCTCCACGAACCGCACCGCCCTTACCGGCATCTCCCCCGTGACGAGCGAATGCCCGGCGGCTGCCCACGCCGAGGTGCCGCCGCTCACGCTGATCACGTCGGGGAACCCGCACTGGCGGAGATACTGCGCGCACCGGAGCGAGCGCATCCCCGCCTGGCAGACGATGTAGAGCGGCTGGTCCCGCGGCAGTTCCCCGGCCCGGCTCGCGAGATCGGCCTGCGGCAGATTCACGGCGCCGGGGATGTGTCCCATCAGGTATTCCTCGGGCTCCCGCACATCCACCAGCATCGTCCCCGCGGGCCGGGCGGTGATCTCGGCGACGGGCACCACCGGGACGTCGGGGGAACTCGTGAGCATCGCGCCGGGGAGGTCCGCGGCGCCGCGGTTGGTCGCCTCGATGGCGGTCATGTTGAGGGGCCGGGGCGGGACGCCCGAGGTGAGCGCCGAGACGAAGCGATCCCGCTCCATGGAGAGCATCGGGCTGAAGCGCCGCTCGAACCCGATCGTGGTGCTGGGCCGGCCGCACATCCCCTTGCCGCAGGGGCCTTCGAAGTGGCCGGGGAAGACCGAGACGTAGTCGGGCAACTCGAGCAGGCGGGTGATGCTCCGGTACTGCGCCTCCGCGTCGCCGCCGCCGAAGTCGGGCCGGCCCACGTCACCCACCAGCATCGAGTCGCCGGTCAGCACCATCGACGGTTCGGGGCTCCGCGGCGGGTTCACCACCAGGATCGAGACCAGCTCCGGCCGGTGCCCCGGCGTGTGCAGGACCCTGAGCCGGAGCTGTCCCAGGGGCAGCTCCTCGCCGTCCGCGAGTCCCCGGAACGGATAGGTGACCGCCGCCGACTCGTGCAGACAGAGCGTGGCGCCGTGGCGGGCGACGAGGGTCCGCGCCCCCGACAGGTGAGCGGCATGGACATGAGTGTCGATCACGTCGCGGAGCGTGTAGTTCCGCTCCGTGAGGAGCGCCTCGTACTCGCCCAGCTCGGTCGACGGATCCACCACCGCGGCCTCGCGCGACTGGCGGGAGGCGATGAGATAGGAGGCGCAGCCGCAGCGTTCGTTCAGGATCTGCTTGAAGTACATGCGTCAGTTCGATTCCTCGATCTCACGCCACCACTCGGCGGCATGGGCCTCGGTCCAGGGGTTGGTGTCGATCGCGGCGAGTCGCTCGCCGAGCTCGGTGGCGGACGCCGGGCGGTCGGCGGGGCGCTTGGCGAGGAGCGACAGGATGATCTGCTCGAGCGCCGGTGGCACCGGGCGTCCCGAGCGCTCCGACGGCGGTACCGGGGTGTCGTTGACCTGGCGGGCCAGCGCCTGCAGCACCGTCGAGGCCTCGAACACCACCGTGCCGGTCAGCAGAAAATAGCCGACACAGCCCAGGGCGTAGAGGTCGGCGCGGCCGTCGACCGGCTCCCCGAGGATGAGCTCCGGCGCCATGTAGGAGGGCGTGCCCGGCGTCTCCAGCTCGGTCTCGAGCGAGGCCGTGCCACCCGGCGTGATCTCCTTGACGAGCCCGAAGTCGAGCACCTTGACGAAATCGTGCCGCAGGCCGAGCCGCCCGATGTGGATGTTGGCCGGTTTGATGTCGCGGTGCACCAGCCCGCGCGCATGAGCCTCCTCGAGCGATTCAGCGACCTGGCGCAGGATCGAGATCACGCGGCTGGCGGGCTGCGGGCCATGAGTCCGCACCAGCTTCTCCAGGTCCATGCCGACCAGGAACTCCATGACGAAGTAGAGCGTCCGGTCCTCGGTCACGCCGAAGTCGTAGAGCTCCACCGTGTGGGGCGAACGAAGACTCGCGGCCGCCTCCGCCTCCCGCCGGAAGCGGCGGATCGCCTGGTCGGCCGCCGCCGCCCCTTCCCCGCCGAGCGTCTCGGGACGGATCAGCTTGATCGCCGCCGGCCGCGCCAGCATCCGGTGGGTTGCGAGGTAGACCTCGCCCATCCCGCCCCGCCCGAGCAGTTCACCGATATGATAGCTCCCCATCTCGCGCGCCCGCGACACGTGCTGCCCCAGCCGGCTCACCACCCGCGAGATCACCACCGACACCCCCACCATGATGTAGTCGGGGTAGTGCATGAGGAGCGCAGCGCTCCAGGAGCCGAAGTCCCAGGTTCCCCGCGCCCGGGCGAGGAGCATGCCGAGCGGGTTCATCGACACGGCGACCAGCCCGGCGAGGAGGGTCTTCCAAGGCGGATTGGGGATGATCGCGGCGAAGATGAGCACCAGCGGCCCGACCCAGGTGAACATCGGCTCGAGGGTCCGCCCGGCGGTGACCGGCCGCCAGTGCCAGATGATCCCGATCGCGAGCGAGTTCACGACCAGGTACACCAGCCCGAGGTCGAGGATGAACCGGGGCGAGCGGCCGGTGGTCCGGCTGAACCCGAAGAGGCCCAGCGAGGCGAGCACCGCGAGGAGGACGACGAAGTCGGGAGGGTGCAACCGGCGCCAGTAGGGGTCGCCCGCGGGGAGCAGCGCCTGCAGGGCCAGGTGGTCCAGCACCATCCCGACGGTCCAGAGGACGACCCCGAGGAGTGAGACCAGGCCGAGCCTCCGCGATGCCTCCTGCAGCAGGTCATCGGGGATCTCGCCGGTCCAGCCGGCGAAGCGGGCGGTCCCGGTGGTGTCGGCCGGCGGATTGAGGAGTCGCT
>DASZPT010000118.1:0-6437 GCA_035549935.1 Gemmatimonadales bacterium
GCCAGGATCGCGATCCAGCGCAATGAACCCGATGCCGGCCGCAAGCTGGACCTGGCCGACTCGTTGTGGCAGGGCCGCCAGGGCGCCATCGAGTTCGCCTCCATCGAGCTGGCCCGGCTGTACCAGGCCCAGGGCCGGATCGACCGGGCGCTACGGGCCATTCGCCGCCGGTACAGCAGCAACGGCGAGCCCGTCCCGGTAGGCCTGGCCGAGTCGCTCCGGCTGGAAGGGCAGTTGGCGGCCCAGGCCGGAGACAAGGCGGGCGCCATCCGGGCCTATCGCAACTACCTCAAGGTGCGGGTCGACCCCGAGCCGTCGATGATCCCGCAACGCGACAGTGTCCGCGCCGAGCTCGCCAAGCTGGGCGATCTGGAGCCGGCCCGCTGAGCCCCATCCCGGAGCGACTCGCCGCCGCACTGGCCGACCGCTACCGCCTCGAGCGGGAGCTGGGCCAGGGCGGCATGGCCACAGTCTACCTCGCCCAGGACATCAAACACGACCGCAAGGTGGCGGTGAAGGTCCTGCGGCCCGAGCTCGCCGCGGTCATCGGGGCCGAGCGGTTCCTGAGCGAGATCAAGACCACCGCGAACCTCCAGCATCCCCACATCCTCCCGCTGTTCGATTCCGGCGCGGCGGACTCGTTCCTCTTCTACGTCATGCCCTTCATCGAGGGCGAAAGCCTCCGCGACCGGCTCGCGCGAGAGAAGCAGCTGCCGGTCGCGGACGCCGTCCGCATCGCCACCGAAGTGGCTGGCGCCCTCGATTATGCCCACCGCCACGACGTGGTCCACCGCGACATCAAGCCCGAGAACATCCTGCTGCACGACGGCCGGGCGGTGGTCGCGGACTTCGGCATCGCGCTGGCCGCCAGCAAGGCCGGCGGCACCCGGATGACGGAGACGGGGATGTCGCTCGGCACCCCGACGTACATGTCCCCGGAGCAGGCGATGGGCGAACGCGAGATCACCGCCCGCTCCGACGTCTACGCCCTGGGCTGCGTGCTGTACGAGATGCTTCTGGGCGAGCCGCCCTTCACCGGGCCGACGGCCCAGGCGATCGTGGCGAAGGTGATGACGGCCGAGCCGGCCTCGCTCACCGGGCAGCGAAAGTCGATTCCCCCGGATGTGGAAGCGGCGGTCTTCACCGCGCTCGAGAAGCTCCCGGCCGATCGGTTCGCGACGGCGGCGGAGTTCGCGGCGGCACTCACCGGGAAGGGCACCGTGCAACGCCCGGCGACCCGGGTGGTACCCGTCCGGGGTGGCCGGTGGCTGCCCTGGATGGTCGCGGCAGCCGGGGTCGCCATCGCGGCATGGAGCTGGCTCAGCCGCCCGGCCCCGCCGGGGCCGGCCCGTTTCCTCCTTTCCCTCGGCGACTCGGTCGCGATCAACCTGAACTCCCCGGGAATCAAGCTGTCACCCGATGGGCGGAGTCTCGTGTTCCGGGGAGGGGGCGGCGACCGGCGCCTGTGGATCAAGCGCTGGGCTGAGCTCGAGGCCCAGCCGCTCCCGGGCACCGCCGGGGCCTCCGTGGCGGCGTTCTCGCCCGATGGCAGACAACTGGCGTTCGTAGCTGACGGACGCCTGCAGCGCGTCCCGATCGATGGTGGGCCCGCAGTGGTGCTGGCCGACTCGGCCGCCGGCGACCAGTACGTCCCCGCCTGGCTCGATGATGGCACCATCCTGTACGTCAACAATCTCCTGTTCGGGCTTCGCCGCGTGAGCGCCAGTGGCGGCGTCGCCCAGGACGTGCTGGTGGACTCGACGCTCTATGGCTTCGGCATCGTGGCCATGTCGCCGCTGCCCCGGTCGCGGGGCGCCATCTTCACGGCCTGCCAGTCGGGGTGTGTCGCCTCGAGCCTCCGTGTGTTTGACCTCGCCACCCGGACGCAGCGGGAACTGGTACCCAACGTCCTCCTGGGCACGTACCTGCCCAGCGGCCACCTGCTGTACCTGCGACGCGACGGCGTGGGACTGGTGGCGCCATTCGACCTCGACAAGCTCACAGTCACCGGGCCTGGCATCCCCCTGCTCGACAGTGTGTCCGCCTTCGGCACCGGCACCCTGGCCGTGTCGGCCAGCGGCTCTCTGGCCTACCTCCGCTCTGCCGGAATGGAAGCGCAGACCCAGGTGGTCCGAGTGACCCGCGGCGGCGCCTCGACCTGGCTCGACTCGATCTGGCCGGGGTCGGTGGTGTCGCTGGGCCTGGCGCTGGACGGGCGCCGCGTCGCCGTGAGTCTCGCGGGGGACAACGGCAGCTCTGACGTCTGGGTGCGCCCCGTCGATCACGGGGCGCCCACCCGGCTCAGTTTCGGCGGGCGCGATCGCCGGCCGGCCTGGTCGCCTGACGGGCGGATGGTCGCCTTCGTGCGGGACACGCTGAATGGCGGCAATGTCTACGGTCGCCTCGCCGACGGAAGCGGGGAGGACCGGCTCCTCGCCAAGCTCGACCGCCCGATACAGGAGGTCGCCTGGTCGGGGGACGGTACGTGGCTGGTGGTCCGCACCGACAATGGATCGCCGGGTGCCGGCGACATCGTGGCCGTGCGGGTGGCGGACGGCACGACCGTCCCGATCATCGCCACGCCCACCACCGAAGTGCAGCCGGCCGTGTCGCGCGATGGCCGGTGGATTGCCTACGTACTGGTGACGGCGGGCCAGCCGCAGGTGTTCGTGAGCCCGTTCCCCGAGGCACGGGGGAGCCGCTGGCAGGTGAGCGCGCGTGGTGGCCTGCTGCCCACCTGGTCCGCCGACGGGCGCGAGCTCTACTACGTGGACCTGGCCAGCCGCCTCATCGCCGTGCCGGTGGAGACCCGCGGCGGGTTCAGCGCCGGCGCGGAAGCCCCCCTGTTCAGCGTGGCGTCCATGTTCCTGGACCAGTGGCACCAGTCCTATGCGCCGCTGCCGGACGGGTCGGGGTTTCTCTTCATCCGCCTGCGTGGCATGGGCTCCGATCAGGGCGCGCGGCACGTCGTGGTGGTGGAGCACTGGCTCGACGACCTCCGCAAGAGGCTGCGCCAGTGAGCGGCAGCCCCGACCGTCTCGCCGCGGCCCTCGCCGAGCGCTACCGCCTGGAGCGGGAGCTGGGCCAGGGCGGCATGGCCACGGTGTACCTCGCCCACGACCTCAAGCACGACCGGAAGGTCGCCATCAAGGTCCTCCGGCCCGAGCTCGCCGCCGTCATCGGAGCCGAGCGGTTTCTCCGCGAGATCAAGACCATCGCCAACCTGCAGCATCCCCATATCCTCGGGTTGATCGACTCGGGCCAGGTCCAGGGTACCGCCTACTACGTCATGCCCTTCGTGGAGGGGGAATCGCTGCGCGACCGGCTCACCCGCGAGAAGCAGCTCCCGGTCGCCGACGCGGTGCGGCTCGCCAGCGAGGTCGCCGGCGCGCTTGATTACGCCCACCGGCACGGGGTGATCCACCGCGACATCAAGCCGGAGAACGTGCTGCTGCACGACGGCAGCGCCCTGGTGGCGGACTTCGGGATCGCGTTGGCGGTGAGCGCCGCCGGCGGGACCCGCATGACCGAGACCGGGATGTCGCTCGGCACGCCCCACTACATGAGTCCCGAGCAGGCGATGGGGGAACGGGAGATCACCGCCCGGAGCGACGTGTACGCCCTGGGCGCGATGACCTACGAGATGCTGATCGGCGAGCCGCCCTTCACCGGCCCGACGGCGCAGGCCATCATCGCGAAGGTGATGACGGGAGAGCCCGCCTCGCTCACCGGCCAGCGGAAGAGTGTCCCGCCCGAGGTCGAGGCCGCGGTGCTGACCGCGCTCGAGAAGCTCCCCGCCGACCGCTTCGCCACCGCCGCCGAGTTTGCCGCCGCGCTCAAGGGCGCCCCCGGACCGGCGACCACCGGCGCCCGCCCGCGGAGTGGGCGGCCGGCGACGGGCTCCCCGCGGGCGCTCCAGGTCGTGGGCGTGATCGCGATCGTCGCCACGCTGGCGGCGCTCGCGCTGGCGGTGAAGCTCTTCAACCCGCGCCCGGCGCCGGTGACGCGGCTCTCGCTCGACATTCCCGATCTGCGGGTGAACCACATCGGCTACTACGGAAATGCGATCGCGATCGCCCCCGACGGGTCCCGCATGGCCTTCGTCGTGGGCAAGGGCGGGACGGTGACCCGTCTCGCGGTCCGGGACCGGGACGAGCTGCAGCCGCGGATCCTCGACGGCACCGAGGGCGCCGACGGCCCGTTCTTCTCCCCCGACGGCGCCTGGATCGGCTTCTTCGCCGGCGGTTCGGTCTACAAGATCCCCGCCGCCGGCGGCCCCCCGGTGAAGATCGCCGACGGCACCACGACGATCATCCTCGGGGGCGTCTGGCGCCCCGACAACCAGATCGTCTACCCGACGCCGACCTTCGCCCTGATGGCCGTACCCGCCGCCGGCGGCACCCCGGCGCAGCTGGTGCCGGCGCCGGCCAACGGGGCCCAGATCTACCCCACGCTGCTCCCGCGGAAGGACGTCATCCTGGCGACCCGCTGCGGGAACAATTGCGCCCAGCAGGTCCTGGTGGCGGCACACCCCGAGACCGGGAGGGTCGACACCATCATGCAGGGCGGCACCCGGGCGTTCTACCTGCCGACCGGGGTCCTGGTGGTGGTCCGCTTCGACGGCACGGTGGTGGGCGCCCCCTTCGATCTCGACCGGCTCCGCTTCAAGCGCGAACCGGTCGTCCTGCTGAGCGGCGTGCAACTGGAGCTGGGTGTCATCCCGGAGATCGCGATCGCGGGTGACGGCACGCTCATCTACCTGCCCTCCGACCTCACCGCGGGGAGCTCCAGCGTCGCGGAGGTGGACCGCACCGGCCGGAGCCGGATCCTCGACCCGTCCTGGCAGGGGCGCTTCACCAGCATCGGCCTCTCCCCCGACGGGCAGCGCCTGGCGGTGAGCCTGGTCGACGGGACCAGCGCCATGCTCTGGGTGAAGCAGCTCGACACCGGCCCGCTCACCCGGATCAGCTTCGACGGCACGGTGAACTACCGGCCGGCGTGGCTCCCCGACGGTCGCTCCCTGTCCTTCAGCTCGGACGCGGACCGCGGTCTCACATTCCTCTACCGTGCCCGGGCCGACGGCAGCGACAAGCCGGTGCGGCTCTTCCCCGCTGACACCTCCCAGATCGACGAGGCGGACTGGTCGCGCGATGGCCAGTGGGTGGCCTATCGCACCGGCGTCATCTCCGGCGTGCGCGACATCTACGCCCGGCGGGTCACCGGCGACACCGCGCGCCTCACCGTGGCCGCCGGTCCCACCGACGAGTACAACCCCGCCATCTCGCCCGACGGCCGGTGGATCGCGTACGTCTCCCTCGAGTCCGGCCGCGAGGAGGTCTACGTCCGCCCCTTCCCCGACGTGACGCGGGCCCGCTGGCAGGTCTCTCCCGCGGGCGGCACCAGCCCGGTCTGGGCTCACTCGGGGCGGGAGCTATTCTATCTCGCGAACGATTCGATGATGGCCGCGAGCGTCGCCGCGCCGCGCGACTTCGAGGTCGTGTCCCACCAGGCGCTCTTCGGGACCCGGCCCTTCGTCTTCCAGCCGTGGCACCAGGCCTTCGGGGTGCGGCCGGGGGACCGGTCGTTCATCATGCTGCAGCGGCCGGCCGAGAGCGGCGCCGGGTCCCGCCGCCTCACGGCGGTGCTCAACTGGTTCGGTGAAGTGAAGGCCCGGCTCTCGGCCGGGCAATGACCGGCCCCGACCCCGGGCGGGAGTAAACCCGCCCGCCTCCGGCTCCGTCAGAGGAGCGTGGCCCGGCCGGCGCTACCGGACCGATCACCGCCCCTCTACCCTCCACGGCATGACCGACCTCCGCGCCCGGCTGCAGGACGCCCTCGGCAGCACCTACACGCTCGAGCGCGAGCTCGGCGGTGGGGGCATGTCACGCGTCTTCCTGGCGCAGGAACGCGCGCTCGGCCGCGCGGTGGTCGTGAAGGTCATCGCGCCGGAGCTCCTCGCCGGCCTGAGCGCCGAGCGCTTCGAGCGCGAGGTCAAGCTGGCGGCGGGGCTCCAGCACGCCAATATCGTCCCGCTGCTCACCGCGGGTCACGCCGGCGATCTCCCGTACTACACGATGCCGTTCGTCCGGGGCGATTCGCTCCGCGGCCGGCTCGCAAGCGGGACTCCCCTCCCGCTCGCCGAGGCGGTGAGCATCCTCCGGGACGTGGCGCGCGCCCTCGCCTACGCCCACGGCGAAAACATCGTCCACCGGGACATCAAGCCGGAGAACATCCTGCTCTCGGGCGGCGCCGCCGTGGTCACCGACTTCGGCATCGCGAAGGCGCTGAGCGATTCCCGCGCGCCGGCGGGCGCCCGGGGCGAGGCCCTCACCCAGGTGGGCCACGCGATCGGCACCCCGGCGTACATGGCCCCGGAGCAGGCGGTGGGCGGCGAGGTGGACCACCGGGCCGACATCTACGCCTGGGGCGTGATGGCC
>DASZPT010000119.1:0-5684 GCA_035549935.1 Gemmatimonadales bacterium
AGCGGATTCGAGAGGTCGTGCCGCAGCTTGTGGAACCGTTCGCTTTCGGACGTCACGATGGGAATCCTGGCGGTAGGGGGGAGGGACGCCGGGCGCGAGCAGGAATATAAGGTTCGTTCTCGGAACGCTAGAGGGGTCGAGGCCCCGGCCATCCCCGGACCCGGCCTCGGAGAAACACCGCGCGCCACCCCGCCGTCAGGTGCCCGCGCCGCCAGGTCGATGCGCCGGACCCGCCGGCCGGTCGCGAGATGTCACAGCCCTTGACGATGGTTCCCTGCTCTTCTATATATGGGGCGCTCCCTGTACCCTGAGTACTCGCCCAGCAGCCCCATCATCCTGCACAACTGACGCACGCACCGGCTCCCGAGCTGGTTGATCAATTCCGACCCAGAAAACTCATTTGCCCGCCCCTAAGGCTCGCCCTCCGGTAGACCGGAGACCAACTCCTGAACGGAGTTCGACTGAGCGGAGTACCACGCCCGTGGATATCGCCGAGCTCAAACAGAAGTCCGTCGCCGAGCTGCACGCTCTCGCCGAGCAGCTCAACATCCAGAACTACTCGGGTCTCCGGAAGCAGGATCTGATCTTCCGGATCGAGCAGACCCTGCTCGACCAGGACACCGTCATCCGCGGCGAAGGGGTCCTCGAGATCCTGCCGGAAGGGTACGGTTTCCTCAGGAGCCAGGACTGGAACTACCTCTACGGCCCCGACGACATCTACGTCTCGCCCAGCCAGATCAAGCGGTTCGATCTGCGCACCGGCGACACCGTCATGGGACAGGTCCGCCCGCCCAAGGAGGGCGAGCGCTACCTGGCCCTGCTCAAGGTCGAGCAGGTCAACTACGAGGAGCCGGAGAAGACCAAGCACCGGATCGCCTTCGACAACCTGAAGCCGCGCTACCCGGACGAGCGGATCACGCTGGAGCGGAAGACTACCAGCGACCTCTCGATGCGCGTGGTCGACCTCCTCTCGCCCATCGGCAAGGGGCAGCGCGGCCTGATCGTGGCGCCGCCCAAGGCCGGCAAGACGATCCTGATGCAGAAGCTGGCCAACGCCATCAGCGAGAACCACCCCGAGGTGGTCCTGATCGTCCTGCTGATCGACGAACGGCCGGAAGAAGTCACCGACATGCAGGAGAACGTGAAGGCGGAGGTCATCTCCTCCACCTTCGACGAGCCGGCCGACCGCCACGTCCAGGTGGCGGACATGGTGATCGAGAAGTCCAAGCGCCTGGTCGAGCACGGCCGGGACGTCGTGATCCTGCTCGACTCCATCACCCGTCTCGCCCGGGCCCACAACGTCGTCGTCCCCCACTCCGGCAAGATCCTCTCCGGCGGTGTCGACGCCAACGCCCTCCAGAAGCCCAAGCGCTTCTTCGGCGCCGCCCGGAACATCGACGGCGGCGGCAGCCTCACCATCATCGCCACGGCCCTGATCGACACCGGGAGCCGCATGGACGAGGTGATCTTCGAGGAGTTCAAGGGCACCGGTAACATGGAACTGGTGCTCGACCGGCGCCTCGCCGACCGCCGCATCTACCCCGCCATCGACATCCAGCGGACCAGCACCCGCAAGGAAGAGCTCCTCATGGACAAGGACGAGCTCAACCGGGTCTACCTGCTGCGCAACTTCCTGGCGGACATGCCGCCGGTCGAGGCCCTCGAGTTCCTGCTCGAGCGGATGAAGCGGACCAAGACCAACAAGGAATTCTTCGCGACGATGGCCCAGTAGCGGCCGGAGGCGGGAGGCGGGAGAGAATTGGACGAGGCGGGCCGGGAGTCGCACCCCGCCCGCCTCGCCCATTTCCCTCCTGCCTCCCGCCTCCGGCCTCCTGCCTCCCGCCTCCCGCCCATCGTAGCTTTCAGCCATGCCCATCCCTCCCAGCGGCCGCATCATCGCCATCGACTGGGGCGAAGTCCGCCTGGGGCTCGCCCTCTCCGATGAGAGCCAGGTGCTCGCCTCGCCCCTCGGCACCCTCACGCGCCGGGCCGGGAAACGCTTCCCGATGCCGGCGTTCCTGGAGTCCGTCGGGACGCACCACCCCGTCGGGGTCGTGGTCGGGCTCCCTCTCACGCCCGAGGGCGAGGAGGGCGAGAGCGCCCGAGCGGCCCGCGAGCTCGCCGAGCTGGTGGAGAAGCGCACCACCCTCCCGGTCGAACTCACCGACGAGCGCATGACCACCGCGCGGGTCCTCTCCGCCATCCGCGAGCAGGGCGGCTCCACCCGGGGGCGGAAGGAGGACGTCGACGCCCACGCCGCCGCCGTGCTCCTGCAGGGCTTCCTCGACCGGCGGCGGGGGACGGCGCTGTGAGAGGCGCGATTCAGGCGGTCCGTTCGGTGCTCGGGGTGCTACTCCCCAGCGCGGCACCCGGAACGCGGAGCGCGAAACGGCCCTGGCGTGCCATCCTCCTGACCGTCGCGTCCCTGGCCTGCCACGCCCCCGGCGACGGCACCCCCGTCCGTATCACCATCCCCCCCGGCTCCTCGTTCCGCGCCGTCACCGACACCCTCGTCGCCCACGACCTGGTCGCGTCGCGCTTCTGGTTCACGCTCCTCGCCCGGGTCCGCCGCACCGATCGCTCCGCCAAGGCCGGGATCTACGACCTCCCGACGGGCGCCAGCCCCTGGGCGCTGCTGCAGGCGATCGAGCACGGCCGGGTGGCGATGGTCCGTTTCACCGCCCCGGAGGGACTGACCCTGGGCGAGCTCGCCGACCTCGCGAACGAACGGCTCGGCATCCCGCGCGATTCGATCCTCGCCGCGGCGAAGGACCGGGCCCGGGTGAACACCATGGCGCCCGACGCCCCGAGCCTCGAGGGCTATCTCCTGCCGGAGACCTACTCCCTCCCGGTGCCGGTCACGGCGCCGGCGCTGGTCCAGGCGATGGTGGAGGAGTTCCGGCGACAGTGGAATCCGGCGTGGGACCGGCGGCTCGATTCGCTCAAGCTCACGCGAACCCAGATCCTGGCGCTGGCGAGTATCGTGGAAGGGGAGGCCCGGCATGACGACGAGCGGGCGACGATCGCCGCGGTCTACACCAACCGGCTCAGGCTGGGCATGCCCCTGCAGGCCGATCCGACGGTGCAGTACGCCATCCAGCTCGCCACCGGGGAGCGGAAGCAGCGGCTCTACTTCAAGGACTACGAGTTCCCGTCGCCCTACAACACCTACCTGAACCCGGGCCTCCCACCCGGTCCGGTGAACTCTCCCGGCCTCAAGAGCATCGAGGCCGCGCTCTATCCGGCCGATGTCCCCTGGCTCTATTTCGTGGCGGGCCCCGACGGGCACCACGTCTTCTCACGCACCCTCACCGAGCACAACCGCGCCATCGGCCAGGTGCGGCAGAAATCCCGGGGCAAGTAGCACCCGGCACCCGGAACCCGGAACTCGGAACTCCGAACTCCGAGCGCGTCCCCATCACCCCGCCCCCCGCGCGTATGCCCGCGCGGCCTCCTCGATGTCCGCCGCGCCAAGCAGCCCGGATACCACCGCCACCCCCGAGCCGCCGGCACCGAGCACCAGCGGCACATCCTCCGGCCGGATCCCGCCGATGGCGATGCACGGCCTCCCCGCCGCCGCCCGCACCACCCTGGCGAATCCCGCCGCGCCGATGGCCGCGCCGGCATCACCCTTGGTCGACGTCACCCGCCACGGCCCCACGCCCCAGTAGTCGGCGTCGGCGGCACTCCCCGCTTCGCCGGGATCTCCGACCGACGCCCCGATGATGGTTCCCGGCCGGAGGATCCGGCGCGCGAACGACACCGGCAGATCGTCCGGACCGAGGTGAACACCGCACCCCGCTGCCGCGGCCACGTCCGGCCGGTCGTTCACCAGCACCGGGACCGGCAGCGCCGCCGTGAGCCGGGCGGCCAGGGCCACCAGCTCGCGGGCACTCGCCTCCTTGAGGCGGAGCTGCACCGCGGTGACACCGCCGGCGACCGCCGCCCGGGCCAGGGCCACCGGGTCCCGGCCCGCGAGCAGCCGGTCATCGGTGACCAGCATCAGCCGCAGATGGTGCGCTAGATTGTCTGCCATGCCCGACCAGCCCTCCCACCGGATTCAGGGGATCCGCGGCGCGACCACCGTCGACGCCAACGATGCCCAGCAGATCCTCGAGGCCACCGACGAGCTGCTCCGGAAGCTGCACGAGGCGAACGGTCTCGCCCCGGACGATATCGTGAGCGCGCTCTTCACCATGACGAGCGACCTCAACGCCGCCTTCCCCGCCCGGGCCGCCGAGGTCTACGGCTGGAATATCGTCGCGATCCTCCATTCCACCGAGATCCCGGTACCCGGCTCGCTCCCCCGCTGCATCCGGCTCCTGGTGCATGCGTACACCCCGCGGACCCGGCAGGAGATCCGCCACGTCTACCTGCGTGGCGCAACCGTCCTCCGCCCCGACCGGGTGAGCGACACCTAGCGGCATGACGCTTCCCCTGGCGCGGGTCTCCCCGAAGGGCGCCGACCGCTGGACCCGCGGACATCCCTGGATCTATCGCACCGACGTCACCGAGGCCCCGGACTCGGCCGGTCCCTGCCGCGTCACCGACCGGCGGGGGAAGGTTCTCGGCGTCGCCCTCTATTCGCCCCGCTCCGAGATCCGGCTCCGGCTCCTGAGCCGGCCGGACGTGATTCCCGATCCCGCCTGGTGGCGGGCACGCCTCGCGGAGTGCGTCGCCCGCCGGGCCGCGATCGACGCCACCGCCTGCCGGCTGGTGCACGGGGAGGGCGACGGACTCCCCTCGCTCATCGTCGATCGCTACGACCGCTGGCTCGTGGTGCAGCTGCTCTCCGCCGGCCTCGAGGTGATGCGGGCCGAGATCGTGGGCGCGCTCCTCGAGGTCTGCCGGCCAGAGGGGATCCTCCTCCGCAACGACGTGGGGGTGCGGCGCCTCGAAGGGCTCGACGAGAAGGTGGAGCTGGCGTACGGCGCCGTGCCGGAGCAGGTCGAGGTGCGTGAGGGCGGCGTCCGCTACATCGCCGCGCCCTGGAGCGGGCAGAAGACCGGGGCCTTCCTCGATCAGCGCCCCAACCGGATGCTGGCCGCGGCGCTCACAGCCCCGGGCGGCACCGCCCTCGACTGCTTTACCTACCATGGGAGTTTCGCGCTCCATCTCGCGACCCGGGCCGGCCAGGTTACCGCGCTCGACGCGAGCGCCGACGCGCTGGCGCGGGGCCGGGAGAACGCCGCCCTCAACGGCTTCCCCAATCTCGAGTGGGTGGAGGGGGATGCCTTCGAGATCCTCCGCCGCTACGAGCGGGATCGCCGTCGCTTCGACACCGTGGTCCTCGATCCGCCGGCGTTCGCCAAGACGAAGAGTGCCCTCCAGCAGGCCATCCGGGGGTACAAGGAGATCAACCTCCGGGGGATGCGACTGCTCAATCCCGGCGGCGTCCTCGTCACCGCCTCCTGCTCGTTCCATCTCCGCCGCGACACCTTCATGGAGATGCTGGCCGACGCCGCCGCCGACAGCGGCCGCCGCCTGACCCTGACTCACCTGCTCGGCCAGGGCGAGGACCATCCCGAGATTCTCACCATCCCAGAGACCGGGTACCTCAAGGGCGCGGTGCTCAGGGCGGAGTGAGGGGGCGGGGGGCTAGGGGAGGGGGTCGGAGGTCGGGGGTCGGGAGTCGGGAGCCGGGAGTCGGGAGCCGGCGGGACGGACGGGGAGTGAGGCCGGAG
>DASZPT010000120.1:0-2855 GCA_035549935.1 Gemmatimonadales bacterium
TGTCGACCGACGCCCGCTCCCGGGTCTGCCGCAGCCGGAGCCGGGCGTCTTCCGCATTGGCCGAGGCCGACTGCACGCTCCCGCCGATCCGCCCGCCGGTGAAGAGCGGGACCTTCACCGTGAGCCCCACGGTCCAGTCGCTCACGAAGTCGCTCCACGACGGCAGGACGTCGCTGGGATAGCCCAGCCGCGCGAAGCTCGACGAGAGCGTCACCGCCGGGTAGCGCTCGGCCCGGGCCACCCGGTAGCGCTGTTCCTGTTCCTCCACCGAGGCCTGCGCCTGCCGCACCGGGGCGCGGGCGTCGACGGTGGTGTCGAGCTCCCGCTGGATCAGGGTGTCGAGCGCCGGCACCGAGGGGAGCACGCTGTCCTCGACCGGCGTGGTCAGCTGGAGCGGCTGGTTCAGCGGGAGGTTGAGCAGCTGCTTGAGCCGGAGAAACGCGATGGTCCGTTGGGACTCTCGTTGGATCACCGCGGTCCGCTGGTTGTCGCGCGCCACCTGGGCCCGGAGCACATCGAACTCGGGCTGGCTTCCCACCTTCTGCGCCAGCACGGTCTGCTCGTAGGTCGAATCGGCCAGAAGCAGGGTGCCCTGCGCGATCCGGAGCAGCTGGTCGGCCAAGGCGGCGTCGTAGTAGGCCTGGGTCACGTCCAGCGTGAGCTGGGCCTCCTGGGCGGTGAGCCCGATCCTGGCCGAGCGCTCCGCCGCCTGGGCCGCGCGGGTCTGGGCCCGCACCCGGCCGCCCGCGTAGAGGATCTGGCTGCCGTCGAGCCCGAGGCGATACTGGTTCTTCTGGCCGAACGGCAGGTCGCCGAAGGCGGCGAAGGGGTTGAGGCCGGTCACGCAGTTGAGGGCGCTCTCGAGCGAATCGAGCCGGGTCGTGACCGGCGCGCTGGGATTGCCCCGGAACCGGTTGCAGCTGGTCGTCTGGGTCGAATCGCCCCCGCCGCTCCCGCCCGCCCGGCTGAACTGGGACTTGAGCGTCCGGGTGTACGAGGCCGTCCCGGTGAGCTGCGGGAAGAACTCGCTCCGGGCCTTCTTCACCTCGCCCTGGGCCCGCCGTACCGCCGAGCGCGCGAGGGCCACCGGCTCGCTCGCGGGGAGCGCCAGGCGGAGCGCGTCGTCGAGCGAGAGGACCACCGCCTGGGGAAGGGTATCCAGCACCGGACGCTGGGCAGCGACCGAACGTCCGATCAACGTCAGCGCCAGCGTCGCGCCGGCGACCATCGACACTCTCACGCGTTTCCCCTTCCCGCCTTTGTGATTGCCGGGGGGTACCCCACCCCGGCGAGCAGCAGCTGCACGCAACTCTGGACCACCCTTTCGGGCGGCGGGAGCGTCGGATCCGCCAGGTGCTCCCGCCAGACCGCGTGGGAGAAGACGGCCCCCAGCAGCATGCCCGCCGCCGCGTCCGGCACGAAGTCGTGGGTGGCGAGACCCCGCTCCCGCATCCGCTCCAGGTAGCCCGAGAGCATCGCGTGATGACAACTCGGCTCCTCGCAGATGTCCGGGGCGAGTTCCGGGTGCTCGAAGAGGTCCGCCAGCACCTTGCCGACCAGGTGCCGTCCCTCGAACCAGTTCCGGTAGGTCGAGATCGCCCACTCATAGAGCTCGGCGGGAGGATCCTTCGGCTCACCCAGCGGCACGGACCCCTGCAGCGTGGTCTGCCGGAGGGCGGCCTTCACCAGCGCCTCCTTGGTCCCGAACTGGCGGAAGAGGGTGATCTCGTTGACCCCGGCGACCTGCGCGATGCGCCGCGTCGTGGTGCCGCGGAAGCCGGCCTCGGCGTAGACCTGGCGGGTGGCCGCGAGGATCCTCGTCTGGGTCTCACTGGCGGCGCGGTGCTCGCCCGTGGTGCTGAGCGGCTCGTCCATTGCTACAACCCCACGGTGAAGCCGGCGCCGGTGCTCCACCCGGTCTGCCGGCGGACCAGGGAGCTCTTCGCCGCCCTGTCGCTGAGCCGCGTCACCGCCCCGAAGCCGAACAGGCTCCAGCGGGGCGAGAGCATGTGGGCCAGGGACGCGGTGGCGCCCACATCGCGGACCCCGCCCGACGGCGTGTAAGGAAGACCGTCGCCGGCACGGAGGCGGCCGTCTCCCGCGGTGATGAGGGCGGCCCGTCGGGTGGCCTCTCCCGGCGTGATGCCGAAGTCGTAGCGCATCGCATCCTGGTTGGCGAGCGTGACCGAGCCGCCCAGGCTGAAGAACGTCCGCGACAGCACCGGCAGCGTGAGGCCGAGGTTCCCTGTTCCCGTGACCCCCGCGTTATCGCGAAGGCCCGCGGACACCGCGACTCCGGCCGACACCGGTCCGTAGCGGTAGGTGAGCCCGGAGAGCGTGGCGATCCCGAGGCGCCGATCGTCCATGCCGGCCAGCGCATCGGCCCGGTCCTCGGGCCGCGGTTCGCTGCCACCGAGGCCGACGCTCAGGGTGAGCGCGCGGGTCTGCACCAGGTTCACCGCCAGCCCCGCCCCCACGCCGTTCGGCGAGGGCCCCAGGAATACCCGGTTGCGATAGCTCACCCCGGCGATGGGGATCGGGAGAACGCGGGTCTCATCCGAGCCCAGGTACTTGGGCCCGGCGAACACGCCGGCGCCGAGCGTGAAGGCGAAGGCCGGCGGCGCCGCGGCTCTGGGCGCGGCGTCAGCCGGAGCAGGCTCCTGCGCGAACAGCAGCGCGGGGAGGAGGAGCGTGAGCGTCGAAAGCGTGTAGCGCATGCCTGATTGCCGGAGAAGTTGATCCTCGCGACTTCCACCCCGGTGCTCGGAGCGGCGGCTAGAGTAACGGGCTGGGCTTCTTCATGCAAGTATGTGCTTGCATGGTACTAGTGTGCCGCGATTCCGGGCATGCCCGCC
>DASZPT010000121.1:0-12395 GCA_035549935.1 Gemmatimonadales bacterium
CCTACGGCTTCTGGCGGGCGTTTGCGGAAATTCCCAACGTCGTCGCCATCAAGGTGGCGCCCTTCAACCGGTACCAGACCCTGGACGTGGTCCGGGCCGTGGCCGATTCAGGCCGGCACGACATCGCGCTCTACACCGGGAACGACGACAACATCGTGCAGGACCTGCTGGCGCGCTACCGCCTGGCTGGCGCGGAACGGCGGATGGTCGGCGGTCTGCTCGGACAATGGGCGGTGTGGACCCGGCGCGCGGTGGAGATGCTCCACGCGATTCGCCGCCTCGACGCCCCGGTCGACCCGGCCTGGTTCCGCCACGCGTCGGCGCTCACCGACGCGAACGCCGCCATCTTCGACGCGGCGAATGGCTTCGCGGGGTGCATCGCGGGGATCCACGAGGTGCTGCGACGGCAGGGGCTGCTGGCGGGTACCTGGTGCCTCGATCCGGCGGAGGGGTTGTCGCCGGGGCAGAAGGAGGAGATCGACCGGGTGCTGGCCGCCTATCCCGACCTGACCGATGACAGCTTCGTGCGGGAGAACCTGGAGGGCTGGCTCAGGTAGCGAGACTGGATGCGTGCTGGACCGGGCTGGATGCGGTGAGGTGGCGGAGCGTCGTGATGCTCCGCCACGCGATTTTTCGGTGGGAGGTTCCCGGCGTGGCGCACCGAACTTGCGATTTCGGGGGGGGCCCCCCGGCCCGCGCAACCGGGCCCACTCTGCCTAGCGAAACTCCCGCCAGCCGGTCGCCGGCGTGAACTCCCAGGTGTCGGCAAGCAGCCGATCGCTCCCGGGGTCTCCGCCGCCATAAAGCACCGTCACCCCGCGGCCCGCATCGTAGGCCAGCCCGGGGAGATATCGCGCGGGCGGCTCTCCCACCTTCTGCAGCACCCGCCACTGCCCCTTCTCCAGACGCAGGTTGCGATCGTCCCTCCTCAGACCGCCGGCCAGGATCAGACCCTCTGGCGTCCAGGCCAGCGCCGCATGGGTTCTCGGTTGGATCATGGGGGACGCACGCACCCACTCGCTCCCGCTCCATGCGAGCAGTTCTCCCAGGGCACGCCGGCTCCCGGGGCTCTGCCCCCCGAAGAGCACGACCCGCCCCGCCGTCCGGTCGTAGGCCAGCGCACCGTGGATGATCCCCCCCGCGGGACCGGCGCCGAGCCGTGACCAGCGCACCCCGTTCCACCCCCACACGTCCGCGGGGAAGGAATCGAGCGACGCCTGCCCGCCCACCAGGATCACCAGCCCGCGCCCCGCATCGTACGCCATCTGCAGGTGATCGCGGGGGCCCGGTCCGCTCACCCGATGCTCCACCCAGCCGTCGGCCGGGCTCCACTCCCAGGTGTCGCCATATACCCGGTCGAGGCTGTAGCTGCCGCCATAGAGCACCAGTCGGTTCCGCCGCTGGTCGTAGGCCACCCCGCCCAAGTTGCGGACCGGTGGGCCGGCGGAATCAAGCACGACCCACCGCCCACCCGTCCAGCGCCAGAGCACGGTGCGCGCATCCGGCGCGGGTGGTGTCATGCCGCCGAGTTCGGCGTTCACGAGGAGGACCGCGCGAAGGGAGTCGTGATGGTTTGGCACCTTGGCCTTGACCCTGCGATTTCAATGTGATATCATTGCGATACCACACACAACCTGAGGGTAATCCGGTGATCCGGGAAATCGAGCGCAAGGCGTGGTCTGGCGGTCTGATGCTGACGGTCCTCCTGCTGCTGACGGCGTTCGCCCTGTTGGTGCTCATCCGAGGCGCCGGCGACCAGAACCCGCAACAGGTCGTCACCGCGATCGGCCTCCTCATCATTCTGCTGATCCTCTGGACCGGTCTCGTCACCGTCCAGCCCAATCAGGGGAAGGCGCTGCTGCTCTTCGGGGAGTACAAGGGCACGATCAAGGAGCAGGGACTCTGGTGGGCCAATCCCTTCTTCACCAAGAAGCCGGTGTCGCTCCGGGTGCGGAACTTCGAGACGACCAAGCTCAAGGTGAACGATCACAACTCGAACCCGATCGAGATCGCCGCGGTCGTGGTCTGGCAGGTGACCGACACCGCCGAGGCGCTCTTCGAGGTCGACAACTACGAGGAGTACGTGAAGGTGCAGTCGGAGTCGGCGCTGCGCGGGCTGGCCAACCAGTATCCCTACGACGCGCACGAGGAAGGCCAGAAGTCGCTCTCGGTGAACACCCAGGAAGTGGCCGAGAAGCTCAAGGGGGAGATCCAGGACCGGCTGGCCAAGGCGGGGGTGAAGGTGCTGGAGGCGCGGGTGAGTCACCTGGCGTATGCGCCGGAGATTGCGGGCGTGATGCTCCGCCGCCAGCAGGCCACCGCGGTGATCGCGGCACGGCAGAAGATCGTGGAGGGCGCCGTCGGCATGGTGGAGCTGGCGCTGGAACACCTCTCGACCAAGCAGATCGTGCAGCTGGACGAGGAGCGGAAGGCGACGATGGTGGGCAACCTGATGGTGGTGCTCTGCTCCGAACAGTCGACCCAGCCCGTGGTCAACGCCGGCACCATCTACTGAGTCGATCGTGGCCGAACGCAAGGCCTTCCTGCTCAGGATCGATCCGGAGCTCTACGACGCCCTGCAGCGCTGGGCGTCGGACGAGCTCCGCTCGCTCAATGGGCAGATCGAGTTCGTGCTCCGCCGGGCGCTCAAGGACGCCGGGCGGCTTCCCCCCACCGGCGAGTAATCGGGAGCGATGATGGCGGCACCCACGGCGATCCGATCCCTCCTCGCGGCCCTGCTACTGCTCCCCGCCCCCCTCGCCGCCCAGCTCCCCGCCACCGAGGGGACCTTCCGCATCTATCAGGGCAAGGCGGAAGTCGGCCGGGAGTGGTTCCACTGGAGCGACACCCTCTTCCGCCAGTCGGTGGTCATCCCGGTCATCAACCTCAACATCGAGAGCGCCAACGGACGGGACGCCTCGGGACGCTTCGCCCGGTTCGGCCTCACGCTGCACAATGCGGCAGGCGACACACTGCTCGGCAGCTACCGCGCCGACGGAGCGGGCGACTCGGTCCACATCGAGAGCGACCTCCCCAAGGCGCCGCCGCCGCGGAACCGGGCGGCGGGGTTCGACATGGTGATGCCGCCGCAGTCGGTGGCGAGCCTGGCGTACCTCATCGTGCGGGCCGGCGGCCGGGACACCACCTGGCGGCTCCTGATGGCGGGAAGCGATACGGTCCTCGCCGCCCCGGTCCGCTTCAGCGGCGACACCGCGCGGATCCGGCTTGGACCGATCGAAATCATCGGTCACGACAGCGCCGGCCGGGTCCAGTGGCTGGAGATCCCGGCGCAGCGGGCGCGGGCGGTGTACACCCGGGCCGACGAGAACCTCCCGGTCCTCGCGGGCATGTCGCGGCCCCGCCCCGACTACAGCGCTCCGCCGGGCGCCGCTTATACCGCCGAAGAGGTGCGCGTGCCGGTGACCCCGGCGGCAGGGGACACCTTCTCGCTCGGCTGCACGCTCACCCTGCCGAAGGCGGGGAAGCGCCCCGTCCCCGCCGCCATCACCATCACCGGCTCGGGACTCCAGGGACGGGACGAGGATCTCTGGCCCACCCTCGCGAACTATCGGCCTTTCCGGCAGGTGGCCGAGCGGCTCGCCACCATCGGGGTCGCGACGCTGCGCTGCGACGATCGCGGGAAGGACGCGAGCGGCGGCGACCCGAAGATCGCGACCACGGTCGACCTGGCGAACGACACCCGGGCGCAGCTGGCGTGGCTCCGCGCCCGCCCCGAGATCAACCCGGCGCGGGTCGTGCTCATCGGCCACAGCGAGGGCGGTATCATCGCGCCAATGCTCGCGGCCGAGGACCGGCGCATCGCCGGGATCGTGCTGCTGGCCGGACCGGGGAAGCCGGGCGCCGCCATCCTCCGCGACCAGGCCCGGTGGCCGGTGCTCACCGACTCCACGCTCTCCGCCGCTGACCGCGCGACGAAGCTGGCCGCGGCCGATTCCTCGGTCCGGGCCGATTCGGGTGCCGCCGGTGCCTGGTTCCAGTGGTTCTACCACTACGACCCGCTCCCCACCGCGCGCCGCGTCACCCAGCCGACCCTGATCCTCCACGGCGCCGTCGACCGCCAGGTCTCCGCCGGCCAGGCCGATACCCTGGCCCGGGCGATCCGCGCGGGCGGCAACCGGCGCGTGACGGTGAAGGTCTTCCCCCAGCTCAACCACCTCTTCCTCGTCTCGATGAGCGACGGCTCGCCGGCGGAATACGGCGACCTCAAGGACCCGCGCGTCCCCGCCACCGTCCTCGACACCATCGCCGACTGGCTCACCCGGCTCCTGCGACCCTGACAAGCCGGGTGTTGCAACCCTTTTCACGGGCCGCCCGTCTCACCCCTGTACGGCTGGCAGAGCACTCGGGGCCTGGACCGAGGCGTGACCGTGATCGATCCGCGACTGCAGGAGCACCTCCCGCAATCCCTCCGCCTGGAACGCGAGCTTCCGGGCGGTGGGATGGCCCGTGTCTTCCTCGCCACTGATCTTTCGCTGGGCCGGAAGGTCGTCATCAAGATCCTGGCGCGGGACCTCGCGGAAGGCCTGAGCTCGGAGCGGTTCAGGCGCGAGATCCTGCTCGCGGCCCAGCTGCAGCATCCCCATCTCGTCCCGGTGCTGCAGGCGGGGGAGGCCGATGGCCTCCCCTATTTCGTGATGCCGTATGTCGGGGGCGACTCGCTCCGGGACCGGCTCGCGGCGGGCGGGCCACTTCCCGTCCGCGAGGGCGTCGCGATCCTCCGGGACGTGGCCCGGGCGATGGCGTACGCCCACCAGGCGGGCGTGGTGCACCGCGACATCAAGCCGGGCAATGTGCTGCTCGCCGGCGGCTCCGCCGTGGTGAGCGACTTCGGCATCGCCAAGGCGCTCTCCTCCTCCCGCACCAACCAGGGCGACGCGGCGCTCACGCAGACAGGCAGCTCGCTCGGCACCCCGACCTACATGGCCCCGGAGCAGGCGGCGGCCGACCCCGCGGCGGATCACCGGGTCGACCTCTACGCCTTCGGGGTGATGGCCTACGAGCTGTTCACCGGCCGGCCGCCGTTCCACGGCCGCTCGCCCCAGGCCCTCCTGACCGCGCACCTCGCGGAGCCGCCCGCCCCGCTCGCGCTGGCCGCACCGGCCCTGCCGCGGCCGCTCGCCGACCTGGTCATGCAGTGTCTCGAGAAGGACCCCGCCCGCCGGCCCGCCGGCGCCGACGAGGTCATCGCGCGGCTGGAGGAAATCGACTGGTCGGGGGAGCGGTCCGCGCCGCGGGCGGCGCTCAGCCGTCCCCGGTCCACGCCGGCGCGCCTCGCGATCGGCGTCCTCGTCCTCCTGGTGGTGGTGGCAGCGGCCGGCTGGATCTGGCGGCGCACGGCGGCGGCCCGGACACCCCTCGACCAGCACCTCGTCACCGTCGTGCCCTTCCGGGTCGCGAGCGCCGATCCGGCCCTGCACTACCTGCGCGAGGGCATGCTGGATCTCCTGGCGGCGAAGCTCCCCGGCGAAGGAGGGCTCCGCGCCACCGAGCCCCGTCTCCTCCTGGACGCATGGCGGGCAGCCGGGGGACGGGAATCCAATGACCTCTCGACCCAGGAGGCCGATCGTCTCGCCCTCAGGCTCGGCGCGGGCTGGCTCCTCCTCGGGGACGTGGTCGGTACGCCGACCCGTGTGACGCTCAACGCCGCGCTGCTTCCTACCGGCGGCAGTGTGGCGCGGGCCCGCGTGTCGGTGGAAGGCCCCCCCGACAGCCTCGGGAGCCTCGTGGACCAGCTGGTCTCCCGCCTCCTCACCTCGGTCGCGGTGGGGAACTCGGCCTCGGGCTCGGCGGCGCTCACGCGTACCTCCCTGCCGGCGCTCAGGGCCTACCTCGATGGCGTGGCGCAGCTCCGGCGGGGGCAGGCGGGGTCGGTCCAGGCCTTTCACGAGGCGGTCGACCGTGACTCGACCTTCGCCCTCGCGGCGCTCGGGCTCATCCAGGCGACGGCGTGGTGGAACGACGCGGCGCTCACCGCCCGCGGAACCCGGCTCGCCTGGCGCTACCGGAGCCAGCTGTCGTCACGCGATCTCGCGCTGCTCGAGGCAACCCTCGGCCCGCGGTACCCCGAGCCCTCGCCGAGCGTGGAGGTGTACGCTGCCGCGCAACGATACCTGCAGCTCGCGCCGGACCGCGCCGAGGCCTGGTACATCGTGGCGGACAAGGTCTACCACATGGGCGAGGTCCTCGGCATTCCCGACCGGGCGCGACGGTCGGCCGATGGGTTCCGCAAGGCGCTGTCGCTCGACTCGACCTACGTGCCCGGCTACATCCACCTGCAGCAGCTGGCGCCGGAGCTGGGCGACACCGCGCTCGACCGGCGGCTCGACCGCCTGCGGGCGGCGATCGACACCGAGGCGTACTGGCGCACCCAGCAACGCTGGTACCGGGCAGTCGCCCGGCAGGACACGGCGACCATGCGCTCGATGTTCCGGACCGTGCCGCCGGGCGAGAACGCGTTCTTCTACATGGTGTCGCGCATGCCGCTGGCCGTCGCCGGCTCGCCGATGGACCTGGCGATGGCGGCGTACGACAGCCTGCTTGGGAGAACCGGCGGGCAGGAGGCGCAGGGGCTGGGCTTCGGGAAGGCGTCGCTGCAGTTGGTGGCGGGCCAGCCCGCCGCCGCCCGGGCGACGCTGGAACGCATCGCCGGACCCGACAATCGCGATGTCGCGGCGCGGGAAGTGTTCGACGCGCTCCTGGCGGGTGGCGACACGGCGGTGGCGGCAGGCCGGATCCCCGCCATCGAACGGGTGGCGACCGGACCGCCCGCGCGGGACTCGAGCGCCGCCGGTGACCAGCGGGCGATGATCCGGGCCCTCCTCGCCTGGCGGCTCAACCGCGGCGACACCGTCGGCGCCCGCGCGCTCCTCTCCCGGTACCGGAGTCTTCCCGGGTTCGATCCCGGCGGGGCCGCGCCGTCCCTCGACCTCATCTCCGTCACCGCGCTCGAGGCGCTCTACGCCGACCGCACCGGTTCCCCCGCGGCGCCACTCGCCACGGCCCGGCTCGATTCCCTCCTCGCCCGGGCGGACTATACGACCTTCAGCACCGGGCGGATCGGTTTCGCCGTACTCACCGCCGGGCGCCTGCTGGAGAAGTACCGGGGACCCGCCGCCGCCCTCAGCGCGGTGCGACGGCGCAGCACCTGGTGGTCCAACGACACGCCCTACCTCGCTGCCCAGCTCCGGGAGCAGGGCCGCCTGGCGGCGCTTGCGGGCGAGAGGGACGAGGCGGTGACCTCGCTCCGGCACTACCTGGCCCTGCGACCCGCTCCCGAGCCCTCCCAGGCCGCCGAGGTCGAGGCGGTGAAAAAAGAACTGGCCCGGCTGGAATCCGGCCGGGCCGAGTAGCGGCGTCGAACACCCCCGCGAAGGCTAGCCGCCGTTCGCCTCGGTGACCCGGGCCGCGGTATTGGTGACGAGCGGCAGGTCCTCCCCCTCGAGGTAGGTGTACCCCTCGAGCCCCGCCACGTAATCCGCGATGAACTGGTTGGCCTCGTGCCGGGGCAGGTCCTTGGCCGCGGTGACCTTGCGGCGGAAGGTCATGAGCAGTTCGGCCGGCTGGAACTGCACGTAGTTGAGCACTTCGGTGACGGTGTCGCCGTGGACCAGGTCGGTGACCTCGTAGCCCTGGTCGGTGAGCCGCACGTGCACCGCGTTGGTATCGCCGAAGAGGTTGTGGAGGTCGCCCAGGATCTCCTGGTACGCCCCGGTGAGGAAGATGCCGAGGATGTAGGGTTCGTCGTCCCGGATGGGATGCAGCTCCAGCGAGGGCTTCCCCTTCCGTCCTCCCACGAACCGGTCGATCACGCCGTCGGAATCGCAGGTGATGTCCTGGATCGTGCCGCGCCGGGTCGGCTGCTCGGTCAGCCGGTGGATCGGCATGATCGGGAAGAGCTGGTCGATCGCCCAGTTGTCGGGCAGCGACTGGAAGAGCGAGAAGTTGCAGAAGTACCGGTCGACCAGGGTGCTCTCGATGTCGGACCAGATCTCGGGGTGCTCCCCCTTCTCCGGCTCGGCCAGGCGCGCCAGCGCGTTCATGGTCGAGAGGTAGAGCATCTCGGCGTTGGCGCGATCGCGCAGGGTGATCACCCCGCTCGCGAAGAGCTCCTGGGCCCGTTCCTTCCCGAAGGTCGCATCGTGGTGGACCTCCTCCAGCCGCTCCTGGACGATCGACTCCAGGTTCTCCTTCATTTCCACCAGCAGCGGATGGGGATCGGGGCCGAGGTCGGGCGCCGCGGGATCGTGCTGGGACTCGACGTCGGTGACGTTGATGAGGAGCAGGGAGTGGTGCGCGGTGATCGCCCGGCCCGACTCGGAGATGAGATGCGGCATCGGCACCCCCTCGGAGCGGCAGAGGTTGCCGAGGGTGTAGACCACGTCGTTGGCGTACTCCCGCATCGAGTAGTTCATGCTCGCGGGACGGGTGCTGCGGGAGCCGTCGTAGTCGACCCCGAGGCCGCCGCCCACGTCCACGTGGGTGAGGCCGAAGCCCATGTTCCGGAGCTCCACGTAGAACCGCCCGATCTCCTCCAGCCCCGCCTTGATGTACTGGATGTCGGTGATCTGGCTGCCGAGGTGGAAGTGCACCAGCCGGAGCACGTCCTTGCGGCCCAGCGCGGTCAGCTTGTCCAGCACCTTCATGAGCTCCATGGCGGAGAGCCCGAACTTGGACTTCTCGCCGCCGCTCTTGGCCCAGCGGCCGGAGCCCTCGGTCGCGAGCTTGATCCGCACCCCCATGGTGGGGCTGATGTTGAGCTCGTCGGCCACCTTGAGGAAGGTGTCCACCTCCGACAGCTGCTCCACCACCACGAAGACGGTGTGGCCCAGCTTCTGGGCGGAGAGGGCGAGGCGCATGTACTCCTCGTCCTTGTAGCCGTTGCAGACGATGATCGGCTGGGTGCTCTCGGTGATGCCCAGGACCGCCTGCAGCTCGGGCTTGGAGCCGCACTCGAGCCCGACGCCGAAGGGCGAACCGAACTCCACGATCTCCTGCACCACGTGGCGCTGCTGGTTCACCTTGATCGGGTACACGGTGGTGTAGCTCCCCTCGTAGCCGAACTCGGTGATCGCGTTCTGGAACTGCGTCGCCAGCATCTGGATCCGGGCGCGCAGGATGTCCGAGAAGCGGAGGAGGAGGGGGAAGCCGGCGCCCTGGGCGTTGAGGTCCATGGCCAGCTGGAAGAGATCGAGGCCGCGCTTGGGGTTGCCGTCGGGGTGGACCGAGACGTGCCCGTCCTGGTTCACGCGGAAGAAGCCCAGGCCCCAGCCCTGGATGTTGTAGAGCTTCTCCGAGTCCTTGGCGGACCACTGGTTGGTGGCGATCGCGTCCTCCGGGCACTGGTGAGGGGGGAAATTCTAGCGGCGGCCCCGGGTGGATGGTAGAGCGGGGTCGTCCGCGCGCGGGCTCAAGTCCGGGGAGGCCCGGCCGATACTGGGAGGAACGTCACAGCATAGCCCTGCGGGGCCCCAGACGCCGGACTGGGTTATGAAAGCCGGCCTCAAGCCCGGTCTGCGCCCTGCGCGAGCCGGGTTTCGTGTCCCTCCGCTAGATTGCCCCCATGTCCTGGTCCTTCCGCCTCATCCGGATCTTCGGCACCGACGTGAAGGTGCACGTCACCTTCCTGCTCCTGCTCGCCTTCCTGTTCTTCAACACCCAGGCGAAGGCGGGGGCGGAGGCGGCGCTGGTCATGGCGGTCCTGTTCGTCTCCCTGTTCCTCTGCGTCGTGCTCCACGAGTTCGGCCACATCCTCATGGCCCGGCGGTACGGGATCCGGACCCCGGACGTCCTGCTCCTCCCCATCGGGGGCGTGGCGCGGCTGGAACGGATGCCGGAGGAGCCGCGCCAGGAGTTGCTGATCGCCCTGGCCGGTCCGGCCGTCACCCTGGCCATCGCGGCGGGGCTCTTCGTCGTCCTCCGACTCCTCGACGATCCGGTCCGCTGGACCGAGTTCGACTTCTACAGCCCCTCGATCGTGAAGCAGCTGTTCTACATGAACCTGCTGCTGCTCGCCTTCAACCTGGTCCCCGCTTTCCCCATGGACGGGGGCCGGGTGCTCCGGGCGGTGCTCGCGATGCGGCTCGACTACGTCCGGGCGACGCGGATCGCCGCCACCATCGGCCAGGGAGCCGCGATCCTCGGGGCCATCGTCGCCATCCAGGAACGGGAGCTCCTGTGGGGACTCATCGCCCTGTTCATCTTTTTCGCGGCGGGGCAGGAGGCGAACCTGGTGGCGGCGCGCGCCGCGGGCCGGGGCATCATCATCGACCAGATGATGGCCACCCGCTTCGTGACGATCCCGGTGCACGCCACGCTCCGGGCCGCGGCGGACACCCTGCTCGACACCGAGCAGCGGGAGCTGCCGGTGGTGGACAACGACGGGCGGGTGGAGGGCATGCTGACCCGCGATCACCTGGTGCGGGGCCTGGCGGAGCGGGGGCCCGACTCGGGCGTGGTGGAAGCGATGGGGCGGCCGGTCCCGCTCCTCCCCCTCGGGCTCGGCTTCGAGGAGGCGGTGGGGAGGCTCCGGGCCAGCGGCTATCCGGCGCTGCCGGTGGTGGATGCCGGCGGCAGGATGGTCGGGCTCCTGAGCGCGGACAACGTGGCCGACCTGGTCCTGCTCCGGCAGGCCGTGTCGCGCTGACTAGTCGCGGAGGAGCGGGAGACCCGCGGCGGTGGTCTGGCGGTGCCGGGCATCGACCGGTGCCGCCGGAGGACGGGGCCCGCGGTTGGCGTCCCGCCAGTGGAGGAGCGAGAGCACCGGGCCGTAGAAGAGCAGGTCCGCCGCCACCTTGCCCGCAAGGAGCCCGGGCCAGCCCCCGACCCAGCGGAGGCCGAGCGCGAGGCACAGCGGGCGAAGGATGAGCCCGTCGGCCCGCTCCGCCGCGCCGAACTCCAGCAGCAGCTCCCTGCCCAGCTCCCGCACCGGCCGCGGCACGAACCCGCCGAGCCGAGCCTTCCGCCGCTCCTGCCCGACCTCCCGTCCCAGCAGCACCGCGTAGAACCATCCCGCTTCGGCGAGACTCCCGGCGAGGGCCGCCGCGATCACGCTCCCGGCGAGCCGCTGGATGGCCAGCGCCGCGCCCACCAGCGCCACCGTCCCGAGCAGCTCGGCGAGCCCGTAGCGGCGCCGCCAGGTCCCGAGCGCGCGACCGAGCCCGCCCGGGTCGTCGGGCACCGGGCTCGGCGCGCCGGCCTCCACGAACAGCTCGTGCGGACCCACCAGGATCCGGTCGCCGGCCTCGAGCAGGGAGGGCGCGACCACCTGGGCCCCGTTGAGGAAGGTCCCGAAGCGGCTCCGGTCCACCAGGAGCGGCCCTTCGGGAGTCGCGACGATGCGGGCGTGGCGGCGGGAAATCTCGGCACCGTCGAGGGCGATGTCGCACTCCTCGAGCCGGCCGATCGCGACGGCCCCCTCGCTCAGGGAGAGCCGGCGTTCGCCATGACGAAGCACCAGGATGGGACGCATACCGGCACCGGCGCCCTCAGGAGGCGTCGAGCTCCTGCCGCAGACGGGGACCGGGGTTCCGCGGCTTCTCGTAGTACCACCAGTTCACTTCCTCGATCCACTGCTCGTCTTCGGCGACGATGTTGCCCCAGAGGCAGCGGCCCGCGGGGGTGAGAAAGGGCCGGATCCGGCTGTCGGCGTCCCGCACCCGCGGGAGAAAGGCGTCCCGCACCTCGTCGGGGGCGAGGTCGAGCGCGTTCTGCAGCAGCTGGCGGCCATCCATGTCGTTGAGGTAGTCGTCGAGGCCGAGGGTGTAGCCGGCGAGCACCTGGTCGACCACCCGCTCCCAGTTCTCCACCAGTCCGCGGAGCCCCTGCGCCACCACCGAGTAGGGGGCGCCGCTCCGGCGGAGGTAGTCGCGGACCGGATCGTCCTGGCCGGGTATGCGCTGCTGGGTCATGAAGTGCTCCGTCCCCGCGCGAGCTGCCGCCGGAAGTAGCGCTCGCCATCGTTGGGCTGGAAGAAGGTGCGGATCGTGCGATCGCGGTCGAACGCGAGGAAGGCCCCGCTCGCCCGGTCGAACCGCGTGATCACCCCATCCGCGCGTACCGCCTCCAGAATATCGCCGCCCGCCGGCCGGTCGCGCAGGGTCTGCGCCAGCCGCAGGTACTCCGCCTCGCTGATCCGGCCGAACTCCGCCCCGTGCTTCGCGAAGTGCTCCCGCAGGTGCGCCGCGTCGCGGAAGCCGATGTCCGCGCGGATCGCCGGGGCATCCGCGGTCGTGGCGGGCGGCGGCGCGGGGGCCGCGGTCGGCACCGGCCCCGGCGCGGGCGGCGCCGACTGGCCCGTCCGGTACTGCTGCGCAAACCAGACCCCACCGGCGACAACGAGCGCCAGCGCCAGCCGGAGCAGCCGGCGGGCGTTCATC
>DASZPT010000122.1:0-3048 GCA_035549935.1 Gemmatimonadales bacterium
CCATCCCGGCGCGGCGGAGCGGACCTGGGCCGCCGCGAGGGCGAAGGCGGTGGCGGCCTCCAGCTCCACCAGCGTCCGGTGCTCTGGATCGGCGGAGTCCCGGATCGCGTCGAGCTGACGGGAGAGAGCGGTGCCGGCCGCCTGCACCACCCTGGCGCTGGCGGGATCGATCCCCCAGGTGGGGAGTCCGGCGAAGGCGGTGGCGAGCACCTGGCTCAGCGACTGCCCCGTCGCCTGCCACTGGTCGGCGAGCAGCGCGAGCGTCACCTGGACCCGGGCACCGGCCACCGGCTTCGTGGCGAGCCAGGCGAGCGCGGCCGGCCCGAACCGGCCCTCGAGCACCAGGCGCCACCAGCCATCGAGGAACTGGCCCATCCCCGCCTCACCATCCGCGGCGCGGGCCCAGAGCTCCTCTCGCCAGGCATCCTCCGGCGCCAGCAGGGTCACGCCGTGCACCGCCTGCACCGCATTGAGGGCACAGCTCATCCAGTCGAGCGGGGAGAGGGTGGCGCGCACCGCCTGCGGCAGGGTGCGGAGGCGTCCCACCCGTTCCGCCGTCCCCGGCAGCTGCGTCTCCAGCCAGAGCGTCAACGGGTCGGTGGGATCGAGGAGCCGCCGGTAGTTGTCGGGTGCCCGGTCCTTGAGACGCTGGAAGAAGGTCGACAGCTCGGTGACCACCGTCCCATCGCCGTCGCGCCACGAGCCCGCCGCGGCGAACTGCATGAGGTAGTGGCGGATGACCGCGATCGCCTCGGGCTTTCCCGCCCGGACATCGGGCTCGAGGTCGGCCATCGCCTCGCGAAGCTCGTTCTCCGGCCGGGTCGCGAGATAGAGCCAGAGCGGGTGGGCCGCGTCGGCCAGGCCCTTCGGGCGCTCGGGATCGCCCTCGAGCCACGCGCTCACCGCGGGGTAGTCGCGGCAGACCGTCCCATCGGGAGCGATGAACGGCAGCGTCGCGTCGAGCAGGTAGGCCGCCTTCTGGCGCCCCGCCCCGCGGTTCCTGGGGAACTCCTTCTCCACGATATCGGTGAGGTCGGCGACGAGACCGGCATCGGCGCTGGCCCATTCGCGCATGTTCCAGGCGTAGAGGAAACGTTCGCCCGCGACCGGCTCGTCGAGGAGGAAGCGCGCCAGCCCGCCCGGCGTATCCACCTCGTAGGGCGCGCCCTGCGCCGGCCGCACCGTGAGCCGGGGATAGGTGACGCTGCGGGGCGCGGCGGCCCGCGGAATCGCCTGGCCCTGGAGCCAGCGCTGGATCCCGTCGTAGGTCAGCCGGATGTTCGCCGGCAGGAGCAGCGCCTCGGCCAGGCTCTGGAAGTCGGGGGGAAGGTCGGGCGGCATCGGCACCGCGCCCCGGGACTTGAGCGCGATCTGGTCCGCCTCCCGTCCCACGAACGGGTGCTGTCCCGCCCAGAGGGTGAGGACCATGATGCCGAGGGCGTAGAAGTCGGCGGCTTCGCCCACCACCACGCCGTCGCCCATCGGCAGCAGTTCCTCGGGCGCCATGAAGGGAAGCTTGCCGCGGATCGTCCCGCTCTTCGCGGCACCGCCGCTCATGATGCTGGAGGACCCGAGGTCGCTCAGGACCAGCCGGGTGCGGGCGGTATCGAGCCAGAGGAAGTTGTCGGGCGAGACGTCGCGGTGCACCACGCCGCCGGTGGTGTGGAGCGTGTGCAGCGCGGCAGCCGCCTGCTGAATGATGCTCCGGAGCCGCCCCGGATCCTTGATCGGGGCCGGCACGGTGTCGGCCCCGCCCGCGAGGGGTCCCCCCTCCGCAAAAGCGAGCAGCTCCCAGGCCCGCGGCTCCCCGGCGGGATCGGCATCGAGGAGCCCGATCACCGCCGAGGTCGGCAGCTGCCGCCAGCGGGCCAGCACATCCGGCTTGGGACGCGCGCCCTGGGTGTAGAGCTTGAGCACCGTGCGCGCCTCCGGTCCCCCCTGCACCACATACAGCTCCGCCTGTCCGCCGACGTAGAGCAGCCGCTCGATGGTGAGCTGGTACCGTCCCAGCGCGAGCACGTCGCCGGGGGCCTGGCTCGAGAGCCGTGGCCCCGACGACACCGGCGCCGCCCCACCCGCGACGGGCATCGCGGTCGTGGCCTGGTTCAGATGCGCCGGGGCGGCGGTGGTCGCCACCGCCGCATGCGCCGGCATCGCGGTGGTCGCGACGTTGATGTTCGAGGGTGCCGCCGGACTCGCCTGTTCGTCGCTCATACCGTGAACTCCGCGTTGCCCTCGACGATCTCCTGGATGATCCGGGTGATCGGCATCCCGCCCTTGCTGGGGTCGGAGCAGAGGCTCATGCCCCCCGGCATCGGGTGCTCGCACTGGAAGGCGTGGCAGCGCCAGGCGATCACCTCGAGCTTCTCGCTCACCTGGCGGAAGCGCAGCGCCACCTGCAGCGCGGTCCCCGCGGCGCGGGCCTCCTGCGCCGTCGGGTAGGTCCGGGTGGAAACGCTCCGAAGCGCTTCCTCTGCCGCCTGCTCCGCGAGGGCCCGGACCTTCGCCTTCTCCTCCGCGCTCCGCGCGCCCTTGGCCGCCGCGCGGAGCGCCGCGAGGCTCGGTCGAGTCTGTCCCGAGGCTGCCGGCGCCGGCTGTCCAGCAGGCGGCGCCGCGGTGGCCACCGGGGCGGCGGCCACGGGCGGGATCACCGGCGGCGCACTCGCGCGCTCCACCGCGGCGAGCACCGCGCCGATCTCGTCGAGCTCGGCGAAGGCCGCCACCGCGTCGCTGTCCTCCGCCAGCCGTTCCAGCTCCCGGGCGGCCCGCGGCGTGAGGCCCGCGCCACAGTCGGGATTGGGACAGAAATCGAACCGGCTGAACGTCCCGCACGCGCCGCAGACCACGCCCTCGGGGGGGAGGCCGCAGTGGCGGCAGTGGGCCTGTCCCGGCGCGAATGGCTCGAGACAGAAGACGCAGTGACCGGGGTAGAGATGCGCCGAGCAGTGCTCGCAGAAATCGCTTGCGGCGCTCGGGACGGCGGCGCCGCAGCGGGGACAGGCGGTGGCGAGTTGCCGGACCGTGGCCGGCGCGGCGGTGGTGCTCGCC
>DASZPT010000123.1:0-7645 GCA_035549935.1 Gemmatimonadales bacterium
GGAAGGCGGCGACCGAGGCGGGGTTGGGATCGGGCACCACGTGGAGCCGGTAGATCCCGCGCGCCACCAGCGTCGTGCTCCAGGGCCACGCCTCGAACCCCGCGAGCGGCAGCGCGCCATACCGGATCCCGGCGGGCTCGAAGGAGAACCCCGCGTCGGGATTCTCCCGAGCGAGTTCGCGGGTGGCCTCGGTGAGCCGCTCCTCCGCGGTGAAGCACACCATGGTATCCGACGGACGCACCCGGAGGTCGAGGGCGTGCTGCAGCGCGTTCAGGAACCGGGGCGCGGCGTTCACGAGTGGCTCATTCGCGCCGAGCGGCGGAGCGGCCGGGCCGCCTCGCGGATCTCGGGATCGCGCGACTGCCGGGCGCTCTCGAGCAGCGGCCCGACCTTGGGATGACTGCTCCAGTGGGTCGCGAGTCCGCGGAGCGCCGCGAGCATCGGCGGGCTCCGGGGCGCGAGGCGGCCGAGGCCGGGGATTCCGCGCGCGATGACCATGCGCCGCAGGAGCCGCAGCACCACGGGGTCCTTCACCGTCGCGAGCGCCGAGATGGCGAGCGCCCGGAGATCGGGATCGGCGTCGGGATCGGCCACCCGGGTGAAGACCCGGGGATAGAACTCCGCCGGACACCCGTTCGCGAGGGCCACGAGCGCCAGCCGTTCGGACGGTTCGTAGCCGCTGTTGAGCGCGTCGGCGATGGCGCGATCGCGGAGATCGGGATCGCCGATGGCGAGCGCCAGCGCCTCGTGCTTGACCCGCGGGTCGCGGTGCGCGAGCAGCGGCTCGGCCGAGAAGTCGGGCGGCAGGTCACGGAGCCGGCCGAGGAGGGTGAGGAGGTTGCGCTGGACGTACCAGGGCATCCCCTCCATCCGCTCGAGCAGGAGCGGCGCGATGGACTGATCGTACCGGCTCAGGAGATCGAGGAGCCGGAGGCGGACCCGCTTCTCGCGGGAGTCGGCCAGCGCGTCGAGCAGCACCGGCGCGGCCTCGAGACCGGCGGCCGGGATCAACCGGTCGAGCGCCTCGAGGTCGGGCGGGGTGGCCTCGAGCAGCACCCGCACCGCCCTCGGGTGGTAGAGGCGCGCGCGGAGGACGCGGGCCACCGGGTCCTCCCGCGGCACCGTGTCGAGGAGGGCGAGCAGCGCGCCCACCTGGCGCCGGGCGATCATCCGGTCCGCGGCGAGCTCGGCCCCGGGTTCGAGGATCCCGCTCTCGAGCGCCAGTTTGAGCACCCGGTCCGGCTCGGGCGCGAGCCGCGCGGGCTGGACCGGCAGGTCGAAGTCGTAGGCCTGCGCCACCAGCCGGTGGAACTCCTCCGCGACCACGCGCGACGAACGACTCCCCGGCGCCGCCCCCTCCGCGAGCTTCGCGAGGAGCCGGAGCGCGCCCACGGAGATGGTCCCGGCTCGGCTGGCCGCGAGGGTCTGACACAGCCGGAGGAGCGTGATGGGCGAGAGCAGCGGGGCGGCCGCGAGGAGGAACTCGCGCGCGGGGCGGGCCGGGCCGGCGGGACCGAGCAGGCGGCGCAGGGTCCCTGCGTCGAGCGCCCGCACCACCGCATCCAGGGTGGTGGCCTCGTCGGCGTCACCGGTCGCCCTGAGCGCGATCTGGGCCAGCAGTTCGACCACCCGCGCATCGAACTGGGGACTCGCGGGATGAAGCTCCAGGCCGACCGCAATCTCCGCGGGATCGCGGGTGGCACGGGGCCTGGCGTCGTCCATCGCGCGCCGTTCCAGCGCGAGCCAGGGATCGGCGATGTGCTGGCCGCTCGGCCGCAGGGCCTTGAGGGCCAGGTGCGGGGTCGCGGGCCAGGCCAGCAGCGGATCGGGCCGCGCGACGGCCCCCAGCACGCGGTGGAGCTCGAGCGCGGTCACGCCGGGCAGAATCGTGAGTCCCCCGACCCCCGCCTCGCGGAACTGGAGCGCGAGATCGCGGAGCGGCTCGAACGCGGCGTTGGTCTCCATCCCCTCGACCAGGAGCTGGACCCCGCCGATCTCGATGTGCAGCTGGGTCCGCTCGAGGAGGAGCCCCTCGAGGTGGCGCTCCAGCCCCGCGAGGCTCGCGGCAAGCGCCGGATGCCCCTCCGGGCCGACCCGAAGCTGCTGGATCACCCCGGCGAGGGCGAGCAGCATGTCGGCGAGCAGACGGGTCCCGGTCGTCCGGGGGAGCGGTGTGGCGGAAGACATTGTGCCCAATCTATCGGGTGGCGGGCCGGGAGGAAGCCGCGGCAAACGGCGGAGGTGCGGAGTGAGCCAGGTTCCGGTATAGTTGAGGGATGACCAGCCCCCCTCCGTTCCGTCGGTCGGGTGAGAATGCCGCCATTCGCGGGTGGGCCACCGGGGCGCCGGGGGTGGCCGATGTCTTGCGCCGCGGGGCGTGGTACCCGGTGCTGGAACTCGACGGGGAAAGCGTCCTCATCGAGGTGGACCACATGCCGATGCGCTTCCGGCGCGAGGAGCTCCGGCTCCGCGACGACCGCCCCGCCATGTGGAGCGTGGTGACCAGGACGGGGGTGATGCGGCCGACGCTCGCGGGGCCCAAGATGGTCACGAGCTATGCGGTCTGCCCCGATTGCACCGGGCGCCAGGAGTTCGAAGGGCAGCCGGAGACCCTGATGTGCGTCCGCTGCCGCCGCGCCGCGAAGGTGGACTGGACCACGAAATACTGACGCCGGCCGAGCCGTCCCACTCAACGGATCCGCCGGTACTGGCGTATCCCGAAGAGGGTCTTCCCGGGTACGGAGCGACGGACTGAGCGATGGCGGTACGCGTCAAGGACTACACCACGACCCTGCCCGAGGGCCGGTTCGGCACGCGCCGGACCCTGGCCTCGGTGGTGAGTGGATCGCTTCACCTCCTCCTTATTCTCTTTCTGATCCGCCAGGCCCTGGCCGGTGAGCGGGCGCCATCGCCGACCGCCAGGCAGGTCACCGAACGGCCGATCCAGCTGGACTTCGCACCACCCCGCCCGAAGCCCACTCCCCGCCCCCAGTCCCCCGCCATGCCGGTCGAGACGCCACCGCCGACGCCGCCGGCGGTACCGCTCACGCACGGCCCGGACGAGACCCCCGGGTCCCAGGCGCGGGTCACGCCGACGCCGGAGGAGCACCCGAACGCGCCGGTCGACGCGCCGAAGAGCGAGGCCACCCGGCCCGACCCCGGCCAGAACGACGAACCAGCCGGCGCCGCGGACGCGACGACGCCGCCCGCCGCCATCGCGGCACCGTCAGCCCTCGCGGCCAAGGCGCCCACGATGGAATCGGAGGCGCAGCGGCTCTTCGGACGGCCGTCGAGCAAGCTCGGGCCGGTCTCGGGGACGCGGGACAACCGCCCGTGGGAGTCGCCGGTGGAGTTGTCGCGCGGGTGCTCGATCCCCGAGGAAGAGCAGGATTCGACGGTCCCGAAGGGGATGGCGGTGGTGCAGGGACGGATCTACCGCGAAGGCACCAACGAGCCGCTGGCCGGGGCCCGGCTCCAGATCCTGGGGACCGCCTACGGGACGTTCAGCAACGGGCGCGGGGAATACCGGCTGGTCTTCGACCGGACCCTGGTCGACCGCTGCCGGACCCAGTCGGTCCGGGTCTCCGCGCCGGGGTACGGGCAGCGGGACGTGATCCTCTCGCTCGGCGAGCGGATCTCGTCCGACGTCTGGCTGCCGCGAGGGTACTGACGGCGGTCGACGGCGGCGGGCTTCGGCAGACGGGCGGGCTTGGGCATTCAACGCAGAGACGCAGAGGACGCAGAGGGCCGCAGAGGGGTCCTTGTCACTCGAGTTGCACCGGTTGCCCAGAGCAGGTAATCGATCTGTTGAAGGTGTTTTTGCAGGTGCTTCTTGTTTGAGGTGTTTTCTGTTGTAGGTGGTTTGCATCATCCCATCGGGCCGTCACCCACATCAACAACATACAGACTCCTGCCTGCGCGGGAGGGTCCCGTGTGCGACACGGAACCCTCTGCGGCCCTCTCGCTCTCTCTGCCTCTCGCGTTGAATCACGTCACGGGTCGCGAAACCGGGACCCCGGTCTCACCCACCGATCCCTCCGCGACCTCTCAGTTCGGCGCGTGAGTCGACGCCGCGCCGTAAAACCGGTCGAACCCGATGACCGGACCGTTGGCGTTGAAGCCATAGTCGTTCTTCACCGAGGCGATCCACTGCCGGATCGATCCCGGGAAGGGGGAGCGCTGGGCGTGGCGCCCGAACGGATCGGTGTACCAGACGTTCGACCCGTCCTTGTTGTCGATGTTGTTGTCGTTGATGTCGACGAAGCGGCGCACCCCGTTGAAGGTCGAGCGGGCGTCGTCGTAGGTCACCCCCGCCACCTGCCCGTTGTTGGTCGACTCCAGGCACTCGTCACCCACCGCGCGCTCGCCGCTGGGACCGGTCTCGTAGCAGACGTCGATCGGCCGGCCGGTGATGTTCGGCGCCGCCGGATCGTAGAACCGGCTCGGCATGAACACCTGGAAGTAGGGGTTGAAGTGGGCCAGGGTGTGGCCGTTCTCCGTCCGGATGGTGTTCGAGGTCTCCCAGCTCTCGTGGAGCGCCCGGTCGAAGTCGGAGCGCTGGCCCGCCGGCACCCGCATGAACTGGTTGACGCAGGTCCGGTCGGGGATCCGCCGCTGGCCGCCGCCGTCCGGCGAGTTGGCCGGGGTCGGCGCGCCGACCGTCACGTGGGTCCCGTCGCAGGTCCGCACGAACTCGCCCGCCGTCCCGATCGCCGTCATCATCGTGATGTGCATCTCGGTCCCGTCGCTGCAATCGAGATGGTACACGATCTCGTGCAGGTTGTTGGTGAAGGCGTCCTTGGAGTGGGTGCCCTGGTGGAGCTTCGCGAGGACGCTGCACTTCACGCTGAAGAGCGCCCCCGACACCCCGTCCTGCCGGACCATCTGCACGTCGTTCTCCCAGTCGATCTTGTGCCCGTAGTGGTCCTCGTGCCGCGGATTGGCCGGGTCGTAGATGTCGAGCGCCTCGTTGGCGAGCCCGAACGGAATCGGGCCGGTGCGGGCATAGAGCCGTGAGCCGCGCGGGTCCCGCCCGTGCTCGTGGCCGAAGCTGCACCCGGTCTCGGGATCGACCGGCGGGTGCCAGGTGTTGTACCGCTTCCCGTCGGGGCCCACCACCGAGTACCGGTTGTGTTCCGTCGGGGTGCAGGTGTCGTTCGGGCCCGGCACCCAGATGTTGTACTGGAAGGCGGGGCCGGTCTCGTTGACCGGACCGGTGCCGTTGTACCCGTCGCTCGAGCAGGCCGTCACCAGCCCGCCCAGCGGGGCCAGCGCGAGGGCCGTCGTACGGAGGATGGTCCGACGCATGGATCCCGTCCTTAGTGCAGAGTCAGGCCCACCCCGAACTGCAGCAGGCTGGTGTTGGCGGAGAGTCCGGCGACCGTATTGTTGAACCGCACGTCGGCGCCGGTCGAACCGAGGAAGTTGGCGTACGGTACGATCGACATGTTCCGGCCCATCGCGACCTCGTAGCCCAGCCCGAACTGCATGCTGAGCGCCTGCGACGAGACCTCGTCCTGGTTGTCCTTGGCGGAGAACTGCGAGATGCCGAGGCCGGTCTTGAGGTAGAAGCCGCTGGCCTTGCGCGGATAGAGCAGCACCACCGCCTGGAGCGACCCGAGCAGCTGGTCGATGTCGTCCTTGCTCCGGTACCAGCCGGTCGCCTCGAGGCCGACCAGCACCGACTGGGTGATGGTGGCGCCGGCGCGGAGATAGGCCGCCGTGCCGCCGGTGCGGTCGGGCCGGCAGACGTTGCACGAGAGCTTGGCCGAGCCGAGCCCGACACCGGCTCCCACCCAGACGCCGTGATGTTCGGCCGCGCGCTGCGCCGAGGCGGTCGCGGGCGGCAGGAGCAACAGGGCGGTGGCCAGCCCCGCCAGGAGCGGACTGCGCATAGAGTCCCAGACCTTCGCATGTGCAGGTGAATCGAGGTGCTACGGCTTCACGGAAAGTTCACCACCGCGCCATGAATAGCCGTGACCGAGACCACACCACCCCGGTGACGGGCGGCGGCCCACCGCATCGCCAAGGGGCAACAGCGTTTGACGCCTCTCAAACACGCGCGGGACCGGGGGAATCCCCCGATCCCGCGCATGCAACCCGGCCCTGCGAACGGGTTACTTCTTGTCGCGCAGCAGGCGTACCCTGCCCTGATCGTCCAGGGTGTAGAGCGGGATGTTCAGGATGTCGTTGCCGAGCGGGAGCGTGGGCCCCGCGGTTTCGCCGGCGCGGAGCGTCGGCTGAGTGTTGATGTTGAATGCATCCGCGGCCCCCGGATTCACCTGGTAACCGAGGTCCTGGAACTGCCGCACGCTCGTGAGGCTGAGCGGGCGCACCGTTCCGGAGATGAACCCGGTCATGACCTCGCTCTTGAAGACGTCCTCTTCCCAGTGCGAGTCCCGGGTGCCGTTGGGGCAGCCGCCGGTGGCGAAATTCTCGACCGGGACCGAGGTCCCGGTACCGCCGTTGGAGCCGGTGAAGGCGGCCAGGGCGTTCGGCCCGATGTAGGTCGGGGCGTTGCTGCACGCACCGGTCAGGTAGTTGAACTGGGGGTCGTCCCACAGCGTGCCGTAGCCGAGGACGTGCCCCATCTCGTGCAGGATCACGTCGTTGAGCTGGCCACTCGCCTCGATGTTGGCGACGTCGGCGGTGTCAAACCGCATCAGGCCGATGATCGGCAGGCGGCCGGTGGTCCGCACGAAACAGGGTCCCGCCGCGCCGAGGATCTGGCCCGGCCCGTCGATCGAGTCGAGTGTAAACAGGATCAGGACGTCATCCACGATCCCGGTGAGGTTCTGGTTCGCGCAGCTCGAACCGGTGTTGAATCCGTTGACGTTGACGTCGGCCACCTCTCCGATGATGACGGACTGCCACTTGAGCCGGGCGTTCTCGAAGGCCGCCTGCCGCGCCGGGCTCAAGGCCGGCCCGATGTTCTGCAGCGTGATGCTGAAATTGGACACCGGGGCCGTGGCGTTCACCGTGAAGGTGATCGGGGCCCCGGTCAGTGTGACGCTGTTCCCGGCGGCGGTGACGGTATTCGCACCGGCCGAGGAACCGAGGGTCCAGGTGCCGAGGGTCGCGATCCCGCTGGCGTTGGTGTTCGGGGTGGCGCCGCTGATGCTGCCGCCGCCGCCCGTCAGCGTGAAGAGCACCGCCACCCCGGCCACGGCGTTCCCGTCGAGGTCGGTCACCTTCACCGAGGGCAGCGCCGCCGGCCACGGTGGCCGCGCGGGCCACGCTCGCCGCCACGGTGATTCAGCTGCAGGACGCGGTCGGCACGCCAGTGAACACCGCCGGCATCGGCGTCACCGTGGCCCTCAACGGCGGCGGCACCCTGGGCGGGACCACCACCGTCAACACCGACGCGGCGGGCCAGGCCTCGTTCGCCGACCTCAGCATCGCGGCGACGGTGGGCACCAAGACGCTCGCCTTCTCCTCGGCGGGCCTTGTCGGGGTGACCTCGGGGAACATCACGCTCACCGCCGGCCCCGCCAGCGCCATCGCGGCCAACAGCGCGACGACGCAGGCCGGTCTCACCGGCGGCCAGCCGGCCGCGCTCCCCTCGGTCAAGGTGACCGACCTCGACGGGAACGCCGTGGCCGGGGTGGCGGTGCTCTTCACGCTGACGGGCGGCGGCGGCAGCATC
>DASZPT010000124.1:0-14788 GCA_035549935.1 Gemmatimonadales bacterium
TGGTGGGTCTGGCGCCAGGCGCTCGCCTCGCTGCCGTCGCTCCTCCGGCGGGCCTGGTGGCGCGGACGCACCGGGTTCGAACCCCATGCCAGCGCCTTTCGGACCGGAGGTCCGGCGGTGGAACAATGGATCATGGACTTCCGCTTCGCGGCGCGCCGGCTCCTGCGCCGGCCGTGGTATGCCTTCCTCGCCGTCGGCACCCTGGCGCTCGGGGTCGGTGGGACCGCCGCGCTCACCGGGATTGCGCGTGCCGTCCTCCTGAGCCCCCTGCCATACACCGATCCGGAGGGCATCGGCCTCTTCTGGATGCCGCTCAGCTGGAGCCAGGAGGAGTTCGCGTTCCTGCGGGAGGGGACGCCGGGCTTCAGCGAGCTGGCGCAGTTCCATCACCAGGCGGTCACGCTGGAGCGCGCCGGCGGGCCCGCCCGGCTGATCCCCGGCGTGGTGGCATCGCACGAGCTCTTCAGCGTCCTGGGCGCTGCCCCGTTCCTCGGGCGGACCTTCGAGGCGACCGACGACGTCTCCGGCGCCGCCCCCGTCGCGGTGTTGAGCTACGGGCTCTGGCGTGACCTCGGCGGGGCGCCGGAAATCCTCGGCTCGTCGATCGTGCTCGACGGGCGCCCGCACACGGTGATCGGCGTTATGCCGCGCGGCTTCTGGTTTCCCTCGCCGGCGGAGCGGGTCTGGCTCCCGCAACGCCTCGACCCCGCGGACCGCTCGGGGAACTTCACACTGGTGGGCCGGGTGGCACCCGGCAACCACCTGGGCCGGATGGACGGGCCGATCGGCGCTCTCACGAGCCGGCTGGGCGCGCGGTTCCAGTATCCGCCACAGTGGGACAAGACGAAGAACCCGGTGATTCTCTCGGTGGCGGACACCGTGATCGCGCCGCTCCGCCCGGCGATCACGGCGGCGCTGGTGGCGCTCGCCATGATCCTGCTCATCGCGTGCGCCAACGTCGCCGCGCTGATGCTGGGGCAGGTGGAGGGGCGCGCCGTGGAGCTGGGTGTGCGGGCCGCGATGGGTGCGGACCGGGCGCGCCTCACCACGCAGCTCCTGGCCGAGGCGATCCTCGTCGGCGCCGGTGCGGGGATGGCCGGTGCGATCGTGGCCGCGGCATCCTTCAGGCTGCTGGTGCATGTCCTGCCACTCGGGGCCTGGGCGGAGACCGCCTCGCTCGACTGGACCCTCTTTGCCGTGGCCATGGCGGTGGCCCTCGTCGCATCGCTCGCCGTCTCCCTCGCCCCCGTCCTGGCGCTCTGGTACGGGCGACTGCAGGGCGTCCTCGCCTCCGGCCGCTCCTCCGGGATCGCGGGACGACGGATCCGGCTCGAGAGCGCGCTGGTGGTGGCGGAGGTCGCGATCGCGGTGCTGCTCGCGGCCGGCGCCGGCGTGCTGGCGCGGAGCGTGTCGCGCCTCTACGCCATCGACCCGGGGTTCGCGGCCCGCGGGGTCGGCGAAGTGGACCTGGTGCTGCCATCGGACCTCGCGCGCGCGGCGCGGGACCGGGCGCTGGGCGACCTGCTCGCCCAGGTCCGTTCCCTCCCCGGCGTGGTCGAGGCCGGCATCACCCAGCAGCCGCCGGTCCGCGCGGCGAGCTGGAACAGCGGGATTCTCGTCGAGGGCAAGCCCGATCTCCCCCCGACGACCACGATGGTCCGGGTCGTCTCCCCGGGCTATCTCCAGACGATGGGCGCGGAGCTGGTCGAGGGACGCTTCCTCGACGAGACCGATCTGCTTCCCGGGCTGCCCGGGGACTCCTCGGCGCTGGGGGCGGTGGTCATCAACCAGTCGCTGGCGCGGAAGTTCTTCGAGGGAGGATCCCCGCTGGGCCGCTGGGTGAGCGGGGGATTCGGGCCCACCCGGCTCCAGGTCGTCGGCGTCGTGCGCGACGTGCAGGAGGGCCAGCTCGCCGACGAGCCAGCGCCCGCCAGGTACATGCTCTCGACGGCACTGCCGTTCACGCCCCAGGGGCAGACCCTGGTCTTCCGGGTCGAGCCGGGCCGCGACCTGCTCGCGGCGCTGGGCGCGGTGCGGGAGCTCGTGGCGAGCAAGGCGCCGCGGGTCGCGATCGCGCAGACGACGACCATGGAAGCGGAGATCGCCCGGTCGATGGGGCCGGTGCGGAACGTGATGACCCTGGTCTCGATCGTGACCGGCCTGGCGCTGTTCCTGGGCGCGATCGGGGTCTATGGGGTGATGTCGCACTTCGTGCTCCGGCGGCAGCGCGACTGGGGGATTCAGCTGGCGCTCGGGCTCCAGCCGGGTCAGATCATCGGGCGGGTCGTGGGCCGGGCAGCTCGACTGATCCTGCTCGGGATCCTGACGGGCGTGGGGGCGTTCGGTCTTCTTGGAGGGTTGTTGCGGCCATTCGTGTACGGTGTGGCGCCCACCGATCCGGTCGCGCTGGCGGCGGCCCCGCTCCTGCTCCTGCTGGTCGGCTGTGTGGCGGCGCTGGTGCCCGCGGCGCGGGCCGGCCGCACCGATCCGGTTTCCGTGCTCCGGGACACCTGATCATGGGACGCGACGAGACACCGGTCCCGTCGGACAACGCGCCGCTGGGGGCGTTCGAGGAGCAGGTGATGCTCGCGGTCCTCCACGCCGGCGCGGACGCGTTCGGCATGAATGTGCGGCGGGAAATCGAAACGCACACGGGGCGGGACGTGGCGATCGGCGCGGTCTATGCCACGCTCGATCGGCTGGAGGCCAAGGGGCTGATCGACTCCACCCGCGCCCGGGGCACGGGGCCGTCACGCCGGGTCTTCAAGGTGAGTCCGGCGGGCTTCGCGGCGCTGGCGCACACCCGGGCGATGCGCGACCAGTTGTGGAAGGGGATTACGCTCCCGCTCCGGCCGGGGCTCCCGCGGCCCGGGTGAGGCGTACCCCCGCGGGGGCACTCACCGGTCCTGGCCCTCGACCACTGCCAGGACCATCGGGCCGCTGCCGCCGCCGGCCTGGAAGGCCGGCACGGTGCACCCGGATCCGTCCTTCCGCTTGAGCTCGAGCGACACCGGCTGTGAACCAGCCGGCGCGGGGGTCTCGCGCCAGAGGCCGAGCTCCCGGCTCAACCGTACCAGCTCACCCGCCGAGCTGTACCCCAGCATCCGCGCGAAGGACTGGTTGGCGGCCAGGGGCTCGCCGCTGGGCGAGAGGAGGCAGAGCCGCACCGGCGCGGTTTCCACCAGGGCCCGGAGCTGCTCCTCCTCCCGTCGCAGCGCTTCCTCCAGCCGCCGGCGTTCGGCGGCGGCCTGTTTGAGATCCGCAACCTGCTTGCGGAGTCCTTCGAGTTCGTTGATCAGGTCGCGCTTGTCGCGGTGCAGGTCACGCATGACGCTCCCTCGCGGGGGGCAGCAATTCCAACTTGTCGTCGGTACGGCGGCGGGCGGCTCTCTCGGCATGTGAGACGGGCACCGCGGAGGAAATCACACAGGCGGGAGCGGCACGGCGTTTCCCGTTGAACTCCGGCGGGGCGGTATCATGGCCAGCCCCGGGCTTGCCCCGGCGAGCCTTCGGCAGAACCTTCCCAGTCCTCGCCTTCAACCCGGGACTTCCATGCGCCGTTACCTGCTCGTTCCCGCTGTCGTGAGCCTTTTGGCGCTGGCCGGGCCGACCCCGGTCCGCCATCCCGTCGGCCGGATCCGCACCGACCTGGGAGAAATCCTCTTCTATCTCCATCCCCAGACCCCGCGCCACCAGGCGAGCTTCATCCGCCTCGCGGGCCGGCACTACTGGGACTCCCTCACCTTCAACCGGGTGATTCCCAACTTCGTGGCCCAGGGGGGATGTCCCGACACGCCCGAGGGCTTCGCGGGCTCGCCCTACAACCTCGCCCCCGAGTTCAACGACAGCCTGCGGCACGTGTACGGCGCGGTCGGCGCGGGGCGCGACGACAACCCCGAGAAGCTCTCGGCCGGGTGCCAGTTCTACATCGTGGCCAACAAGAACGGTCTCAAGCGGCTCGACGGGAACTACACCGTCTACGGCCAGGTGTTCAAGGGAATGGACGTCGTCGAGCGGATCGTGGCGGTGCCCCGTGACTCGACCGATACGCCCCTCACTCCGATCCGCCTCCGCGTGGATGTGGTGGAGCTCACCGACGAGGAGCTGGCCCGCCAGGGCTACCAGCCGAGGTGAGAAGTAGCGCGGCTGGCGCGCGTCTCTCTGGAGGTCCGCCACCCCGGAGTCGCTCATGGCCCGTCCGATTCTCGCGCCCGCCGAGGAATTCCGCTCGACGCACCTGTACCGCCCGCCCTGGCGCCTGAGCGAGCGGGATGTCGGCCGTCACCTCGAACAGACCTACGGCGGCGGCTGGAACGACCAGGACGACCACCTGCAGGGGGTGCGCATGGCCCGCCCGGTGATGGTCGGGCTGGACCGGGTCGGCAGCACCCGCCCCGACTTCTACAACGAGGCCAGGTGCGTCGCGGTCGAGGTGAAGAACTGGCCGCTCGACCGGATCGCGACGCTCGCGGGGCACCTCAGGATCCAGATGGCCCAGCGCCGCTGGAGCATGCCGGCGGGGACGACCCACTGGATGTTCTTCGATCTGAGGGGCCAGCGGGTGGGGAGCCTCAGGGACCTGGCCCGCTTCCTCGACCAGACGCTGACGTCCAACCAGATCGTCGCGGAAGAGGTCTGGCTCTTTCTCGATGCCCGGGCGGTGCGGGCGCTCTGAATCTTCCGGTCCGTCTCGATTCCAGTCATGGCCCCCGCCGTCCGGCGGGGGCCATCGTGCTTCGGGGGTGGAACCCGGGAACCTGGCCGGTCTCGACGCACTTGTATCGAGGGGGAATATGCCCACCGTCGTGGGAGTCACTGGGGCAACCGTCATCGGGGAGCGTTCAGATGGGTTCGTGGAGATTGGGGTTGGTCGTGCTGGCCGTCCTGGCCGGGTCGGGGTGTGGCAGTGACGCTGCCGGACCCGCGCCGAGCACCGGGGGGGATGACGGGCGGGTGACCGCCGACGTGTCGGACCCCACCGGCGACGTCTTCGGCAACCGGGGGCCGCAGTGGGACGTGACCGACCTCAGCATCACCCGGGACACCGGCGGCATCACGGTGGTCCTGCGCTTCGCGAGCACCCCGATCCCGCTCACCAGCGGCGACCCGAACGCGATGATCGGCTTCGTGGACTTCGACACCGACCTCGACTCGACAACCGGAGCGACGCCGATCGCGGACGAGTTCCGGCGGGACTCCGCATCCACCGGGACGGGGTCCGACTTCCAGCTCGACCTGGCGGAGATCGACGCCGACTCCACCGTCCCGGTGTTCGACGCGTCCGGCGTTGTGATGGGCCGGGTCCGGCCGATCTACGACGGCCTGACCGTCACCACCCGGATCCCCCATGCGCTGCTCAGGGACGATGACGGGTATCTCAACGCCGCGGCGATCGTGGGCACGCAGGCCAGCCCGACCGACATCATCCCAAACCGCGGCCACCTCGAGCTTCGGGCTGCTTCCGGCGCCGCCCGGAACCACGCGGGGTAAGATCCGGCCGGTCCACGCCGCTCACTGGTACACGAACCAGGAGGCGGCGACTGGAGCCTCATGACGACCACGGAGCCGCCGCCGCTCCGTGGGGCTGCAGGAGGTACCGTGTGTCCCGTGCCGTGACCTATCGTTCCCTGTCCGTGGACGGACTCGAGATCGCCTACCGCGAGGCGGGTGATCCGTCCCAGCCGACCGTCGTGCTGCTGCACGGCTTCCCCTCGTCCTCGCACCAGTACCGCGACCTGGTGCCGGCGCTGGCCGACACCTTCCATGTCGTCGCGCCCGACTATCCTGGCTTCGGGCTCAGCAGCCGGCCCGATCCCGCGACCTTCCCCTACACCTTCGACCGGTTCGCCGAGGTCATCGAGCGTTTCCTCGCCGCGAGGGGGATCGGCCGCTACGGGCTGTTCATGCAGGACTACGGCGGGCCGGTGGGATTCCGCCTGCTGGAGCGGTCACCGGGCTCGATCGAGTGGCAGATCATCCAGAACACGAATGCCTACGAGGCCGGCCTCAGCGCGGCGTGGGATCCGTTCCGCGCCCTGTGGGCGAAGCGCACCCCCGAAACCGAGAAGCCGCTGGCCGGGATCCTCACCCTGGAGCCGATCCGCGATCTCTTCTACCTCGCCGGGAGCCGTCACCCGGAGCGGATCAGTCCCGACGCCTGGACCTCGGATCTCGCCTTCCTCGCCCGGCCGCACGCGGTCCGTATCAACCTCGACCTGTTCTACGACTACCGGAACAACGTCGCGCGGTACCCGACGTGGCATGCTCTCTTCCGGAAGCTCACGCCGAAGACGCTGATCTTCTGGGGCCAGGGGGATCCCTTCTTCACCCCGGCCGGGGGCGAGTCCTATCTCCAGGATATCCCCGACGCCGTGCTGCACCGGCTCGACGCGGGTCACTTCGCGACCGAGGATCACCTGGACTTCATCGCGAAGGAGATGCGGCGGTTCTACGCGGCCCGGGTGGCGCCGTCGGAGCGGATGGTGGCCGCCAGGATGGCCTGAGCGGGTGCGGAGCCCCCGGTGGGAACCCACCGGGGGCCGGCGGCGTTGTCGTCGGTTACAGAGACGATGACCGCTCCAGCCGCAGCCCCCCGACCCGCGCTCGACGCCGAATCCGTCGAGTGGCTCCGCCTGCTCGCGACCGACGCGACGGAGGGCCACCGGCGGCTGCATGGGCTGCTCCTGAGGGTCGCGCGGGCGGAGGCGGTGCGCCGGCGATCCGGCATACCGGAACGCGGGCGGGAGGAAGTGGACGATCTCTGCGTCCAGGCGGCGAACGACGCGCTGATGGCGATCCTGCGGAAGCTGCCGGAGTACCAGGGGAGGGCGCGGTTCACGACCTGGGCCTGCAAGTTCGCCATCTTCGAGGTGTCGACCCGGCTCCGGCGCCACAGCTGGCGCTACCGCCGGACCGATGGCGACGAGGCGGTGCTCGCGGCGCTCCCGGCCGGGTCGCCATCGGCGCTCGCACGACTGGAGCAGTCGGAGTTGCTCGTGCGGCTGGGCCGGCTGGTGGAGGAGCGCCTGACCGAGCACCAGCGGAGGATCTTCATGGCGGCGGCGGTCGAGGAAGTGCCGATCGACGTGCTGGCGCACCAGCTCGGCAGCACCCGCGGCGCGATCTACAAGACGCTGCACGATGCCCGGGGGAAGCTCCGGCGCGCGCTGGCCGATCATGGCTTCGGGGAGGTGGTCCGGTGAGCGACGCGCTGAGTCGTCGCCTGCTCGGCGATGGCGCCCCCGACCCGGGGTGTGAATCGGCCTTCACGGTGCTCGACCGTTATGCCGACCTCGTCCTCCGCGGCGAGCCGGTGGGCCCCGAGTTCGACGCGTTCCTGACCCACCTCGCGAACTGCCCCGCCTGCCGGGAGGACACCGAGGGGCTGCTCGCGGCGCTCCGCGATGCCTGAGGGGCCGTGGGTGGCGGTCGGTGACCGTGGGCGCGATTCACGGCAGGTTCACGGCCCACTCAGGGCTCCAGCGCGACTTTGGGGATGCCTCTGTGTGAGGGTCCTCCGATGCGGTACACCGCCGTCGTTCTGCTCGCGCTGATCAGTCCCACGCCCGCCCTCGGCCAGGTCACGCCCCGGGAGCGCCCGGTCGGGGTGACGGATTCCGCCATCGCCTGGGGTCGGGCACTCTTCCAGGGATCCGCCAACTGCAGCCGCTGCCACGGGAAGGCCGGTCGAGGCACTGCCTACGGCCCCGATCTCGCCGATGCCATCTGGTGGCACGGTCCCGGCACCTACGAGTGGCTGGTAAAGGAGGTGGGCCACGGGATCCCGGAGCAGCTCACCGTGACCGGTGACCCGATGCCTGCCCGGGGATCGGCGCCGATGAACGAGCTGGACACCCGGGCGGTCGCCGCGTACGTCTGGTCGATCAGTCACCCGGCGAAGCCACCCCGGCCTGAACCGCCGCTGACCCAGTAGCGGGGGTCGGCGGGGCAACGCACCTTTCGGACGTCTCCGACCCGGACCCATCCGTGGCCAAGCGCCCCGACCGCCTCAAGCGCAAGATCTACGAAGCGAAGCTCAAGGAACTGCACTTCGAGCTGGTGAAGATGCAGTACTGGATCAAGGAAACCGGCCAGAAGGTGTTGATCCTCTTCGAGGGGCGCGACGCGGCGGGGAAGGGGGGCGCCATCAAGTGCATCCACGAGCCGCTCAACCCCCGCGGCTGCCGGGTGGTGGCGCTGGGCACTCCGTCCGACCGGGAGAAGACCCAGTGGTACTTCCAGCGCTACGTGGAGCACCTCCCGTCGGCCGGCGAGATCGTGCTCTTCGACCGGAGCTGGTACAACCGGGCCGGGGTCGAGCACGTGATGAACTTCTGCACCGAGGAGGAGTACCAGGAGTTCTTCCGGAGCTGCCCCGAGTTCGAACGGATGCTGGTCCGCTCGGGGATCATCCTGCTCAAGTACTGGTTCTCGGTGAGTGACGCGGAGCAGGAACGGCGGTTCGAGGAGCGCTCGGGGAATCCGATGCGGCGCTGGAAGCTCTCGCCGATGGACCTGGAGTCGATGAGCAAGTGGGTGGAATACTCGCGGGCCAAGGACGAGATGTTCCACCACACCGACATCAAGCAGGCGCCCTGGTGGACGGTGGAGGGGGACGACAAGCGCCGCGCCCGTCTCAACTGCATCGCCCACATCCTGAGCTCGGTGCCCTACCAGGACGTCACCCCGCCCCCACTCAAGCTTCCCCGGCGGAAGAAGCGGAAGCTGGAGCAGTATGTCCGGCCGCCGCGCTCGGAGCAGAACTACGTCCCGGACCTCGAGCTCTAGGCGTCGGTCCGCGCGACGGCCGAGAGCCCCGCGAGCGCGGTGGGGTAGCGGGGCGCCCATGCCGCCGCACTGCGGAACCTGAGGTTCGAGATCCGGAGCGAGCGGGCGAGGCTCCCCGCGACCGGGCCCCCGATACGGGTCACCCACCGCGGGAGGAATCGCGGAGGGCGGACCCCGAGCCGGTGGGCCAGCGACGCCGCCAGGACGCGTCGCTTGAGCGGCATGTCGTCCACCACGTTGTAGAGACCGGCCGGTACCTGGAGGGCCGCGACCACCGCCCGTGCCGCATCGAGGTGACTCACCCAGGAGCTGTACCCTTCGGGATCGCCGAAGAGCGGCCACCACCCGCGCCGGACGCTCCCGAGCAGCTGGTCGGTCACGGCATCGTTCTCTCCATAGAAGAGCCCGAACCTGAGGACGACCGCGACGGTGCCCCCGCGGCCGGCGCGCGCGGCATTCGCTTCGGCCTCGAGCGTCGAGCGGTTGAAGGAGGCGGGCCGCGCCTCCGCCGACTCGTCGATCCAGTCGGCACCGGCGTCGGCGTAGATCCCCGCGAAGGATTCCTGGACGAAACGGGCGATCCCGGTGTGCTCTATCGCCGCGTTCGCGAGGTTCGCCGAGATCCGCCGGCGCACCCGGTCCATCGGGCTCCAGGCCCCGGGCCAGAGGGCGAGGAGCCCCGCCGGCACCGAGGTCGCGAGGTTGATGATGACATCCGACCGGCCGATCGCCCGGCGGACGGCGGCGGGATCGAAGAGATCGGCCTCCACCGCCTGGGCACCCTGCCGGCTGAGATGGTCGCGCTTCTCGGGGCTGCGCCCGACCGCGGTCACCTGGTGGCCCGCCTCGAGGAGCAGCGGGATCAGCCGCTGGCCGATCACGCCGGTGGCGCCGGTCAGAAAGATCCGGTGCGTGGCTCGCGGGCCCGGCAGCGCCAGCGTGCGTCGGAGGGTCTGGGAATCGGACATCGGGGCTCCCTGGCTCGGGTCACCCCGCGGGCCCATGGCCGGGGAGGGCGACGTGACGGATGCGGATACCTGTCACGACCGGCGCCGCCCCGCGTCTATTCCCGGCCAGGGGCTCAGGGGCGGCCGGTCCCCGGCGGGGTGCCGCTCACGGGAAGATCCCGAGCTGCTCGTAGCTCGCCGCCACCTTGTCGATGGCGACGATCATGCCGGCGGTCCGCATGTCCACCTTGCCGCCGTGCTGCTTCCAGACCTGGCGGATCGGGTGGTAGGCGGTGACCATGGTCTCCTCGAGTCCCGAGTTGACCAGGTCTTCCTCGCTCGCGCCGTGGGTGAGACGCTCGATCTCCGACGGCGTGAACTTGCGGCCGGTGACGCCTTCCACCGCCTCCAGGAGCCGGCCGTAGGCGCCCTGCTCGAACCGCTTCGACATCCGCCCGAAGCGGACGTGGCCCAGGTTCTTCACCCATTCGAAGTAGCTCACCGTCACGCCGCCGGCATTGATGTAGGCGTCGGGGATGACCATCGCTCCCTTCCTGGCGAGGATCTCGTCGGCTTCCGGGGTGGTGGGGCCGTTGGCCGCCTCGACGATGATCTTCGCCTTGATCCGCGGGGCGTTCTCCGCGTGGATCTGCCGCTCGAGGGCGGCGGGGATCAGGATGTCGCAGTCGAGTTCGAGCGCGTCCTCGCGCCGGGCCAGGGCCGTGCTGCCCGGGACGCCGACCAGGCTCTTCCGCTCCTTGCGGTGGGCCATCACCTGCTCGATGTCGAGCCCCTTCGGATTGGCGATCCCGCCCTCCGACTCCGCCAGCCCGACGATGATCGCCCCGCCTTCCTGGAAGAACTTGGCCGCGTGATAGCCGACGTTGCCGAGTCCCTGGATCACCACCCGCTTCCCGGCGAGCCCGGTCGAGAGGCCCAGCGCCTTCATGTCCTCCGCCACCGAGACGATCTCGCGGGTGCCGTAGAAGACGCCCCGGCCGGTGGCCTCGGTGCGCCCGCGGATCCCGCCCTGGCTCACCGGCTTGGCGGTGACGCAGGCGAGGGCGTCGAGTTCGCCGCTCTTGAGCTGGCTGTAGGTGTCGGCGATCCAGGCCATCTCCCGCGAGCCGGTGCCCATGTCCGGCGCGGGGACGTCGAGGCCGGGCCCGATGAAGTTCTTGCGGACCAGCTCGAAGGCGTACCGCCGGGTGATCCGCTCCAGCTCCGCCGGGGAGTACTGCTTGGCGTTGAGCCGGATGCCGCCCTTGGCGCCCCCGAAGGGGACATCGACCAGGGCGCATTTGTAGGTCATCAGCGCGGCCAGCGCCTGGACCTCCTCCGCGTCGACGTCGGGGGCGAAGCGGATCCCGCCCTTGGTGGGGAGCTTGTGGTGGCTGTGCTCCGCCCGCCAGGCGTGCATCACCTCGATCCGGCCGTCGTCGCGCTTGAGGGGGAAGCTGGTGTAGTAGACATTCTTGCACGCCTTGATGTTGGCGAGCAGGGTCGCATCATGCCGGGTGTAGCTGGCGGCCTTGTCGAAGGCCTGGTTGACCTGCTCGAGGAAACTCGACCCGAGGGACATGCCCGTTCACTCCTGAATCTGGCGGGACAGGATGGCGATGGTCCGGGGAGTGATACCCGGCAACCGCGTCCCGCGCTAGGGGGGCGGGTCCGGCGCGCGGTTACATTGCTGGCCCCGCCGGAAACGAGGCCCCGTGCGCTACCGCCGCATGCCGATCGAAGTCGAATCGCCGGAGGAGACCGGCTACGGGAACATCGCCTGCAACCTGGCCGAGAGCTCCATGCGCGACCGGGTCCTGGGCGACCTGGGGCTGGAGCTCGACCTGGGCCGGCTGGTGCTGCTCTATGGCGACCACCGCGGTCATGCCGGCTTCCGCGAGCTGCTCGCGGCGGAGGCCGGGTGCGGCGCCGGTGAGGTGCTGCTCACCCCCGGGGCCGCGGGCGCGCTCTTCATCGTCGCGACCACGCTGCTCGAGCCCGGCGATCACCTGGTGGTGCTCCGCCCCAACTACGCCACCAACATCGAGACCCCGCGGGCGATCGGCTGCGACATCTCGTTCGTCGATCTGGCGTTCGAGCGGGGGTGGCGCTACACCGCCGAGGACATCGCCCGGCACTGGACGCCGCGGACCCGGCTTGTCAGCGTCACCGCGCCGCACAACCCGACGGGCACGCTGCTCGATGCGGCGACGCTGCGCGACCTCGTGGATCTGGTCGAGGCCAAAGGCGCCTGGCTGCTGGTCGACGAGACCTACCGCGACCTCTCCCCGGTGGCGCCGCCGCCGTTCGCCACGGTCCTGGGCGAGCGGGTGATCAGCGTCGCCTCCCTCTCCAAGGCCTACGGCCTGCCCGGTCTCCGGCTCGGCTGGCTCATCACCCGCGACCGGTCCCTCACCGAGCAGTTCCTCGCCGCCAAGGAGCAGATGGTGATCACCGGCGCGGTGATCGACGAGGAGATCGGCTACCGCGTCTACCGGCGGCGCACCGCCGGGCTCGGGACGATCCGGGCGGAGGTGGCGCGGGGGAAGCGGACGGTGGCGGAGTGGATCGCGCGGGAGCCGCGGATGGAGTGGGTGGAACCGGGTGGTGGCGTCGTCGCCTTTCCCCGGATCCGGGCAGGTGTGGACGTCGATCTCTCCCGCTTCTATGCCGCGCTCAACGGCGAGTTCAAGACCTGGGTCGGCCCGGGGCACTGGTTCGAGCAGGACGACCGCTACATGCGGATCGGCTTCGGCTGGCCCTCGAGTACCGAGCTGGCGGACGGGCTCGGCAACATCTCGCGGGCGCTCGACCGGGCGGTCACGTCATCGGGGCGTTGAACTCTCACCACGGCTTCAACCTTTCCTCATCACGCCGATGGGAGGGTAGGGGGTCGCGGAGGAGCCCATGCCCGAGACCACACCGTCCACCCGTCCCCCCGCGCGGCCAGCGCGGCCGAGTCTCTGGCGTCTCTGGCCGATCGTCCTGCTGCTCCTGCTGCTCTACCTGCAGTTCGCGCCCTGGCGCGCCCCGGCGGAGTTCCTCACCTACAGCCAGCTCGAGACCCAGCTCGACCAGGGCAATGTCGACTCGGTCCTGATCGTTCCCGAGAACCGGGGACTGAGCGGCACGCTCAAGACGCCGATCCGGATCGATACCCGGGAAGTCCGGAACTTCCGCGTGGTGCTGCCGTTCACCGACGCCGCGCCGCTGGTCGCGCGGCTCGAGGCCAGGGGGGTCGCCGTCGAGGGCGGTGCGAGCAGCTCCGGGTGGGCCGGGATCCTGATCGGCCTGGTGCCGTGGGTCCTGATCGGCGCGGTCTGGTACTACTTCCTCCGGCAGGCGCGTGCCGGCGGCGCCCAGGCGCTGGCGTTCGGCCGGGCACGGACCGGGCTGGCCTCGCCCGAGACGCCGCAGATCACCTTCGCCGACGTGGCGAACGTCGAGGAAGCGAAGACCGAGCTCAAGGAACTGGTCGAGTTCCTCCGCAACCCCGGTCGCTTCCAGCGGCTCGGCGGCCGGCTGCCCAAGGGGGTCCTGCTGGTCGGGGCGCCGGGCACGGGCAAGACCCTGCTCGCGCGGGCGACCGCGGGTGAGGCTGGGCGGCCTTTCCTCACCATCTCGGGCTCCGACTTCGTGGAGCTGTTCGTCGGCGTCGGCGCGGCGCGGGTGCGCGATCTTTTCGCCCAGGGGAAGGCGCACGCGCCCTGCATCATCTTCATCGACGAGCTGGACGCGGTGGGGCGGACGCGCGGGATGGCGGCCCTGACCGGCACCCACGAGGAGCGGGAACAGACCCTGAACCAGCTCCTCGTGGAGATGGACGGCTTCGAGCCGAGCGAGGGCATCATCCTGCTCGCGGCGACCAACCGGCCCGATGTGCTCGATCCGGCCCTGCTCCGCCCCGGACGGTTCGACCGGCGGATCATGGTCGAGCTGCCCGACGTGAAGGGCCGCGAGCAGATCCTCCGCATTCACGCGCGCAAGGTGCCGGTGGCGCCGGGCGTCGACCTCGCCGCCCTCGCGCGGGGCACGCCCGGTCTCTCCGGCGCCGACCTCGCCAACCTCGTCAATGAGGCGGCCCTCCTCGCGGCCCGGCGCCAGGAAGACCAGGTGGAGCAGCAGGACTTCGAGGACGCGCGCGACAAGGTCACCCTCGGCATCGAGCGGCGGAGCCTGGTCCTCACCGACGCCGAGCGCCGGCTCACCGCCTGCCACGAGGCGGGCCACGCCCTCGTGAACCTGCTCACTCCGGGCCAGGATCCGGTCCAGAAGGTCTCGATCGTCCCCCGCGGGGCGGCGCTCGGCCTCACCTTCACGCTCCCGGAGGAAGACCGCCGGAGCTACAGCCGCGACTACCTGCTGGGCCGGCTGGCGGTGGCGCAGGCGGGGCGGGCGGCGGAGGAGCTGGTCTTCGGGCCGGAGAAGGTGACGACCGGGGCGGCACAGGATTTCGCCCAGGCGACCGAGCTCGCCCGCCGGATGGTGATGCATTTCGGGATGAGCCCGGCGGTGGGGCCGGTGGCGATCGGAGAACATCCCGTCGCCGCGCCCTTCGGGCCGGAGTTCCCCCGCCCGAAGGATGTCTCGGAGGAAACCGCGAGGATGGTGGACCGCGAGGTCCGCTCGCTGCTCGTGGCCGCGGCCGACCGGGCCCGCACCCTGCTCCAGCAGCACCGTGCGCTCCTCGAGCGCCTCGCCGGCGAGCTGCTGGAGCACGAGACGCTCGATCGGGCGGCGCTCACCCGCCTCATGGGCGGTGCCGGTGTGCCGGCGCCGGCGGATCCCGCCGCGCCCGCGCCGGTCGAGATCGGCCGCTAACTATCGCCCAGCGTGCGCGCCGGGTCCACCGACGCCGCGCGCCGGGCCGGGAGGTAGCACGCCGCGAGGGTGGTCCCGCCCAGGAGCAGCGCCGCGAATATCAGGGTGACGGGATCGGCCGCCGAGACGCCGTACAGCGTGGAGCGGAGAGCCTGCGCCGCGGCGAGTCCGACGCCGAGTCCCACCAGGATGCCACCGAGCGCGAGCACAGCGCCCTGCCGGAGCACCATGCG
>DASZPT010000125.1:0-18195 GCA_035549935.1 Gemmatimonadales bacterium
GCCGAGGGTCGTGCCTTCGAAACCCTTCGGGGCGACGCCGATGATTTCCATCGGGTGGCCGTTCACCGTCAGGGTCTGCCCGACCACGCCCGGATCGGAGCCGAAGTGCGCCGCCCAGTAGCTGTAGCTCAGGACGGTGACGAAGTGCCCGCCGATGGTCTCGTCCTCCGAGGGCCCGATCAGGCGTCCCAGCGCTGGGGTGAGCTCGAGGGTCTTGAAGTACGAGCCTGAGACGAAGACCCCGTCGCCCGTCAGCGGCTCGTTCTTGTAGGAGAGACTCGCGCCGAAGAGCCGGTGCGCGGCGAGACCGGTGAGGACGGTCTGGGACCGCTCGAGATCCCGGAACATCGGGTAGCTCCAGACCGCGGTGCAGTCACCCGCCTGGTTGCAGGACTGGGAGCCGGGGTTGGGACCGGGTGCGGACAGGCTCACCAGTTCGTTCGGGCGCGGGACCGGCAGGGGCTTGAGGAGGAGCTGGTCGAACAGCGAGAAGATGGCCGCATTCGCGCCGATGCCGAGCGCCAGCGACAGCACCGCCACGCCGGTGACGAACGGCGTTCTGAAGAGGGTCCGGAACGCCAATCTGATGTGTCGCATCGCGATGCCCTGGCTCGTCTCGGTGGGTGGATTGATCGGCCGCGGTCAGCCGGAATGGACTTAGACCGATGGCTCCTGCAAAAGGTTGCAGGGCAGGCCCCGGCCGCGATACCGCGTCGTCTCCGTGCGCGGGCTCGGGTACCGGTTGCAGATGGGAACACTACTCGGCGGACGGGCACCGGGTTTCGCGGGATTCTTGACGGACACGACGCCGCGTCCCATCTTCCCCTCAACGTTTGAGGGGAAGGCCTCCTGGCGACCTCCACACCCGCGCTCGACCTGCTCCAGGGCACCGTCGATGTGCTCGTCCTCAAGGCGCTGCTCTTCGGCCCGCGCCACGGCTATGCGGTCGCCCGCTGGATCCGCGACACCAGTGACGACACCCTCGCCATCGAGGAGGGCGCCCTCTACACCGCCCTGCACCGGCTGGAGCGCCGCCGCTGGATCGACGCCGACTGGGGCGTGAGCGAGAACAACCGGCGGGCCAAGTACTATGCCCTGACCCGGGAGGGTCGCCGCCAGCTCGATGCGGAGACCAGCCGCTGGACCCGCTACGCCGAGGCGGTGTTCAAGGTGCTGCGCGCGGCGGAGGGAGGGTGAGATGAGCCGCATCGCGGGCATCCGGCGCTGGCTGCATCTCGACCGGGGGGTGGCCGAGGAGATCGACGCCGAGCTGGCCTTCCACTTCGATCGGACCATCGAGGAACTCGTGGCGCGCGGCTGGTCCCGCGACGCGGCGGAGGAGGAGGGCCGGCGGCGGTTCGGGGACGTCACCGTCTACCGCGAGACGCTCCGGGAAATCGCCGAGGCGCGCCGGGAGGGCCGTCGCTGGCGCCTGCGTCTCGAGGACCTGCACCGCATGCTGGCGCAGGCGTGGCGCGGCATCTGGCGCCGTCCCTCCTTCACCCTGCTGATCGCGCTGACGCTCGGGCTCGGCATCGGGGTCAACGCGGCGATGTTCGGCGTGCTGGACCGGCTCATGCTCCGTCCCCCCGCGGGGATCCGCGACCCGGACACCGTTCGACGGATGTATGTCGAGCGAAGCTTCCTCGGTCAGCTTCGTCTCAGCTCGACCGTCTCCTACAGCGACATCCGCGACCTGGAGCAGTCGCCCGCGTTTGCCCGGGTGGCCGCGGTCCGCCCGGCTCGACTTGCCTATGGCGACGGCCCCGCCAGCCGGGACGTCCGTGTCGAACTCGTCACACCGAACTACTTCCCCCTCCTCGGCGTCGACCCCGCGCTCGGACGGCTCTTCGTCTCCGCCGATGATTCGACCGATCCCGGTGCCTCGGTCGTGGTACTCTCGCACGGCTTCTGGCGCTCCGAGTTCGGGGGCGATCCGGGGGTGCTTGGCCGCACCCTGGCGCTGGGTGACGGACACTTCCGCGTGATCGGGGTGACCGCGCCGGGGTTCGCCGGCCCCAGTCCCGAGCGGGTGGATGCCTGGCTCCCGCTCCGTCCCGCGGCCCGCATGATGGTCGGCGGCCCCTGGGAGACGAGCCGGGGAATTCACTGGCTCGAGGGTCTCGTCCGTCTGGCGCCTGGCACGCAGGTAACGCGTGCGGCGGAGATGGCCACGGCGCTTCACCGCGCGGCCCACGCCGACGACCCCCGCTACGACCGGAACGCGCGGGTGCTGATCGGGCCCCTGCTCGAGGCGCGGGGACCCGACAGCCCGCCCGAGGCGCACGTCTCGCTCTGGATCGCGGGCGTGAGCCTCGCGGTGCTGGTGGTCGCCTGCGCCAACGTCGCGAACCTGCTGCTGCTCCGTGCCATCCGCCGCCGCCGGGAGGTCGCGGTGCGTCTCGCCCTCGGCATCGGACGGGGACGCCTCCTCGGTGAACTCCTCGTCGAAGCGATCCTCCTCGCGCTCGTGGCGGGCGCGGCCGGCGTGGTCTTCGCGCTCTGGGGCGGCGAGGCCATCCGCCAGCTGCTCTTCCCCAGTCTGGCCTGGGACGGGAGCGGCCCGCTCTCGTGGCGGCTGGTGGGCTTCAGCATCGCGATCTCCCTCCTCGCGGGCCTCCTCGCCGGGGTGATCCCGGCCTGGCTCGAGAGCCGCCCCGAGCTGCTCGAGGCCCTCAAGTCCGGCACCCGCCAGTCGGGAAGCCGCCGCTCGGTGCTGCGGGGGGCACTGGTCGTGACCCAGGCGGCGCTCTCCGCGGCCCTGCTGGTCGGCGCGGGCCTCTTCCTGCTGAGTTTTCACCGGGTGAAGTCGCTGGACCTCGGCATGGATCCGTCGAAGGTGCTCCTCATCGCGCCGACCTTCCCCCGGGAAACCAAACCCGCGCGGCGACGCGAGGTGTTCGCGCTCGCGGCGGAGCGGATCGCTCGGCTGCCGGGTGTGGAGCGGGTGGGGTACAGCTCGGCGGTCCCGTTCCGGAGCAACTGGGCGGAAGAGTTGAGCGTGCCGGGACTCGACTCGCTCCCGACGGTCGCCACCGGCGGCCCGTATATCGACGGGGTGAGCGCCGACTACTTCGCCGCGCTTGCCGTGCCGATGCTGCAGGGCCGCGGGTTCAGCCCGGAGGATCGTGAGGGCACGGCCCGGGTGGCGGTGGTGGGAGAGACCATGGCGTCGCTCCTCTGGCCGGGACAGCGGGCCCTCGGCAAGTGTCTCCGAATCGGAGGGGACACGATGCCGTGCACCGAGGTGGTCGGGGTCGCGCGGGATGTCCAGCGCAACAGCCTGACCTCGGGGAGCCGGATGCAGTACTACGTCCCCCTGACGCAGTACCCGGGCGGCGCCGCGCCCGACGCCTTCTTCGTTCGTACCAGCGGCGACCCCGTGGGCCTGATCGGGCCGGCGCGGGCCGCGCTGCTCGAGGCGGGTCCCGACATCCGCTGGATCGAGCTTACCCCGATGCAGGCCCTGCTCGACCCCGAGTTCCGCTCCTGGCGCATGGGGGCCACGCTGTTCACCGCGTTCGGCGGGCTCGCCCTCATCGTCGCCGCGATCGGCCTGTACAGCCTCCTCTCGTACGGCGTGGCGAACCGCACACCGGAACTTGGCCTCCGGAGCGCGCTCGGGGCGCGGCCCTCACGGCTCGTCGCCCTGGTGGCACGGGACGGCCTCGCGCTGGTGGGGATGGGGGTGGCGCTGGGCGTCCTGGTGGCGTTCGCCGGTAGCCCCCGGCTGCAACCGCTGCTCTTCCGCACGTCGGCGAGGGAGGCGGCGGTCTACGCCGGGGTAGGCGTGGTGCTGCTCGTCATCGCGGCGCTTGCGGGGGCGCTGCCGGCCTGGCGTGCGACCCGGGTGAGTCCGCTCACCGCCCTCCGCGCGGAGTGAGGGACCTCCTCAGGCGGGAGGCTGCCAGAGGAAGCGGCCGGGATTCTCGCGGAACGCCGCGCGGATCGCCGCCCAGAGCCGGGCCCGCTCCTCGCGCCCGAGATCACGGGCCCGCATCGCGGTCCGGAGGGCGAGCGCGAACGACACGCCGAAGTTGAGCGCGCCGATCAGCAGGATGCTCGTGATGCCCCAGGCGATGATGCTCGGGTGGAAGGCTTGGGGGTCGTTGAGGTAGAGCGACGCGGCGGCGAGCGTGAAGCTCGCGGTCTGGAGCGTCACGTGGCGGACCTCGATGGGCAGGCCGGCGAAGTGGAAGGCCACCGGCATGAAGCCGAGCAGGAGGCCGAGCACGATGTAGCCGACGATCCCGCTCAGGTTCTGGTCGACGAAGTGTCCCACTGCGCGGGCCCGCTCGGCGCCCGCCACCGCGCGGAGCCCGGGATGCCGCGCCAGCGCTTCCGGCAGCCCGCGGTACCCGCTCCAGTTGGCGGCCCATCCTGCGGCCAGGCTCGACATCCAGAGAAAGACGCCGGTCAGCGCCGCGAAGGGCAGGGTGAACGACCGGAACGGGTGGTTCGCATCCACCGTGTGGTGTGCCGTCTCGAGGCCGAGCATCGGTTCGCCGCGGGCCCAGGCCCAGAGCAGCACCAGGACGAGCGCGACCGGGATGGTGAAGAGCACGTTCCCGATCGTGGCCATCACCTGGGACCGGGTGATTCCGGCCACGAGCTCGACCTGGCCCTCCACCTCGTCCCGCCGCTCCAGGGAGCCGGCCAGCGCCGCGGCGGTCATCGCCGGCTGCTTGGAGGCGAGGGTGAAGTGCAGCAGCTGCATCGCCACGAAGCTCACGGCGTAGTTGAGCGCGAGCCCCAGCCCCGCGACCAGCGGGGCCAGGGGCAGCGCCCCGAGGGCGTACTTGCCGAGCGCGGTGAACGCGGTCAGCACCCCGCCGCCCGCGGCAGCGCGTCCCGTCGCCTTCCACTCGGCCCGGTTCCGCACCACGTAGTGGTCGCCGGTCTCGCCGGTGTGCTCCACCACCTTCCGGGCGAGCCGCTTGATCGCCGTCCGCGCGAGCGACCGGATGCCCCGCTGGCGGATCGCCCCGCGGACGAGCTCGCCGGCGAAGAGCGGCCCATCGCGGCGGCCGGCCGCGACCGACACGAGGTCGTCGAGGCGGTCGAGCCCCGCCTCGATCAGCTCCAGCCGGTAAATGAGGTCGGTGGAGATGCCACGCTGCTCGAGGAGATCGTGGGCCCGGCGCACCTGCGCGAGGCACGCCTCCTGGACCGCGATCCACCGCTCCCACCGGTCGTCGTCGTGCAGGTTCGCCGCCAGCGCGTCGGTCTCCCGTGGCAGCGCCAGGAAAGGGGAGTCCCCCTCGGTGTCCCCGGCAGCGAGATCCAGCAGCTCACGAGCGACGCCGGTGGCCGCCACGCGGAGCGCCACCAGGCGGGCCGCGGCGAGTAGCAGCGGCGCGGGGAAGGAGAAGAGCCGGCGCCACGGGGCCACCGCCTCCGGTGGGAGCGTCTCGAACCAGGTGGCGTCTGCCTCGTCGAGGCCCAGGCCATCGAGCAGGACGTAGATGTCGTTCTGGCGCTCGAGCCGGGGCACCAGCCGGTCCACCATGCGCTCGACACTCTCCTTGAGGAGCGTGATGTGCGCCGGCAGTCCCGCCTCGGCGAGGAGGCGGACCGGATCGCCGCCCACCCACGCGGCCCGCAGCGCCTCGTGCAGTTCGGCCTGGCGCGGGTGATCGCGCAGGACCTCCCCCAGCAGCGCGAGGCGTCGGGTGCGGGGGATCTCCATGCCGGCGCGATGGGGTGACGCGTCGAGCACCCAGCGGAAGATCGCGGCGAGCGCGGGTCCCCCCGGCTCGCGGAGAAAGTCGTCGAGGAGATGATGGGCCCGCAGGTTGGGCGGTGCGGCGATCATGCGGTAAGGAAGCGGCGGCCCCGCGGTGCGTCAATGCGCCGCGCCGGCTCACCGGCGCCGGGATGGCGCCGGTGAGCTGCAGGCGGGAGAGGCTAGCGGCCCCCCGCCGGGAGGTGCTCGGTCAGGAACCGGGTGAGGAGCGAGAAGACGTGCAGGGTGGTGCCCTCACCCTCGTAGATCCCGTGGGTCCGGTTGGGATAGACCATCAGCTGGAACGGCTTCCCAGCCGCGACCAGGGCATTGACCAGGCGTTCGGTGCCCTGGTAATGGACGTTGTCGTCCCCCGACCCGTGGACCAGCAGCAGGTCGCCGGTGAGCTGGGCGGCGTAGGTGATGGGCGAGCCCGCCTTGTAGTCCTCGTCGTGTTCCTGCGGGAGCCCCATGTAGCGCTCCTGGTAGATCGTGTCGTACAGGTGCATATCGGGCACCGGCGCCACCGCCATCCCCATGCGGAAGAAGCCGGGGTAGCGGAACATCACGTTGAGCGTCGTGGAGGCGCCCCCGCTCCAGCCCCACATCCCGAACCGGGTGGAGTCCACCCAGGCCCACTTCGCGATCGTGTGCGCCGCCCCGGCCTGGTCCTGCGAGTTCAGGATCCCGATCCTGCGATGGATCGCCTTACGCCAGGCGCGGCCGCGGAGCGACGGGGTGCCGCGGTTGTCGAGCGTGACGACCGCGTACCCCATCTGGGTCAGCATCGCGTGCCACGGGTTCCAGGCGTTCCACGAGTCGTCGGCGGTGGTGCCCGCGGGCTCGCCGTAGACGAAGAACAGCACCGGGTACTTCTTCGTCGAGTCGAAGTCCGCCGGGTACATCACGATCCCGTCGAGCGCGACCCCGGGCGCTGCGTCCACCCGCACGAACTTCGAGGGTCCGAGCCTGAGGGTGGCGAGGCGGGTCTTGAGCTCGCCGTTGTCGGCGAGGGTGCGGACTACGGTGTGCTCCGGCAGTCTCACCAGCTCCACCGTCGGGGGGATCCCGAGGCTCGACCAGGTGTGAATCGCGAACCGCGCCCCTGGCGCGATCTGATAGCTGTGTGTCCCGCTCTCGCCCTGCGGGGTGAGCCGCTCCGCCGCCCCGCTGCCATCGAGGCGCGCACGGTACAGGTACCGTTGGGTCGGGTTGTCGGGCGAGGCGGTGAAGTAGAGCCACCCGCCCGCCACGTCGACCGACAGCACCTGCGCGATGTCGAAGTCGCCCGGGGTGATGAGCTTCTGGTCCGTGCCGTCCCGGCTGATGGTCCAGGCGTGGAGCCAGCCGTCCCGCTCGCTCAGCCAGAGGAATCGCCGGCCGCCGTCGAGCCAGTTCCAGTCGTCGACCACATCCACCCAGGCGCTGTCGCGGTCCACCAGGACCGGCGCGACCCGGCCGGTCCGCGCGTCGCCCAGCAGGACGGTCAGGGTATTCTGCTGGCGGTTCAGGTGCTGCAGCGCCACCTCGTTGCTGTTCGCCGCCCACTCCATCCGCGCGATGTAGATGTTCCGCGGGTCGCCCGGCACCTGCAGCCAGCGGGTGGGGCCGCCCGCGGCGCTCACCACCCCGACGCGCACCGCCGAGTTGGTGGTGCCGGCCTTGGGGTACTGCACCGGCTTCACGAAGCTGTAGAGGCTGTCGGTATCGTTGATCAGCAGGAAGTCCCGGATCCCGCTCGCGTCCAGCTGCCAGTAGGCGATCCGGGTGCCGTCCGGGCTCCAGCGGAAGCCGTCGCGGTCCGCGAACTCCTCCTCGTAGACCCAGTCGAAGGTGCCGTTGATCGTGGTGGTGCTGCCGTCCCGCGTGAGCGGCGTGATCCGGCCGTCACTCAGCCGCTCCACGTACAGGTTGTGCTCCCGCACATAGGCCACCCGGTCACCCTGGGGCGAGAACTTGGCGAACATGAGCGTCCCCGGCTTCGCCGCGCGCCCGCCGAGCTGCTTCAGGGTGTGCCGGTCGAGGTCGAGGACCCAGTAGTCTCCGCGGGTGTTGAGCCGCCAGACCCGCTGGGTATTGGTGAAGAGCAGGAGCTTCCGGTTGTCGTCCGAGAAGCGGTAGCTCTGCGGGCGGAGCGGCAGCGAGTCCCCGGCCGGGACCAGCTCCTCGCTCTTCACGAGCACCGTGACCTCGCCGGTCTCCGGATGGATCCGGACGATGTCCGGTCCCTTCGCGCCCGGACGACGCTGGTAGTAGAAGTAGGCCTGGCCGTCCGGCGTCCACCGCGTCGGCGGGACCGGCTGGGTGCTGAAGAAGTCGGTGTTGTAGATCTGGTCCAGGGTGATCCGGCCGTCCGACTGGGCGACGGCGGGGACGGCGGCGAGGGTGAGCAGGACGAGCGCGAATCCGGCGGGATGACGGGGCATCGGTGTGGGGGTTGAGAGGTGCTGGAAGGTAACAGGGGCCGGACTTGACGGACGCCCGGGCGGATCCCACTATACCTGAGAACACACGGGGAGCATGCTCAGGTGAGTGCCGAACGCGACGAGCTGCCACTGCTCAAGGGGACGCTGGACCTCCTCATCCTCAAGGCGCTGAGCTGGGGTCCCATGCACGGCTACGGCATCGCCAGCTGGCTGGAGCGGCGCTCCGGCGGCGACCTTGGCGTCGAGGACAGCGCGCTCTACCAGGCGCTGCAGCGCATGGAATCCCGCGGCCTCGTCGAGGCCGAGTGGGGCGTCACCGACCACAACCGGCGGGCGCGCTTCTACCGGCTGACCCCCGCGGGGACGCGCCACTTGCGGCGTCAGGGCGAGGTCTGGAGCCGCTACACCCGGTCCGTCTCCGCGATCCTCGCGCTCGCCAAGCGGGGCCCGTGATGGCGTCCTCACCGGAGTACGACCCATGGCGCTGAGCGACTGGTGGCGGCGGGTGCGGCCGGCGCGGGACGCCTGGGAGCTTACCCCCGAGGAAGAAGCCGAGCAGGAGATCGAGACCCATCTCGAGCTCCGGGTCGCGGAGCTGGTGCGGGCGGGGATGACGCCGGAGGCGGCCGGGCGGGAGGCCATCCGCCGGTTCGGGGACCTGCCCGCGGCGCGGGAATCCCTGAGGCGGAGCGCGCGCCGCCGAGTGACGACCCGACGCCAGCGCGCCCGGGTCGATGCGCTCCTCGCCGACCTCCGCCTCGCTGGCCGGCAGATCCGTCGCTCCCCCCGCTTCACCCTGGTGGCGATCGCCACGCTGGCGATCGGGATCGGGGCGACCACCGCCACCTTCACGCTGGTGCGGTCGGTGATTCTCCGGCCGCTGCCCTTTCCCCGCCCCGACCGGCTGGTGGGACTCGAGAGCCTCGACTCGAACGCTACCGCGATCCCGGTGGTCTCGTCCGCCAACTGGCTCGACTGGCAGCGCGGCTCGCGGACGCTCGAGTCGACGGCGCTGCACATGGGCCGGCGCATGGCCGTCACGCTGGGCGACGAGCCGGTCCGCGTCGACGGTGAGCTCGTCACCTCCGACTACTTCCGGGTCCTCCAGGCCGATTTCGTGACCGGCCGGTCCTTCACGGCCGAGGAAGTGCGGGAACGGGCGCCGGTGGCGGTCGTGAGCGAGGGCTTCTGGCGCCGGATGCCGCACGGTGTGGGCGACGGCCTGCCTGCCATCACGGTGGATGCGCGGTCCTACCAGGTGGTGGGCGTCGTGCGGCAGGCGCAGGCTTTCCCCGCGGAGGCACAGGTCTTCCTGCCCGTCCATGTCGTGCCGGAGAGCGGGGCGCTCCGGAACAGCATCAACTGGTACGCCATCGGGCGGCTGGCGCCTGGGGTGACCCCGGCGCAGGCCCGCGCCGAACTCGACGGGATCGCCCGCGGGATCCGGGCCGGGAGTCCGGAGGCGTGGTACTCGTGGGGTGTTCCGGTGCGCCCGCTCAAGGACGTGGTGGTGGGTGACACCGCCGGGTACCTGGTGATCCTGATGGGGGCGGTGGTGCTGGTCCTGCTGGTCGCGTGCGCCAATCTCGCGGCCGCGCATCTCGCGCGCGGGCTCGGGCGGTCCCGGGACACCGCCGTTCGTGCCGCCCTCGGCGCCGACCGGGGGCGGCTGGTACAGCAGGTCCTGGTGGAGCATGGCCTCCTCGGACTCATCGGAGGGGGCCTCGGCATCCTGCTCGCCTGGGGCGGGCTGCGCGGGGTCCTGCACCTCTGGGGCGAGCGGATCCCGCGCTCGGGCGAGGTGACGCTCGATCTCGGAATCATGGCGTTCGCGGTGGTCCTCTCGGTGGGCGCCGGACTCGTCACCGGTCTGGCGCCCGCGTTCCAGGCCTCGCGGCCCCGGCTCGCGGGGCTCATCTCTGCCGGCGGGCGGGGAACGGTTCGCGGTGGACGGGGGCTGCCCGGCGGCGGGCTCATCGCGGCGGAGGTCGCCCTGGCGCTGGTGCTGCTGACCGGCGCGGGGCTCCTGATCCGGAGCCTCCAGCACCTGCTCTCGCGGGACCTCGGGTTCGATACCAGTGTGCTCACGGTCTCGGCCACCCTCGCCGATCAACGCTATCGCACCGATCCCGCGCGGCGGGTGGCGTACTGGGACCAGGTGAGTCGCGAGCTGGCAGCGCTCCCGGGCGTCACCGGGAGTGGCGTGGCCACCTGGGTTCCGATGAAGCTCGCGGGGACGAGTCTCGTGGAGCTGGAGAACGGCGTGAGCGCGCCGGACGGCTTCGGGTATCGCGCGGTGAGCGAGGGGTACCTTCGGGCGATCGGCGTTCCGCTCCTCGAGGGCCGGGAGTTCGCTTCCACCGATCTCGCCGATGGTCCGCGGGTGGTCCTGATCAACCGTGCCGCGGCCAGGGTCGGGTGGCCGGGGCAGAGCCCGGTCGGGCAGCGGTTCCGCGCGACCGGATTCGAGCGCGGCCCCGCGGGGGAACCGGCGCCCTGGCTTACGATCGTCGGCGTGGTGGGGGACCTCCGGCAGTGGGGCCCCTACATCGACCCGCGGCCCGAGATGTACGTGCTCTTCCGACAGGTCCCGGCGTACACCACCGCGATGACGGCGGTGGCCCGCACCGCGACGCCGCCGGCAGGACTCATTCCCGCCGCCCGGGAGCGGCTTCGCGCGATCGATCCCGCCGTGGCCCTCGAGTTCGGGACCTTCGACGGGGCGCTGGACCGGCTGCTGGCGCCGCAGCGGCTCCCGGTATCGCTCCTGAGCGGCTTCGGTGTCTTCGCGCTCCTGCTCACCGCGCTCGGCCTCTACGGGCTCCTCGCCTACTCGGTCTCGCTCCGGCAGCGGGAGCTGGCGCTCCGGGCGGCGCTCGGTGCCAGGCGGGGCCAGCTGGTGCGGACGGCGGCGCTGGGCGGGCTCCGGCTCGTGGCGATCGGGGCCCTGGTGGGGCTGGTCGGCGCGGCCGGGGCGAGCCGCTTCCTGGCCGCGATGCTGTTCGACATCACGCCGTTCGATCCACTCACCTACGCGCTGGTGACGGGAATCCTCGCCGCCGTCGCCCTGCTCGCCATCCTCCCGCCGGTGCTGCGCGGCACACGTCTCGACCCCGCCCGGGCCCTCAACGCGGAGTAGCGCCCGCGTCCGCGCGCCGTGCCAACGAAACAGGCCCGCACCGGAGTGCGGGCCTGTCGCCTGACGGAGCGGGGCGGGACGACTAGTACCGGTAGTGATCCGCCTTGTACGGCCCGTCCACCGGTACGCCGATGTAGTCGGCCTGCTCCTGGCTCAGCCGGGTGAGCTTCACGCCGAGCTTCTCCAGGTGGAGCCGCGCGACCTTCTCGTCCAGCTTCTTCGGAAGGGTGTAGACCTTCCGCTCGCTGTACGCCGTGCCGGACACGGTCGGCTTGCCGGTCGCGTGCAGGTGCAGGTCGATCTGCGCCAGCACCTGGTTGGTGAACGACGAGCTCATCACGAAGCTCGGGTGGCCGGTGGCGCAGCCCAGGTTGAGGAGCCGGCCCTCGGCCAGGATCAGCACGCTGTGGCCATCGGGGAAGACCCATTCGTCGTACTGCGGCTTGATGTTCACCCGCTTGATGCTCTTCACCTTCTTGAGGCCGGCCATGTCGATCTCGTTGTCGAAATGGCCGATGTTGCCGACGATCGCCTTGTCCTTCATCCGGGCCATGTGCTCGGCCGCGATGATCTGCTTGTTGCCGGTCGCGGTGATGAAGATGTCGGCGGTCTCGACCACGTCCTCGAGCGTCGTGACCTGGTAGCCTTCCATCGCGGCCTGGAGGGCGCAGATCGGGTCGATCTCGGTGATGATCACGCGGGCCCCCTGGCCCTTGAGCGCCTGGGCGCAGCCCTTGCCGACGTCACCGTAGCCCAGCACCACCGCCACCTTGCCGGCGAGCATCACATCGGAGGCGCGGAGGATGCCGTCGGTGAGCGAGTGCCGGCAGCCGTAGAGGTTGTCGAACTTGCTCTTGGTGACCGAGTCGTTGACGTTGATCGCCGGGAAGAGCAGGGTCCCTGCCTTCATCATCTCGTAGAGCCGGTGCACGCCGGTGGTGGTCTCTTCCGACACACCCTTGAGGTCCTTCGCCACCTTCGTCCAGCGGCCGGGGTGCTTCTGCTGCTCCCGGCGGAGCAGGTCGAGGATCACGCCCCACTCCTCGGGGTCGCTCGCGGCGTTGAAGGCCGGGACCTTCCCCGCCTTCTCGAACTCGACGCCCTTGTGGACCAGCAGCGTCGCGTCGCCGCCGTCGTCGAGCAGGAGGTTCGGGCCGCTGCCATCGGGCCACATGAGCGCCTGGTCGGTGCACCACCAGTACTCCTCGAGGGTCTCGCCCTTCCAGGCGTAGACCGGCGTTCCCATCGGGTTGTCCACCGTACCGTCCTTGCCGACCACCACGGCGGCGGCGGCGTGGTCCTGGGTCGAGAAGATGTTGCAGCTCACCCAGCGGACGTCGGCGCCCAGCTCGACGAGGGTCTCGATCAGCACCGCGGTCTGCACGGTCATGTGGAGCGAGCCCATGATCTTCGCGCCGGCGAGGGGCTGCCGTCCGGCGTACTCGCGCCGGATGGCCATGAGGCCCGGCATCTCGTATTCGGCGAGACGGATCTCGTTGCGGCCGAACTCGGCCAGGGAGATATCCTTGACCTTGAACGGTTCCCGGCCCGCCTCACGGGTGGCCTGGAAGGGATGCAACATCGTCGCGCTGGTTGCCATGCGTTGAATCCTCGTTTGTTGTGGCCGGGGGATCTGGCCCCCGGCAGCGTTCTGGACCTTCGACCTTCGACCTATTCGTCGCGGTGCACCGTCTCCATCGAAAACGCCGGGAGGCAGATCGCCACGTACTCGGCGCCTCCCGCCTCCGGCGTGCTGTACCGGACCCACTCGCCGGGCGCGGTCACCACGCCCTGACCGGCGCGGATGTCCAGCGTGCCCTTCTCATGCTCCACCCGCAGCATGCCGCGGAGCACGACGGTGACTTCCTCGAACTCCGGGCGCTGCCCCGGCTCCACCCATCCCTGCGGCGAGACCATCCGGGCAACACTCACTCCGGCATGGCCGGTGTTCACCCGGCCGACGTATTCCTCGATCCGCTTCGGCGGGTTTCCCGCCGCGGGCACCACGGTTGGTGCCGCTACCAGTCTGGGCATGGCGTCCTGATCCCGAGCTGAAGTTCAGCGTTCGCGCCGCGCCGCGGCTGTGAAAAGCAGTGGCCCCCTGGCGCTCGCCTCCGGGGCCAACCCCCGGTACATCCCGCCGCCGAGGCCGGCGTCCCGGAACCACCCGAGGACCTGCCCCTCCTCGAAGCCCTGCCACTGGTGGCCGAGGGTCTGCCGGTACTCCGACCGCTCGTGTGGCATGAGATCGGTGACCAGCAGCCTCCCGCCGGGCCTCAGGGCGCGTGCCGCCTCCCGGACGATCTGCGCCGGCGCGGCCACATACGGCAACACCAGGACCAGGAAGGCCACATCGAGCGACGCATCGTCGATCGGGAGCGCCTCCAGCTCGCCGCGGCGGATCTCCACGTTGGGAAGTCCACCGAGCCGGGCCCGGGCGCTCCGGAGCATCGCCGCGGACGCATCGACCGCGATGACCTGGCCCACGAACGGCGAGAGCACCAGGCTCAGCTGACCCGTCCCGCACCCGAGGTCGGCGATCGTGGCCGCGGGATCGAGCAGGCCGAGGAGCGGCAGCAGCTCGGTGCGGCTGCCGAAGAGCTCGGCTCGCATCCGGTCCCACTGGCCGGCCGCGGAGGCGAAGAACTCCTCCGATCGAGACCGGCGCTCGGCCAGCACGCTCCGGAGGCGTTCGCTGTCACGCGCTGCCGGGGGCGACTGCTCCACCTGCTCCCGCACCACCTGCCAGAGGCGGCGGGCCGCGGGTTCGAGATCCGCGAGGCGCATCCGGTAGAGCCGGCTCGCGCCATCGGCGCGGGACGTCACCCACCCGTCGTCGGCCAGCACCTTGAGGTGCCGGCTCACCGTCGACTGGGGGAGCTGCAGTGCCTCGCAGAGCTCGCCGACGGTCAGCTCGTGGTGCTCGAGGAGCACCAGCAGCCGGTTCCGGATCGGCTCCGCCAGGGTCTGCAGCCGGGTGACAATCGTCGCGCCCACCGTCCTCGATCCATCCGGGTATCCGGATAATCAAATATAGACGCGTCTCCCCGTCAAGCCGGGCCTGGGCCGGTGGAGCTTCCGTTCCGGGTGGCCGTGCCCGGTTACGATTCAGCCCATGCCGACTCCGCCCCACCATACCGCCTCCGGCTTCCGCAATCCCTGGCCGGGCACGGAGCCCCAGGGCCTGGCCAACCTGCTCCGCTGGTTCGCGGAGCGCCACACCACACGGCGGCCGCCACCGGATCCCGATCCGTCGGTCTTCGTGCGCCAGGCGCCGCGGCTCGGCCGGGTGCCGGCGGAGGGGGACCTGGCGGCGACGTGGCTTGGCCACTCCGCAGTCCTGCTCGAGTTCCCGGGCTGCACCGTGCTCACCGACCCGATGCTCGGGGAGATCGCCTCGCCGATCCCGGCGGCGCGGCTCCGCCGCTGGGTGCCGGTCCCGATCGCCACGCCGGCCCTGCCGCCGATCGACATCGTGCTGCTCTCCCACAACCACTACGACCACCTCGATGCGCCGACGGTGCGCACCTTCGCCGAGTACCAGCCAGAGACGACCTGGTGCGTTCCTCTGCGGCTCGGGAAGCTGCTCCGGCGTCTTGGCGTGCGGAGAATCGAGGAGTTCGACTGGTGGGACGAGCGGGACATCGGAGCGGCCCGCGTGGCGGCGACGCCGGCACAGCACTTCACGGCGCGCGGGGTCCATGACCGGAACGCCACGCTCTGGTGCGGCTTCACGGTGAGGGTGGGCGACCGGGCGGTGTTCTTCGCGGGCGACACGGCCCGTCATCCCGAATTCCGGGAGATCGGGCGGCGGCTCGGACCCTTCGACCTCCTGCTTCTTCCGGTGGGCGCCTACGAGCCCCGCTGGTTCATGCGGGTGGTGCACATGAATCCCGATGACGCGCTGCAGGCCTACGCCGAGCTCGCGGAGGGGCGGACACCGGCGATGCTCCCGATCCATTGGGGGACCTTCAAGCTCACCGACGAGCCGATGGACGAACCACCCCGCCTCACCCGGGAGCTGTGGCGGGCGGCGGGGCGACCCGGCGAGGATCTCTGGCTCCTCCAGCACGGCGAGACCCGCATGCTCCCCCGCTAGCCGCTCATTCGCGCCGGAGCGCGATGACCGGGTCGAGGCGCGTCGCGCGGCGGGCGGGGATCCAGCTCGCGGCCAGGGCCACGAGCGCCAGCGCCAGCGTCGCCGCCCCGAAGGCGAGGATGTCCACCCCGCTCACTCCAAAGAGCAGCGTGGCGATGACCCGTCCCAGCGCGAGGGAGGCAACGCCCCCTGCCGCCAGCCCCAGCACCGCCACCACACATCCCTGGCGCACAACCATCCAGCCCAGGCGCCTGGGCTCGGCACCGAGTGCCAGGCGGACGCCGAGCTCCTGCTGCCGCTGCGCGACGTCACTCGCGAGCACCCCGTAGAGGCCGATCGCCGACAGGAGCAGCGCGGCGAGCGCGAACACTCCGACGAGCCAGGTCCGGATCCGGGAGTCGGCGGTGGCGGCCTGCATCTCGTCGGCGAGCGGGGTGATGCCGTCGATCACGTGTGACGGATCGAGCTCGAGGAGAGCCGCGCGGACCGCGCTCGTGATGGTGCGCGGATCGCCGCTCGTCCGGAGCACGAACCGGCCGACCGGCCAGTACGTGGCCTGGTACGGCATCCAGATCTCGGGCGGCTGGTCGGTCTGCTTCCCCTCCTGGCGCACATCGCCGACGACACCGACCACCTCGTACCACACCGGCGTCTCGCCCGGCTTCGGCTTCACGCTGTAGGTGAAGCGCGCGCCGACCGCGTGTCCCGGAGGGAGGAAGCGCCGGGCGAAGGTGCGGTTCACCACCACCTCCCGCGGCGGCGGCTCCCCCGGACGATCCAGCCAGAGGCGACCATCGATGAGAGGAATCCCCAGGACCCCGAAGTAGCCCGGACTCACCGCCCGCACCGAGATCGAGCGGTCGGCGATCGGCTCGGTGCCGGGCTCGTCGGGCCGCTCGAGAAGAATCGGGCGGCGCTGGCTTTCCCCCTCGAGCGGGAGGCGGTCGGTGAGCCCCACCGCCTGCACTCCCGGTACCGCGCCGAGGCGGTCGAGGGCACGCGCGAAGGTGGCGTGCAGGACATCGCTCCCGAGGTCCCAGGGGTACTCGAGCCGGACGGCGAGCACCTGTTCGGGCCGGACACCGGTCGGCATGCCCCGCATGCGGTACAGGCTCCGCGCCAGCAGGCCGGCTCCGACCAGGAGCACCATCGAGAGCGCGACCTGGGCGCCGACGAGCAGCTGGCGGGCGAGGAGGCGGCGGGGTCCCGCGGTCGATCGCCCCCCGTCGCGGAGGCTGGCGTGGAGCCGGGTGGCCCGGGCCGCCTGCCAGGCGGGGATGACGCCGGCCATGAGGCCGCAGACGGCGCTCGCGACGAGCGCGAACCCGGCGACCCGCCAGTCCAGCGACGCCTCCGCGACCCGCGGGAGATCGCCGGGGAGGAAATGCCGCAGCAGCGGCACGCCTGCCCAGGCGAGCACCAGGCCAAGGAGCGCGCCGCCGAGCGCGACCCACCCGCTCTCCAGCAGGTAGAGCCGCAGCAGGCTCGCCCGGCCGGCGCCGAGCGCGGTGCGGATCGCCGCCTCGTGCCGGCGTTCGGCGGCGCGGGCGAGGAGCAGGCTCGTGATGTTGACGCAGGCGATCACGAGGACCAGGGCCACCGCCCCGAGGAGGGCAAGGAGCGGCTCGCGGGCTGCCTCAGTTTCCGCGTCCTTGAGGCGCACCACGGTACCACCCAGGAAGGCGTCGGTGGCCGGAAACTCGCGGGCGAACTGCGCCGCGAGTCCCTGCATCTCCCGTCGGGCCGCATCGAGAGTCGCGCCGGGGGCAAGCCGGGCCACCATCGCCAGGTAGTTCCCGCCGCTTCGCGGCGCGTTCTGGAACTCGGCCGCGGCGGGGATGATCAGTCCCTCGTTCTCGGGATATCCGATCTCGCGTGGCAGCACGCCGATGACGGTGAAGGCGGTGCCGTTGAGGGCGAGCGACCGGCCCAGCACCGCGGGATCGCCGCGGAGATGACGCTGCCAGAACCGCTCCGTCGCGATCGCGACGGGGGCACCGGTCCCGGCCTCTTCCTCCGGGGTGAACGCGCGGCCCAGCATGGGCGAGGCGCCGAGGAAGGTGAGCACGGGCCCGAAGGTGCGGAGCACCGCGAAGCGCCGGGGATCGCCCCGGCCGGTGAGCGTCATGGCTTCGCCGTAGGAGCCCATCAGCGCGGTCACGGTGTGGAGCCGCTCGCGATAGTCGCGGAGCCGGGCCGGGTTTCCGCCGAGGTCCTCGCCCCTGCGGGCCTCGCGGAGCAGGACGATCCGGTCCGCGTCGGGCAGGGGGAGGGGCTTGAGCAGCACCGTGTCCACCACGCTGAAGATCGCGCTGGTGGCACCGATGCCGAGACCCAGGACCAGCACTGTGGTGAGGACCAGGCCGGGACGGCGGCGGAGGCTCCGGAACGCCTGCATCGCATCGGTGACCAGGGTGTCGAGCCAGCCGACGACATCGGCATCCCGGGTGCGGTCCATCACGATCGCGGCGTTGCCGAAGCGCTGCTCGGCATCGCGGCGGGCGGCCTCGGGGGACATTCCCCGCGCCAGGTTCTCGCGGGTGCGCTCCTCGACATGAAAGGCGATCTCGTCGGCGAGATTATCGGCGAGCTGCCGGCGACCCCAGAGGGCGCCCGCGATCCGGTCGAAGAGTCCCATCTCAGGCCACCGATCCCGCGAAGCGGAGCACCGCACCGACGCCTGCGGTGAGCCGGCTCCAGTGCTCCTCTTCGGCGGTGAGCTGCTTGCGGCCGGCCGCGGTCAGCGCGTAGAACCGTGCGCGCCGGCCGGTCTCTGTCACTCCCCATGCCGAGCGGATCCATCCTT
>DASZPT010000126.1:0-3697 GCA_035549935.1 Gemmatimonadales bacterium
CACCGGCGCCGGTCACGATGGTGTTGTTGGTGATGAAGGTATTCGTGGCGCGGACCAGCATGATCGCGAACGACCCGCCACCACCGTAGCCGCCACCACCGCCCTGTCCGGACCCGCCGCCGCCGCCACCACCGGCCCCACCGTTCCCCGCGCCGTCGATGACACCGGCACCGTACTGCGATCCGCCGCCGCCGCCGCCGCCCCCGCCGTTGCCGGGCACGCCCGGCCGGCCGCTGAATCCGTCAGCGGGGAGGTAGCCAAAGGTAGGATGCACGACCCCGAGCTCGGCGCCGGGATTTCCCGGGGTACCCGCGGCGCCATCGGCGCCGTTCCCGCCCACCGTCCCGTCACCACCGGTCGATCCGCGGGGACCACCCACGCCGGCGAGGCCGCCCGGGACGCCGTAACCGGAGTCCCCGTTCTGTCCGGCCTGTTCCTCCCATCCACCCCAGCCGCCGTACCCGCCCGAGTAGGGCCAGCCCAGTCCACCCGCGCCGCCCGCGCCCGGAGGATTGTCGTCGTTGTTGCCCGCGCCACCCTGCAGGCCGGGGAGTCCATCGCGACCACTCCAGCCGGCGAGGCCTTCCTTCCCACGGACTCCGTCACCTGACGCGATGCTGTTGCCGTTGATGACCACGTGGTCGGTCCCGCTGAGCCAGATGCCCACCGAGCTGCGGTCCTCCTCGGCGCCGTCATCGATCCCGTCGGCGCTCCGGATGACGAGGCCATCGATCTCCAGATTGGCGACCCCGGTGCCGATGATCGCCTTGCGGCCCCCGTCGACGATGGTCGGATAGGACGCCGGGTCACGCATCCAGCCGGCGCGGCTGAACCCGCCGTACAGGCTCACACCGGTCGCCAGCGTGACGCTCCCGGTGTAGGTCCCTTCGGCGATGTAGAGGTCCGTGCCATTCCCCACCGCCGCCGCGACCTGGATGGCCCGCTGGAGGCTTCTCAGGGGATAGGCCGGGGTCCCGGGGTTGGTATCCCACCCGGTGCGGCTCACGAATAGCGCCCGGTCCCTGAACTTCACGATGAGCACGGTCAGGGTATCGGGCGGGCTCAGCACGTCACCGTTCCCCACCCGGAGTTCGAAGGAGAGGCTCGTGACGTACTCCGGCGTGGTGAAGCCGGGCAGCTCGCCCTCCAGTGAGCCTGCACCTCCGGTCACGTCGGGTCCGCTGACCTGCCGCCAGTGACAGGTCAGACCCGACGTCGCGCAGCTCGCCGAGCCATCCAGTGTGACCTCGGTGCCGGCCGTCGCGAGCACGACCGGTCCCGCGTCCACGGTGTCGGGGACCTCCGGCGGCGCGGTGCTGTCGTCGCACGCCATGAGGGACGCGAGCACCAGGGCGGGTCCCCGGCATGCGATCCTGATCATTCGAGACATCGTCTCCTCCCTCGGCCGCCTGCGCCTCAGAACTTGTATTTCCGCATCAGGTTGTCCTCGAGATACCGCCGCTGGTCGGCGGTGAGCGTCGTGGGGAAGGCCAGGAACTCGGCGATCGAGATCGACGCGTCGGGGACGGCCTGCACATTGCCGAGCCGGGCCCCGAGGAAGTCCTGCAGCGGCGCGGTCACGGCGGGGTTCCACGCGGCCTGCTCGCCGTCGATGTAGAGGGACATCCCGCGGAGCTGGCTGAACTCGAGGGTGTACAGGTGGAACTGCTCGGGATACGGGATCCGGTCGGTGACCACGCCGAGGCCGTAGTGGTTGAGCCCGAAGGTGTAGGGATCGGTCAGCGGGTTGTTCCGCTCTGCGAACCCCGCCACCAGCATCCGGTTCGGCAGGTAGGTCGTGCCGCCCAGGAAGTCGAAGCCATACGTCGGGTTGAGCTGGAAGCTCGCCACCATCGAGATGGTGTAGTCCGTCCCGCTGAAGCCGCCGCCGACGAACCGCATCCAGGCGCCGTAGCCGAAGCGCGCGGCCGGCATCTGGCCGTTCACGGCCTGGAGCACCCGGAGGGGCTTCTGCGAATCCACCGTCACCGGGTGATCGACGTAGGCGTCGTTGCCGCTCTCCGAGAGGTCATGCCAGACGGTGAAGCGTCCGCCCGGGGCCGCGGCCTGGGCCAGCGCGGTATCATCGGCCGCGAGCCAGAGGAGCGGCTGGCCGAAGGTCTCCATGATCGGCCGGCAGTCGCGCACGTCGTAGACCGTGTTGAGGCCGACCTTCACGATCTTCTCCGGGCGCCGGACGCTCCGCACGACATAGGAAATGGGGAGCCCGGTCTTGATGTTGCCCCCCTCGGCCAGAAAACTCTTGAGCGAGTCGAAACTGGTGGTCACCGCGCGGAGCGCCTGGTTGGCGTCCCCGCCCAGGGCGTAGGCCGTCACGTGCAGGCTGTCGAGCCGGTCGACGAACTTGGCCGTGGTGGTGTCGGTGAACTTCCCGAGCGCGCCGCTGAAGGAGAGGTTGATCGAGGCGGCGATGCTGTCGGCGCTCTGGGTGGACTCGATGAGCAGGTAGAAGATCCGGCCGAAGGTGACCGAGGAGATGAAGGTGGCTGGGTTCCCCGGGCCGATGTAGGGCTTGAGCTCGTCGGGCGTGACGTCCGAGGCGAACATCTGGTCCGGCGAGGTGGGGAGCTCGTAGGCTACCGTGTAGAAGGCCTGGTTGAGCTTCACCAGGAACTTGTTGTGGTTCCGCCGGGTCTTCACGTCGACGCTGAGGCCGCCCTTCATCTTCCAGAGCGAGTACGCCTCCCAGCTCATGTTGGTCGCGATCGCGAGCTGGCGCTCCGACTCGACCCGCTCGGTCGAGAAGTTGAATCGGGCCGGCAGGTTCCCCGGATTGGTCCCGATGATGTCGTTCGCGGCGTCATAGACCGAGCCGAGCGACACCACCGGCACCGTCCGGCTCACCCCGGTGGTCGCGCCGTTGTTGAGGGTGACCACGATGGTTCCCCCGCCGCGGCGGACCGGGATCGGCTCGGGCGTGGCCTGGGGGAGACTCTTTCCCTGCAGCAGGTTGCCCGGGAAGATCACCTCGGAGTTGGGATCGAAGAGCGGGAACTCCTCCGGGGCCCGGGTCACGTCGTACGTCCGGGTGACGCACGACCAGTTCTCGTTGCCCCGGAGCTCGGTGCTCTGCACCGAGTCGGTCACGACGTTGTGGTCGACCGGATCGGGGACATCGCCGCCACTGGCGATGACGTCCTCGAACGTCGATTTGACGGGCGCGGTGCCGTTGTCGTCGCCGCAGGCGATCCCGGTCAGGAGGCAACCGGTAACGACCGCGGCGAGGAGCCGGCGCCGGCGCGGGAAGCCGGGCGACATGGCCAGGATCCTCCTGCCGGATGGAATACGTCTCAGGGGTGCGGGAGCGGCGGGGCGCTGCGACTGCGGCTGGAACATCGGGACGGCTCGCTGACTAGGCGGCGCCCCGGCGTGCACGGTCGACCACGAATGCGTCACCGCCCTGGCAGGGGCGCATGCGGCCGGTGCGGTGGCCGCATTCGGGAGCTACGGTATCTGATGTGGGTTGAAAAGGGAGTGAAGCCGGTCGGAAAGAGAGAATTGCCGTGCGGGTCCTCCGTCATGAAGGCGGGGCCAGCAACATGCCCCGGAGCATGGTCACCGCCCGGCCCGCCAGCATCACGCGGTCACCGGCGACGGTGACCCGCACCGTGCCGCCCCGGGGCGAGGCCTGATATCCGGTCATCACGTCGCGCCCGATCCGCGGCCGCCAGTAGGG
>DASZPT010000127.1:0-2121 GCA_035549935.1 Gemmatimonadales bacterium
CTCGCTGAGGCAAGGCGGCTGTGGCCCGTGTTCGCCCCATATGTCGAGGCGCGTCATCTTACCCGAGCAATCGTGACTGCCACCAACTTCCACCAACGCGGCATTTGGCCCTTGGCCTGGACGAGTGGAAGCCAGAGTTTCGGGTATGTCGCGGTCCTCAACTCGGATGGGACCTGGCAGTACGATGGTGATACAGTTCCACTGCCTCCGGCGGATACCTCCGGCGGCCCGAGGATCATCAACCTCGATGGCACCAGGCTCCCCTTCACCACTGAACCGGTGGGTCCCTAAGACGTTGAGTTTGCAAGTTTGTATTGCAACACCTACGTCCCATAGCATTCCTCCGGAGTAAAGCCCCCTAGTCCTTTGCGGGGGCGCGAGTTCAGAAGGTCGGCTACCGCGTCACAGTCCCGCTGGGTGACCTCGTGCAGGGAAACCCCCTTGGGGAAGTACTGCCGGATCAAGCCATTCATGTTCTCATTGCTACCGCGCTGCCAGGCGGAATAGGGATCGGTGAAGTAGCACGGCACCTGGAGGATCGCACTCAGGCGACGCCATCCCGCCATCTCCGGACCGTTATCCATCGTGAGACTGAGCACCGGAAGCGGCTGACGTCGCAGGAGCCAGATCACCCGATCGGTCAGTTGCTCGGCTCGGACGGCCCTCAGTTTACCGATCGCGACCCGCATACTCACCCGCTCTACCGCCGTCACCAGCGCCTGCTCCCGATCAGCTCCATAGACCGTATCGATTTCCCAGTGTCCGACCTCGGTGCGCTGGTCGATTCGACGGGGCCGGTGGCGAATCGACGGTCCCCGTATCGAGGGGGGACGCGCTCCACCACGCCGGCGCCGTTGGCGATGGCCCTGGCGCAAGTGGGGCCACAACGAGTGGAGCTGGCGCCGCTCCTGGTGCAGGTAGTTGTAGATGGTGGTGTGACTGATCCGCAGGAGGTCCAGCGCGGCGAAGCGAATACTGACTTGTTCGGGGCTCCAATCCTGTTTGAGACAAACCCGAACACACTCCCAATCGTCGGCCGTAAAGCGCCGATTGCGCCGCGACACGCTCCGCCGCTCCTCGGCCAGGCACTGGGCATGATGGCCCTCGTAGCGGTCCCGGTGGTTGCGGTTGCGCTGGACCTCGCGCCAAATCGTGCTGCGATCTCGATCGAGAACCTCGGCGATGGCGGCCAAAGGCCAGCCCATCACCAGGAACTCTTGGATGCAGTACCTTTCCGGCTGGGTGAGGTGGGTGTGAGGCATAGGCTTCGTTCTCTTGGAAGGAGATCCGAAGAATAGGCCCAGCACCCATCTCGCCTGTTTTGTTGCATTTACTTTATTAATCTGCCCATGCCACCTAACCACCGCATGAAGCTGACGTCCTCGGCCATCGGTTTGTGGCCGCCCACAGGCGGCCCACCGTCGGCCCGTTCGCTTGCGCGAACGAGCCTCGGGGCGCAGCTTATGCGGGGTCGTTATACCGCTAAGCCACCCAACCACAACAACTGCTTTTGAATGAACTGCGCGCGCCCGGTAAGGGGCGGGGTGCGCTCCGCTGCGTCGGCCGGCGCCGCCTCGCTCCGCCACCCCGCCCTCTCAAAGCCGCCGTCCCGGGGCTCGCCACCTCGCGCGCCCGCTGAGGGTCAGGGCGCGTGGCGGCCCGAGAGGCACCAGCTGGCACTCCAGAACATGGGGGCCGCCCGCGTCCCCAAGGCACTCTCCGTGGGACCGCGAAGCCCCTCAGGCCGCCTTGCGGCGTCGCGCGGTATAACCACGGCATGAAGCTGACAGGGCGCGGCCGTCGCTTCGCGACGGTACTGACAACTGCCGGACGGTGGCCCGCCCCCCTTGCGGCGACGAGCCGCGACCCTGCAGCTTATGCCGGGTCGTTAGCCAGCGGCCATACATCGTGCCCACCACAATCCTCCGCCTCTTCCTTCAGGCCGTTGGGCTCCTCGCCGGCCTATTTGGCGCCCTCCTCCTGGTCGACCTCTGGCGCGCCAGTCGCCCTGACGCCCACGCCACCTACCACTTCGGGGCGGAGGCCATGATCGCCCACGGCGGCGCCAAGTACGCGTCGCAGGCCGCCTACCTCGCTGACGCCGTACCCATGACACTCCTC
>DASZPT010000128.1:0-11488 GCA_035549935.1 Gemmatimonadales bacterium
CTGCCCCTGCCCGAGATCGCCGGGCGGGCCCACGCCGCCGGTGCGCTGGTCATCGAAGATGCGGCCCAGGCGATCGGTGCGATGGTGGGTGATCGCCCCGCGGGCGCGTTGGGTGATCTCGCCGTCCTGAGTTTCGGCCGAGGGAAGGGATGGACCGGCGGCGGTGGTGGGGCGTTGCTCCTCAACCCCACCTCGCCTGCCGGGGCGGGATTGCCGTCCATGGACGCGCTCGCGGCGGGCCCCGGCGCGCTCGGTGTGGCGGTGAAGCTCACCGCCCAGTGGGTCCTGGCGCGTCCCTCGATGTACGCACTCCCCGCGGCCCTCCCGTTCCTGCGCCTGGGCGAGACGATCTACCACCCGCCGCACCCACCGGCGCGCGCCATTCCGCTCGAGGCGGCGATCCTGCTCGCGACCGCATCGGCCCAGTCGGGGGAGGCGGAGACCCGCCGGCGTATCGCGGACCGGCTGCGGCCGGTGATCGCTGCGGCAGGGGCGGGGCGTGTGCCGAGTGCGTGGAGTGGGGGGCTGCCCGGCTGGCTCCGCCTCCCACTCCTGCCGACCGACAGGACACTCGCGCGAGCCGATCAGCCGGCGGCGCGCCGCCTGGGCATCATGCCGGGCTATCCCGTTCCGCTCGCCCGGCTCCCTGGGTTCGGCCGCAGGATCCGGGGCGCGGGTCATCACCCCGGAGCGGACCTGCTGAGCACGCGCCTCCGCACCTTGCCCACGCACAGCAGGCTCGGGGAGTCGGACCTGCTCCGTCTCGAGCACTGGATCAAGGCCTAAGCTCTTGTCAAAATTGAGGTTGCCTGGACTATCCCAGCGGGTCGCTCGTCGGGTGACCATGGGCATATGACTTGCTTCCCAGCCCCCGGCTTGGCGTACTTCCCCGGGTTGCCGTGCCCGGCGAACCGGAAAGTCCATCTCTCAGTGGCGAGTCGCATGAGCGAGCACCAGAGTCTCCTTGCCGAGCTGGAGTCGCACTGGGTGTCCCAGCCGGACAAGCCGGACGAGACCCCGGAGCGCACGCTGCGGGCGCTCTGGTTCGCCGCGGCCGGTTCGCCACGCGGGCTCGCGCGGGTCCAGGAGCCGCTGCCCGCCCTCGACGATGCCGCCCGTGCGCGGCTCCACGAGCTGGTGGCGCGACGGATCAGCGGGATCCCGCTCGCCCACCTCACCGGGCGGCAGAGCTTCGCCGGGCTCGAGCTCCTCGCCGGGCCAGGCGCCCTCATTCCCCGGCGGGAGACCGAGACCCTGGTGCGGGCGGCGGTCGAACCGCTCCGGGAGATCGCCCGCCGGCAGGGACGGGCCCAGGTGATCGACCTCTGCACCGGGGCGGGGAATGTCGCGCTGGCTCTCGCGCACGCGGTGCCGGAGGCGACGGTGGTCGGCGCCGACCTCTCGGAGGAGGCGGTCGCCCTCGCGCGCCGGAATGCGGCGCACCTTGGCCTCGAGGCGCGGGTGACCTTCCGCCAGGGCGACCTCTTCGCTCCGGTGGACGAGCCGCGCTTCCTGGGCCAGGTCGATCTGCTCACCTGCAACCCGCCCTACATCTCGTCCGCCAAGGTGCCGCAGATGGCCGCCGAGATCGCGGGCCACGAGCCGAGCCTAGCGTTCGATGGGGGGCCGTTCGGGGTGAACATCCTGATGAAGCTGATCGCGCAGGCGCCCCGGTTCCTCGTGCCGGGCGGCTGGCTCTGCTTCGAGGTCGGGCTGGGGCAGGGCGACGGGGTCCGCGCCCGGCTCGAGCGCCACGGCGGCTACACCGGCATTACCACCGTTCCCGATGAGCACGGCGATGTCCGTGCGATCGTGGCCCGTACCCAGTCACCGGGGCAGTGACCGCCCCTCGATCCCAGGTGCCCATGACCCGTCCGCCCGTCAATCCGATGGTGCTCCCGAATTTCGCCGAGATGCTCTGGGCCGGCGCCGCGATGCATGGCGACGCTCCCGCGATCATCGAGCGGGAGCGCACGACCACGCACCGCCAGCTGAGGGAGCGCGCCGCCGCGATCGCGAGCACGCTCACGGCGCGGGGTCTGGCGCCGGAGCAGCGGGTGGGGATCCTGCTCGACCGCGGGGCCGACGCCGCGGCGGCCTTCTTCGGCATCGCGGCGGCGGGGGGCATCGCGATCAACATCAACGAGACCCTCCGGCCGCGGCAGATCGAGTACGTGCTGGAGCACTCCGACGCGTCCTTCCTGATCACCAGCGCGGAGCTGATGGCCCGCCAGCCGCGCGAGATCGGCACCACCGCGACCCGCCTGATGCTGGACGAGATCCCGGCGAGCGGCAGCTGGACGCCGGTGCCGAAGATCGGCACCGACGTCGCCCACATCATCTACACCTCCGGGTCCACCGGCCTGCCCAAGGGCGTCACCATCTCGCATGGGAACATCTGGGCCGGGATGGAATCGGTGGCGACCTACACCAGGATCGCGCCCGGCGACCGGATTGCGAGCCTGCTGCCGTTCAGCTTCGACTACGGCCTCAACCAGCTGCTCACCACCATCGGGCGCGGGGCCGCGCTGGTGGTGGAGCGCTCCCCGATTCCCCAGGTGATCGTCGAGGCGCTCCGAACCCACGGCGTCACGGTGCTCCCCTGCGTGCCGCCGCTCTGGCTCCAGCTCCTGGCGGTGGAGTCGTTCCAGAAGCGGCCCATCCCCTCGCTCCGCGCGATGACCAACACCGGCGGGCGCGTGCCCCTCGAGGCGGTGCGCGGGCTCCGGGCCGCGCAGCCCCAGGCCGAGCTGTTCCTCATGTACGGCCTCACCGAGGCGTTCCGGAGCACCTTTCTGCCGCCGGAGGAGGCCGACCGCCGGCCCGACTCGATCGGCAAGGCGATCCCCGGTGCCGAGATCATGGTGGTGCGGGAGGACGGCACCCGCTGCGGGCCCAACGAGCCGGGCGAACTGGTGCACCGGGGCCCCACCGTCTCGCTCGGCTACTGGAAGGATCCCGAGATCACCAACCGGATCTTCCGGCCCAATCCGCTGCGGCCGAAGGGCACGATGGACCTGGAGAAGGTGGTCTACTCGGGGGATGTCGTACGCATGGACGAGGAGGGGTTCCTCTACTACGTCGGCCGCCGCGATACGCTCATCAAGACGATGGGCTTCCGGGTGAGCCCGGATGAAGTGGCGAGCGTCCTCTACGCCTCCGGCGCGATCGTCGAGAGCATCATCCTGTCGGAACCGGACGAGCAGCGGGGCGAGCGGATCGTCGCCTACGTGGTGCTCAAGCCGGAAGGATCCGTGGACCAGCTCAAGGCCTTCTGCGCCACCGAGCTGCCGCGCTACATGCAGCCGGCCCGTTACGAGGTCCGGGACTCGCTTCCCAGGACTTCGAGCGGGAAGTTCGATCCCAAGGCGCTCAAGCAGCCGGTCGCCGAATAGCCGGGACGGTGGCTGCGGCGCTCATGCGGCAGCACGGCCCGAATGCGCGCCGGCCGCTACAGCGGTGTGGGGCAGGCGCAGCAACCACGCATTGGATCGACGGATCCGGGTGACGCAGGCCATGGAATGTGTTGCGGTTCCGTGGCATCTTCCATGCTCCTCGAGCACCCGATTCCGATGGTTCAGTCCGCCGCTCCCAGTGGTTGCTCCTGCTGGCGGGGGGCCTGCCGTTCGCCGTGACCGAAGATAGGCCAAAGACCGAGGATACATGCGGGATCTGAAGCGCGAGTTGGACATCGACCCGGCGCGTGAGACCGACCGGATCGCCGCGGCCCTGCGGGAGCAACTCGGGACCGTGCTGCAGCGGCGGGGGCTGATCGTCGCGATGAGTGGTGGGGTGGACAGCTCGGTCTGCGCCGCCCTGGCGGTCCGGGCGGTCGGCCCGCGGCACGTCTTCGGCCTCTTCCTGCCGGAGCGCGAGAGCGATCCCCTGAGCCGCACCACCGCGAAGGACTGGGCCGACCGGCTCGGTATCGAGAGCACCACCGAGGACATCGCGCCGGTGCTCGACGGCGCCGGCTGCTATCGCCGCCGGAACAACGCCATCCGCCGGGTGATCCCGGAATTCGGCGACGACTGGGGCTGCAAGCTGGTTCTGCCGAATGCCCGGGCCGGCCTCCTCAACGTCACCTACATCGTGGTACAGCCTCCGGGCGGCGAGCTTCGCCGGGTGCGGCTTCCCGGCGCCGAGTATCGCGAGATCGTCGCGGCCTCGAACTTCAAGCAGCGGGTTCGCAAGATGATCGAGTACTTCCACGCGGACCGGCTCCACTACGCCGTCGTGGGGACCCCCAACCGGCTGGAGTACGACCAGGGCTTCTTCGTGAAGGGGGGCGACGGCCTCGCGGACGTGAAGCCGATCGCCCACCTCTACAAGACCCAGGTGTACGCCCTGGCCGACTACCTCGGTGTGCCGAAGAGCATCACCTCACGGCCGCCGACCACCGACACCTACTCGCTGCCGCAGACGCAGGAGGAGTTCTACTTCTCCCTGCCGGCGCGCTCGCTCGACCTCGTGCTGTACGCCCGGAACCAGGGGCTCGCGCCCGAAGAGGTGGTCGCGAGCACCGGGCTCCCGCTCGAGGAGGTGCGGCACGCCTACGCCGACATCGACCAGAAGCGGAGCACGACCCGCTATCTGCATCTCGGCCCCCGGCTGGTCGAGCCGGTCGACCTGGGCCTCGACTGATGTGCGGCGTCGCCGGTATCGCCCAGGTCGCGCCCACCGGGGTCCCGCTCGAGCAGCTGGCCCGGATGGCGGCGGCCATTCACCACCGCGGCCCCGACGGGTACGGCTACTTCACCTCGAGCCGGGTCGGCCTCGCGCACCTCCGCCTCAGCATCATCGACCTGGCCGGCGGCGCCCAGCCGATGGCGAGCGAAGACGGGCAGGTGGTGATCAGCTACAACGGCGAGGTCTACAACTACCGCGAGCTCGCCGCCGAGCTCAAGGCGATGGGTCACCGCTTCCGCACCGTCTCGGACACCGAGGTGCTGCTGGTGGCCTACGAGGCGTGGGGCACCGACATGCTCCCGCGGCTCAACGGCCAGTTCGCCTTCGCCATCTGGGACGGGCGCAAGCGCCAGCTGCTGCTGGTCCGCGACCGCTTCGGGGTCCGGCCGATGTTCCTCGCCCAGTCGGGTGGCGATCTCTGCTTCGCCTCCGAGGTCAAGGCGCTGTTCGCCTCGGGACGCGTGACGCCGCGCCCCGATCCCGAGGGGCTCGACGAGATCTTCACCTTCTGGGGCGCCCGCCCGCCGCGGACCCCCTTCCTCGGTGTCGAGGCGCTGGAGCCGGGGAGCTACGCGATCTGGCAGGATGGCCGGCTCCGCCGGCAGCGATACTACCACCTCGACTATCCCGAGGCCCGGCTCGAGCCGGCGGACGCGATCGCGCGGCTGGATCACCTCATGCGCACCGGGGTCGACCTCCGGATGCGGGCGGACGTCCCGGTGGGGGGCTACCTGAGCGGCGGACTCGACTCGAGCATCACCTGCTCGCTCGCGGCGGCCGCGTCGCCCCACCAGCTCCGGACCTTCTCGATCTCGTTCGACGATCCCCGCTTCGACGAGAGCGAGTTCCAGCGGCAGGTGGCGCGCTCGGTGGGATCGCTGCACGCGGTGGAGCGGATCAGCGGGCACAGCATCGCGGCGTCCTTCCCCGATGCGGTGCGCCACACCGAGACCCCGCTGGTGCGGACCGCGCCGGTGCCGATGTACCTGCTCGCCAAGCTCACCCGGGAGCGGGGCATCAAGGTGGTGCTCACCGGTGAAGGCGCCGACGAGCTGTTCCTCGGCTACGATCTCTTCAAGGAAGTGCTGGTCCGGCGGTTCTGCCTGCGGCAGCCCGGGTCGAAGTGGCGGCCCCGCCTCTTCGACCGGCTCTACCCCTACCTCGCCGAAGGCTCCAAGGGAGGCGAGTTCTGGCAGCGCTCGTTCCTCGACGCGGGGCGCCCGGACGATCCGCTCTTCTCGCACATGCCGCGGATCCTGCTCACGTCGCGGATCAAGGAGTTCTACACCCCGGAGTTCGCCGGCGAGGCCGCGCGGGGCGAGCCGCTCCAGAAGCTGCGTGACGAGTTGCCGGCCCGCTTCCAGGAGTGGTCCCCGGTCAACCAGGCGGCGTATCTCGAGATGGTTACGCTGCTCAGCCCGTACCTCCTCTGCAGCCAGGGCGACCGGGTCGGCATGGCCCACGCCGTGGAGGGGCGCTTCCCCTTCCTCGACCACCGGCTCTACGAGTTCGCCTCCGCGCTGCCGGTCGGGTCGCGGCTGCATGGGCTCAAGGAGAAGTACATCCTCAAGCGCTGGGCGAGCACGCTCATCCCCCGGGAGGTCACCGAGCGTCACAAGCAGCCCTATCGCGCTCCCGACGCGCCGTCATTCTTCGCGCCGGACGCGCCCGCCTATGTCGCGGAGATGCTCGACCCGGCGACCGTGAAGGCGCTGGGCTACTTCAACCCCGCCGGCATCGAGGGCCTGGTCCGGCGGTGCCGGAGCGGCCGGGCCCTCGGTTTCCGGGAGAACCAGGCCCTGGTCGCGGTCCTCTCGACCCACGTCTGGCACACCACGTTCATGCGGCAGCCGTCGGTAGTGCCGGCGCTGGACCCCGCGGGCGCCGATGTGCTCCTCCGGGAGCCGGCCCCCGTCGATACTCAACCCCTGGCAGGATGATTCGAGGATGACCGAGCGCGAGATTCTGGAGCGGACCCGGAAGTTCATCAACGACAGCTTCCTCTACATGCGCCCCGGCTTTGTGCTGGGCGACAACGACAAGCTCATGGAGAAGGGCGTCGTCGACTCGATGGGCGTCATGGAGGTGATGGAGTTCCTCGAGTCCGAGTTCGGGGTCACCCCGGCGGACGACGAGATCACCGAGGCGAATCTCGGGACCCTCGCCTCCATCGCGCGGTTCGTCGCCCTCAAGAAGAACGGCGCCTCGGCCTGATGGGCCGCCTCCGGCAGGTCCTCGCCGATCCCGGCCACGCCGTGACGGTCGCCCTGGCGCTGGCGCGGGGGCACTGGACCCGGATCTGGTGCCGGGTGCGTGGGGTCCGCTTCACCGCGGGACGGGGCCTCCGGGTCTACGGGAAGCTGTCGATCCGGGGGCCCGGGCGGGTCGTCTTCGGCGACAACGTCGGCGTTTGGGAGACGGTCACGCCCTGGACCTACGACCGCGACGCCGTCATCACCGTCGGGGACAACGTGATGCTGGGCGGCACCCAGTTCGGGTGCAAGAAGGAAATCACGGTGGGGCGGGACTCGATCATCGCCAAGGCGAGCCTGACCGACACCGACTTCCACAGCATCAAGGCGGACCGCCGCCAGCCGGGGGCCGCGGTGCGGGTGGCGCCGGTCATCCTGGCGGAGAATGTCTGGGTCGGCCAGTTCGCCGGGATCCTCCCGGGGACGAAGATCGGCCAGAATTCGGTGGTCAGCTTCGGGTCCATCTGCATGCGGGAGTATCCCGCCAACGTGGTCATCGTCGGGAACCCCGCCAAGGTCGCGATGCCCCTTCCCGGCAGCGGGGAGAGCGCCCCGGCTGCTCCGCCGCTGGCGCCCGCCAGCCCCTGACTCCACGGGTGGTGCCCACCACCCTACTTTTCGCGCATGCGCTCTTCCCTCCGGCTCCTCGCCTGCGTGCTGCTGGCCGCCCCGGCCTGCCGGTCCCAGGCGGTCCATTCCCCCGAATCTCCCGTCGACATGTCCGCTCTGAGCCAGGTCAGCGATGCCCAGTGGAAGGCCCTGGCGGGCACCAGGATCTTCTTTGGCCACCAGTCGGTGGGGTGGAACATCCTCGAAGGGGTGCAGGCCCTCCTGGCCCGCCAGCCCTCGATCGGCCTCAGGATCGTGCAGTCGTCGGACCCGGCCCGGGTGGACGGGGGCGCGCTGGTGCATGCCTTCATCGGCACCAATGGGCAGCCGGAGACCAAGCTCGCGGCCTTCGACTCGGTGCTCGCCGGCGGCCTCGGCCCCGGCGGCGGGATCGCGATGTACAAATACTGCTTCCTCGACATTACCGCGGCGACGGACGTGGACGCCCTCTTCCAGGCCTATCGCGACAACATGGCGAGGCTCCACCAGCAGCACCCCGACATCCGCTTCGTGCACCTCACCGCCCCGCTCACGGTGAACGGCAACCCGGTGCGGAACCTGCTCAAGCGGGCGCTGGGGAAGCCCACCGCCGCCGATTTCAACGCCCACCGCAACCGCTACAACGCGCTGCTCCGCGCGGAGTATGCCGGGAAGGCGCCGCTCTTCGACCTGGCGGCGTTCGAGTCGACCCACGCCGACGGGAGCCGGGAGTTCTTCACCCGGGGGAGCGACACGGTCTACACCCTCGCCCCCGAGCTCACCGACGACGGGGCCCATCTCAACGCGAACGGCCGCGAAGCCGCGGCCGTCCGGTTCCTGCTCTTCCTGGCGAACCTCGCCCGCCCCGCCTCGGGGACGCCCTAGCTAGAAGGAGCTGTAGGCTCCACACCAGTCGGCGCAGACCGCGAAGCCGCCCCAGTAGACATACTGGGTGCCGGCGGCGCTGAACCCGCCGTTGATCCCCACCCGCATCCCGGTCACCGACGCCGCATCCAGCGGGAAGCCGGTGTTGTTCGAGGCCAGGGTGCTGCCCCCCCAGGCGCGGATGGTGCTGTTGTCCTCGATCACGTTGCCGGACGAGTCGGTGATCCGCATGTCCAGCGTGTAGGTGCTGGTCGCGGTGCGGGTCCACTTCCACTCGAGCCGGTAGGTCGTGTTCTTCTGCAGCGTGCCGACATCCGACCCGGTGGTGTTCGAGGTCGAGATGTAGTTCCGGGGCCACGCCGCCTCGGTGCCGAAGGCGATCGGGAAGGTGCTGTTGGTGTTCGACCCGATATGCCAGGCGTAGAAGCTGCCCGAGATCGAGCCGTCGGTGCCCTTGGATTCGACCGGGTGGGTCGCCGCCCACCCGCCGCTCACCGCGCCCACCTCGTTGCGGACGTAGAGCCGGAAGGCGCGCGACTCGCCGATGGCCGGCATGCCCCACTTGTTGTCCGCCTCGACCCAGTCGAACGTCCCCGTCCCCATCGTCACCCGCAGGACGTTGGCCATCCCGGTCGGGAAGCCGAGCCCGCTCGCGGCCACCGCCGCGAGGGCACCGTTGTTACCCCACCGGGTCCACTTCCCGCCGTCGAGGATGCCACCGCTCCAGTCCGACGCGAAGATCGGGGTGCCCGGCGGCGGGGCGGCCGCGATGGTCACGGTGCTGGTGTCGGCCAGGGTGCCGCCCTGCTGGGTCGCGATCACGCGGAACGAACCGGTGGTGCTGCCGGCGGTGTAGAGCCCGCCGGCGGTGATCGTGCCGCCGGTGGCGGTGTAGTTCACCTGCACGCTGCTGGTGCTGCCGTCGCTCATGCGGCCCGACACCGAGAACTGCTGGGTCGCGCCGGTCGCCACGGTGGCGGTGGCCGGGGTGAGGATCACCTGCGAGAGCACCGGCGGGGTCGGGATCGTGATGGTGCTGGTGTCCGCCAGGGTTCCGCCCTGCTGCGTGGCGATCACGCGGAAGGTGCCCGCGGTGCTGCCGGCGGTGTAGAGACCGCCGGTAGTGATGGTGCCGCCGGTCGCGAGCCAGGTGACCTGCACCGTGCCGGTGCTGCCGTCGCTCATCCGCCCGGAGGCCGAGAACTGCTGGGTCGCGCCGACGGCGACGGTGGCCGTGGCCGGCGTGACGACGACGGCGGCCAGGGTCGGGGGCGGCGCGGTGATGGTCACGGTGCTGGTATCCGCCAGGGTCCCGCCCTGCTGCGTGGCGATCACCCGGAAGGTGCCGGTGGTGCTGCCCGCGGTGTACAACCCGCCGGCAGTGATGGTGCCGCCGGTGGCGGCGTAGTTCACCGCGGGGGTATTGGTGCTGCCGTCACTGAGGCGACCGGAGACGGAGAACTGCTGGGTGTTCCCCGCCACCACGCTGGCCGAGGCCGGCGTGAGGGTGACCTGGGTGAGCACCGGCGCGGTGATGGTGATGGCGCTGGTGTCGGCGAGCGTGCCGCCCTGCTGGGTGGCGATCACGCGGAAGGTGCCGGTGGTGCCGCCCGCGGTATACAGCCCGCCCGCGGTGATGGTGCCACCGGTGGCGCTGTAGGTCACCGCCGGGACGATCGTGCTGCCGTCGCTCATGAGGCCGCTGACCGCGAACTGCTGCGTCAGCCCCGCCGCGACCGAGGCCGTGGCCGGGGTCAGGAGGACCTGCTGCAGCGTCGCGGTCGGCGCCGTGACGTTCACGGTGCTGGTGTCCGCCAGGGTGCCGCCCTGCTGCGTGGCGATGACCCGGAAGGTCCCGGTGGTGGTCCCCGCGGTGAAGAGGCCGCCGGCGGTGATCGTCCCGCCGGTGGCGCTGTAATTGACCGTCGGCGTGACGGTGCTCCCGTCGGACATCCGGCCGCTCACGCTGAACTGCTGGGTGCCGCCGGTGACGACGGTGGCGTTCGCGGGCGAGATCGTGACCTGGGTGAGCGTCGGCGCGGCCGGCGAGATCGTCACGGTGGCGGTGTCGGCCACGGTGCCCTCGGTCGCGACGACCCGGAAGGTGCCCGGCGTGCTGCCGGCGGTGTAGACGCCCCCGCCCGTGATGGTCCCACCGGTGGCGCTCCAACTCCCCGCGAGGGCTCCGCTGGAGCCGTCACTGTAGCTGGTGTTCGCGGTGAAGGTCCGGCTCTGCCCAGTGGTAAGGCTCGCGCTGGCCGGGGTGATGACCACGGCGGTCGCCGTGCGTGCCGTGGCGGTCACGGTGATGACCGACGAGTCGGCCAGCTGTGCGTGCTTCTTCGCGCGCCCCTTCACGATGAAGGTCCCCGCGGCGTTCGAGGAGAAGAGGCCCGCGGCCGTGACCGACCCGCCGGTGCTGGTCCAGTCGGTCTCCACGGCGATCGAGTCGCCGGTGGCATTCCGGCCCCACGAGCGGATCGCCAGGGTCTGGTTTACCGCGATGCTCGCGGTCCGCGGTTCCACGGCGATGGAGGCCGGATCGGTCGGGTCGGGGCCCAGGCCTTCGCGCAGGGTGGGAGCGGCGCAGCTCGTGACGGCAGCGGTAATCAGAACAGCATCGGCCCAGCGCCGGAGGCTCAGGCGCCGTGAGGGCATGGACTGCATGAAGAACTCCTCTGAGGAAATGCCGGTCCGCGAAGGGGGCGCGTCCGGGACGGTCCGTTCGGGAATGCCAACCGCTGGTTGTTGTCGGCGATTCGCGTGAGAACTTGATGAGTGATCGCGGAAAGCGATTTTACAACGGCATGGTAGGAACTGCGGTGACTGCGGCTACATAACTCGATGTGTGACAATCACATTGATGGGCCATTCTGGCTCCGCACTGTTGTCAGGTTTTTTGTCGGTGTCATGAGACAAGGCGCCACCACGTGACCCCCCTCACACCTCCGACCTCCGCCCTCCTACCATGGGGTTGGATGTGAAGAAATGCCTGTCCATTCGATGCCGGTCCGTGACCCGCAACAACGCGAAGCGCCCCGGAGCGGTGAGCTCCGGGGCGCTTCGCGTCTCTG
>DASZPT010000129.1:0-16570 GCA_035549935.1 Gemmatimonadales bacterium
CTTCGCCGCGGCGAGGCCGAGTTCCTCGAGGAGCTCGCCACAGCGCGCGGCGGTCCAGGCGCTGCAGGCCACGATCACGGCGGCGTCGCGGAAGAGTCCCCGGGCGCGACGCCGCTTGCGGGCCGAGCGGCGCGCCTGCCCGCGCAGCAGGCCGAGATCGAGCCCGTAGACGATCAATCCGTAGGGAATGCCGCGCCGCGCGCCGAGCCAGCGGGCGACGTGTCCCGCGGGCTTGAGATTGCCGGCCCAGAGAAACGTCACCGGGCGTCGGTGCAGCACCCGGTCGGCGGCCCGGGCCCACCGGACGAGCCCGCCGATCGTGCGGAGCCGATCCGCCGCGACCGGCGCTCGGTGGACCACGAGCCCGCTCCCGCGATCCCACGCATCGTCCTGCGCCATACGGCCGGTGGAGACCGCCAGCCGGCCGTGGCCATGCCGCGCGATCGCGCCGAGCGCCTCCGCGATGCCGCCGGCGCGGGGGGGAAAGTCGTAGGCGAGGAGGAGTTCCGAGGACCGGGTTCCGGGTTCCGGGTGGGCCGGCGCCGGTCCGGCGGACGACAAGAATCCGATGGTCTCGGGCTCCTCCCCAGGGAGCGCGGAACGCGGAACGGGGTTCGTCCCCAGCACCTCCCGGTACACCCCCAGCGTGCCCTCCACCGCCCGGTCCAGCGCGAAGTCCTCCCGCGCCCGGCGGCGCGCCTCGCGGCCGAGCCGGCCGGCGAACGGGGCATCTCCCAGGACCGCATCGAGCTGACGGGCCCAGTCGGCCGGATCCTCCGGATCGGCCAGCAGGCCATCGAGGCCGTGGCGGATGATCACCTCGTTGCCGGTGGCCCGCGAGGCGATCACCGGCTTACCCAGCGCCATCGCCTCCAGCACCGCCTGGGGCAGCGCGTCCCAGCGGCTCGGGTGGAGGGCCACCTCGAGCAGCTCGTAGAGCGGGCGGATCGCGGGGTCGAACGGCAGCCGGACCACCGCGTGCCGCGCCGGAATGGGTGGCAGGGAAGCGGCGAGGGCCTCGGGAGTGAGGCCGCTCAGCACCAGGCGCACCGGGGTGGTCACCTGCTGGAGTGCGGCGAGTACCACCGCCTGGTCCTTGGGCCGCGCGACCACGCCGACGGTACGACGCCCCGGATCCCAGCCGATCCGGCGCCTCCATTCCTCGACCTCGGCGGCGGAGACGGCGACGTCGATCCGGTCGGTGATGAGCCCCGCGGGAACCACCACGATCTTCGCGGCCTCGATGCCCTGGGCGATGAGCGCGGCGCGGACCGGCGGGCTCAGGGCGATGACGCGGTCCGCGGCGCGGCTGGCGAGCCAGGATTCGAGGCGCGTGGTCCTGGGCCAGGAGCGGCGCGTGAAGACGAGCGGCTGCTCGAGGCGGCCCAGGAGGGCGAGCAGCGTCAGGGCCTCGCGGTCGCGCGAGCTCTGCGCATTGACCAGGTCGACCGGATGGGCCCGAAGCACCTCCCGGATCCTGCCGGCGTTCTGCCAGCGCCGCCGGGAAACCAGCACGACGGGATGAACGGTGAGCCCGCGCCGCCGGGCCTCTCCCTCGACCCAGGAGTCCGGCGGGCAGAGGAGCCGGACATCCACGCCGCGGCGGGCGAGGCCGAGCGCGAGGTGGAGGGTCGAGTTGACGGCGCCGGACCCGCCGCCCTGATGCAGGGTGATGAGGACCCGCATAGGTTCCGCGTCACGCATGCGGATCCTCATCGTGGGCGCCGGCGGACCGTACCGGACCGAGGCATCGATCGCGCGGGCCGCGCGGGCGCTCGGTCACGAGGCGACGGTGCTCGACGCGCTGGGCTGGCGCCGCCGGCTCGGGCCGCTGGCCGGCCGGCTCCTCCGCTGGCAGGCCGCGGCCTTCGGCCCCGACTTCGTGCTCTGCACCCGGCACGCGATCTCGGCGGGTGCGCCGGCGATCGCGGCGATGACCGCCGGGCGCGACTCGGCCTTCTGGTATTTCGACGCCCACGCGCCGCTGCCGGAGCCGGTGGCCAGGCTCGCGCGGCTGGTCACCCGCACCTTCGCCACCACCGGGTACCAGGCCGAGGCCTTCGCTCGGCTCGGACTCGCGTCGCACTTCCTGCCGCAGGGGTTCGACCCGGCGATCGACCGCCCGGTCTCCGAGGCGCCCGCCGCCTTCACGTGTGATGTCTCGTTCGTGGGTTCGGGCCAGTATCCCCGGCGCTACCCGGTGCTGCAGGCGCTGGCGTCGCGCTGCCGGCTGCAGATCCGGGGTCCGGGCTGGGAGGCGGCGCCGACCGGGCTCCCGATCACCGGGGGGCGGGTCGACGGACCGATGTTCGCGCAGGTGGTGCGGGGCGCCGCGATCTCGCTCGGGATCGACGCGCTGGAGGCGCAGCGGCGGGACCGGCGGGGCGGCACCTCGAACCGGCTCTGGCGGGTGCTCGGCGCGGGTGGGCTCTATCTCGGGGAGCACCAGCCGGGGGTCGAGGCGCTGGCACGCGACGGCGAACACGCCGCCTGGTATCGCGACGTGGCGGAGGCGGTGGCACGGACGGAGGCGCTGCTCGCCGATCCCGCGGCGCGCGAGCGCATCGCGCGGGCCGGCCACGCCCACGCCCTGGCTCATCACACCTACCGCCACCGGCTCGAGCGCCTTCTCGCCGCGCAGGACTACACCTCGACGTAGTTGCGGTACTCGAACGGGCGCCACCCGGTGAGCCGCTCGATGGCGAGCGTCGCCAGGAGCGACAGGCGGCGGCGGTCCCATGGTCTCGGGGAGAATCCCGGCGTCATGCGCGGGCGATGCTCCTCGATCCAGCGCCGCATGATGGCGGGATGCGTCCCGGTGAAGCGGCGGAGGCCCACGTCGGCCGGCAGGTCGCGTCCGATCGCGGCGCGGCGCCCCGCGCCGCCATGATAGAGCTGGTCGTCGATCCGCTGCTTTTCCCGGAGGGCCTCGAGGGGCCTGGCCCAGCCGTAGTGGAAGTAGGTGGCGCCGCTCCGCCGCGCGCGCACCCGGCGACCGCCCGCCGCGCGGAATCCCTGCGCATCGCCGCGGCTGGTGAGCCCCGCCCCGAGCCGCACGGCGCGGACCTCGCGCCGGTACCAGCGGCGGCTGGCGCCGACCCAGTCGGTGGTGCCGTAGAAGTGGCGGAACTCCACCAGCAGGCCCTCGATCGCGGGATCGCCCTCTGCGCGGTGGAGCGCGTCGCGCAGGGGACCCACGCCGTCCTCGTGCAGGATCTCGTCGGCCTGGATGTAGATTGCCCAGTCGCCCCGCGCCTGGTCGAGCGCGCGCTGGGTTTCGGCCGCGAGCATCGCGCTCCCGAGTTGCCGGTTCCATTCGCCGTGGATGATCCGGATCCGCGGGTCGCCGAGCGTGCGCAGCAGGTCGAGGGTCCCGTCCTTCGAGGGGCCGACGTTCACCAGCAGTTCGTCACAGAGCGGGAGCACCGAGCCGATGGCCTCGAGGATCGGAAACTCGAGGGCGATCGCATCGGCCACGAGGGTGCACCCGACGATTCGCATAGGGCTCACGGGAAGGACGCGCGAAAGATATGCGGGTGGCAGTCGTGCATCATACGCGGCTCCCGGTGAAGGGCTACGGGGGCACGGAGCGGGTGGTGGTCGCGCTGGTCCGCGGGCTGGCCGAGCTGGGGCACGAGGTGACGCTGATCGCGCCGACGGGGACCCGGGTCCCCGAAGCGAAGGTGGTGCCGGTGCCGCCGGAACGCTTCAAGGACATCGCCTTCGACCTCTCGCCCCTCGTGCCGGTGGGCGTCGAGCTGGTGCACTTCTTCTACCCGCCGCGGGTAGCGCCCGCGCGCCCCTGGCTCTGGACCCTGGAGGGCACCACGCCGCCCGGCGTCACCCGGCCGGCCAACACGGTCTACGTGAGCCAGAGCCACGCCGGGCATCACGGGAGCCGGAGCTTCGTCTACAACGGACTCGATCCCGCGGATCACCTCTTCCGCGCCGACAAGGATACCTACGACCTCTTCCTCGGGCGGCTGCACTCGAGCAAGGGGTGGCAGCTCGCGGTGGAAGGCGCCAAGCTCGCGCAGCGGCGCCTGGTGGTGGCGGGCGGTTGGCGGCCGAGCATCTCGCGGTATCTCCGCTTCGCGGGGGAGGTCGATGGGCGGGAGAAGGCGGAGCTCCTGGCCGGCGCGCGGCTCCTCTGGATGCCGGCCCAGTGGGAGGAGCCGTTCGGACTGACGCTGATCGAGGCCCTCTTCAGCGGGACCCCGGTGCTCGGCACCCGGCGCGGGTCGCTCCCCGAGGTGTTGAGCCCGGAGGTGGCGGAGTTCGGGGATTCGGTCGAGGAGCTGGTGGCGCGGCTCCCGGCCATGGAGGCGAAGCAGCCGGAGGCGTGCCGGGCGCGCGCGGTGCGCTACTTCAGCCACACCGCCATGGCGGCGGAATATGTGCGGTTCTACCGCGAGTACCTGGCGACGGGGGTGCTGCCGGAGGGGGTGCGGAGCGCGGACTGATCCCGCGGCGGGTCTGCTCAGCCGTTCCCGGTCACCACCGCCAGCATCGCGCTCATCCGATGCATGTAGGTGTGATGGCGCAGGGCCCGCTGCCGCGCATTCTCGGCCAGGCGGTCCCGGTACTTGTCCTCCTGCACCGCCCGCTTCACCTGGCCCTTGAGCTCCTCGGGCGTGGTGTAGACCAGCACCTCGCTTCCATCCTCGAAGTGCTGCGGCAGATCGGGCCGGCCGTCGATCACCTGCGCCACGCCGATGGCCGCCAGCTCGAAGGCCCGCCGATTCACCCCGGTCGCATCGCCCCCGCGGTCGTCGGCGCCGGAGCGGTGGATGTTCACCGCGACCGTCGCCCCGGCATAGGCCCGCACGAAATCCTCGTGGGTCGGCAGCTCGCCCCGGCAGTAGTCCTTGAGCCCGGTGCGCCGCCACCCCGGCCCCCACACCGCGAGGCCGAACTCCACCAGCTCGGTCAGGAGCCGCTCCCGGCGGCTCGAGGCCGCGCCCGCGAACACCACGTTCGCGCGGAAGACGCCCCGCGCCCGGAGCGGCTTGTGCACCGACGGGTCGCAGCCCAGCGCCAGGTAGTGGGCGTGCTTGATGCCGTGCCGCTCGAGGCGGGTGATGCCGCCACTCGACCCGACGAAGACGTGGTCGTACGCCATCGCCTCGTTGCTGGCGCGGTCCGCGTCGCCGATCTCGTCGTCCAGCAGCTGGATCCACTTCGCCGGGCGGCCGCGCCGGAGGTCGGCGGCGGTATCGGGAGGGACCAGCCCCTGCCCCGCCACGACGACGAGGTCGGGGGGCTGCTGGTCGATCGCCGAGCGGAGCCGCTGGTCGATGTCGCGACGCACCAGCCGCTCGATCCAGCCGGCCCGCTCCGGGTCGAGGAGCTGCACGCCGCACCCGAGCCGCTCGAGCGCCCGCTGGCGGAGCGCGTTGTGGGCGTGCTCGGACTCGTCGAGATGCGCGACCAGGAGCAGGCGGAGGCCGGTGTAGGGAGCGGTCATAGTCGGCTGAGCGACAATCTATACCGAAGCGTTCCGGGTTCCGAGTTCCGCGCCGGTCTCCTCCTCCGCCTGCGCCCCGGGCCGGAACTCGGCGCTCCGGAGGAGCCGGGCGTAGCGGCCCCCAGCGGCGCGCAGGCTCCCGTGGGTCCCCCACTCGACGATCTCCCCCTCCTCCAGCACCAGGATCTCGTCGGCGTGCCGCACGGTGGCGAGCCGGTGCGCGATCACCAGCACCGTCCGGTCCTGCATCAGCCGGTTGAGCGCATCCTGCACCAGGCGTTCCGACTCGCTGTCGAGCGCGCTGGTCGCCTCGTCGAGGATGAGAATCGGCGAATCCCGCAGCAGCGCCCGCGCGATCGCGATCCGCTGGCGCTGCCCGCCCGAGAGCCTGGTCCCCCGCTCGCCGAGGAGCGTGCCATAGCCCTCGGGGAGCTGGCTGATGAACCCGTGCGCGTTCGCGGCCCGTGCCGCGGCCTCGACCTCCAGGTCGCTCGCGCCGGGGCGGCCGTAGGCAATGTTGGCCCGCACCGTCGCGTTGAAGAGCACCGTCTCCTGGCCCACGAAACCAAGGAGCGCGCGGAGCGAGGCCCGCGAGCAGGCGGTGATCGGTGTGCCGTCGAGGAGGATGCGGCCCCGGGCCGGCTCGCGGAGCCGGGGCAGGAGCTCCGCCAGCGTGGTCTTGCCGGCGCCGGAGGGCCCCACCAGGGCGACGGTCCGGCCGCGGTGGAGGGTGAAGGAGATGTCGCGGAGGACGAAGCGCTCCGGGTCGGGGGTATCCCCGGCGGCCGCCGGGTCGTACGAGAACCAGACCCGGTCGAAGGTGATCTCACGTTCGAAGCGCGCCGCGGGGAGCCCGGGCCGTTCCTCCTCCGCCGCCGGCAGGTCCAGGACCTCGAAGACCCGCTCCGCTCCCGCGAGCGCGATGGACATCTGGCTCGGGAACTGGGTGATCGCCTTGAGCGGGGCCATCACGCGGAGCGCGGCGACGATGAAGACGAGCAGGGCCTCCGGGGTGAGCGCGCCGCGGCCGAGGAGCGTGGGCGAAGCCCCCACCGCGATGAGCGCCACCAGCAGCATGCCGGCGAAGATCTCGCTCACCGGGCTCGACAGCGTGGCCAGGCGCTGGGTCCGCGCCACCCGGGCCCGGTACCGCTCCGCCTGGCCTCGGAACCGCGCCGCCTCGTCCGCCTCACCGTTGACGGCGCGGATCAGCTTCACCGCGCCCAGCCGCTCGGCCACGGTCGCGGTCATCTCGCCCGCCTCCTCCGAGCGGGCCCGGGCCTGCCGCCGCAGCCGGGCAAGGAGGTAGCGGATGCCGACGAGGAGGATCGGGGCCGCGCCGAGCGTGAGGAGGGTGAGCTGCCAGGAGAGCTGCGCCAGCACCAGCAGCGTGGTCGCGATCAGCACCAGGTTCTGGAAGAAGGACGCGAGGCCGGCGCTGATCGCGATCTTCGCCTGGTCGGCGTCCTGCATCACTCGCGCGATGACCTGGCCGCCGCGGGTCCGCTCCAGCCAGCCGAGGTCGAGCCGGAGGAGGTGCTCGAAGAGCCCGGCGCGCAGGTCGCGCACCAGTCCCTCCTGGGCCAGCACACTCTGCTGGCTCGCGATCCAGGCGAGCAGGTTCTTCACCAGGAGCGTCGCCCAGAGGAGCAGCACCAGCCGCACGGTGACCGTCGCCGGGTCGCCGGCGAGCACCGGTGAAAGGACCCGGTCGACCGCGGCCTCGAGCCCGCCGTCGCCGGCGGAGAGTCCCCCGGAGCTGCCGAAGAGATGGCGGAGGAGCGGAATCAGGAAGAGGAGCGTGACCCCGTCGAGCACCGACGCGATCGAGGTCGCGGCGATGCCGCCGGCCAGGGTCCAGCGATAGGGGCGGAGCCAGGCGAGGAGGCGCCGGCCGGTGGCGCCCGCGGCCGCGCGGGAGACGGCGGGCTCAGCCACCGCGCCGGGCGGTGAGCAGGGCGATGGGGAGGACCATCTCCTCGGGCGTCACGCCGCCGTGGAGGAACGCGCCCCGGTAGCGGGCCTGGTACTCCCTGAGCTTCGTGGGGTAGACGAAGAACCGGTCGCCGGTCGCGAGGAGGAGCCGGGTGCCCGGCGGGCGGGGCGGCAGGCCGTAGGAGGCGAGGTCTTCCACCACGATCGCGGCGTCGCGCTCCTGCGCCCGCAGGTCCTCGCCGAACTTGTAGCGCAGGTTGGAGGTCGCGTCGCGGCGGGCATAGACCGTCGCCGGCGTGTGGCAGTGGATCGACCCGTGGTCGGTGGTGAGCAGCACCGGGACGTTCCGCCGTTCCGCCTCCCGGAGCGCGGCCCAGAGCGCCGACCGCTCGAACCAGGTCCGGGTGAGGCTCCGGAGCGCCGGGGTGTCGCGCGCCACCTCGAAGAGCGTGGAGTTCTCGGTCCGTCCGTGGGTGAGCTGGTCGATGAAATTGAAGACCAGCGCCGTGAGCCCCTCGGCGGCGAGGTGGGCCGGCAGGCGGGTGAGCAGCGCCTCGCCGTCGGTAGCGGTGAACACCTTCTCGTAGCGGACCGGGACCGGGCCGCCATAGCGCTCCTCCAGTTGCCGCGCGAGCAACTCGTGTTCGTGGGCATTCAGGCTGGTCTCGTCCTGGTCGCGCCACCACTGGGGAAACTTCGCGGCCAGCGCCCGGGGCAGGAGGCCGCTGAAGATCGCGTTGCGCGCGAAGGGCGTGGCGGTCGGGAGGATCGAGTAGTAGAAGGCGGTCTCGATGTCGAACCGGGTGCTGATGAGCGGGCGGATCGCCTCCCACTGGTCGAGCCGGAGACAGTCGACCACGACCAGGAGCGCCTTCCCGTGCTGGCGGAGCACCGGCTCCACGAACTCCGGGACGATGTCGAGGCTGAGCGGCGGCCGGTCGGCCCGGCTCCCCGCGAGCCACCCCGGGTAGCGCTGCTCGATGAACCGCGCGAAGTCCTGCCGGAGGCTCACCTGCAGGGTCCGGAGCGCCTCCTGCAGCCCCGGCTCCTCGGCGTCGCCGAGGCGCACCTCCCACTCCGCGAGCTCCACCACCAGCTCGGTCCATTCGCGCCAGTTGAGGGGCCCTCCCCGGCGCGCCTCGAGCTCCCGGAACCGGGTGGCGAAGTCGCGCGAGAGGCGCTGCTGGCGGATCCGGTCGCCCTCGAGGAGCCGGGTCACCACCGAGAACACCTGCCGGGGGTTCACCGGCTTCACGAGGTAGTCGGAGATCTCGGCCCCGATGGCGTCCTTGAGGAGCGCGGGCTCCTCGCTCTTCGTGACCATCACCACCGGCATGGTCGCGTCGATGACCCGGATGGCGCGGAAGAGGTCCATCCCCCGCCGGCCCGGCATCTGTTCGTCGAGCAGCACCACGCCGTAGGGCTGGCGCTGGAGCAGGACCAGGGCGTCGTCGCCGTGCGCGGCCCGCTCCACGCTGAAGCCCTGTTCCTCGAGGAACAGGATGTGGGACGAGAGACTCTCGACCTCGTCGTCCACCCAGAGGATGCTGCGCGGGCGTGGCATGGGCCTATAATAAGCCGCCGCCGCCTTATTTTCCGGGGGTGTCCCCTCCGCGCATCCTGCTGGTTCGCTTCTCGTCCCTCGGCGACGTGCTGCTCACCACGCCGCTGGTCCGGGCACTCCGGTCACGGCACCCGGCGGCCACCATCACGGTCCTCACCAAGCAGGCCTGGGCGCCGCTCCTCTCGGCCAACCCGCACCTCGACCAGGTCGTGACGCTGGCCCCGGGGCAGTCGCTGGTCCCCCTCGCCCGGGCCATTCGCCGGGCCGGCTTCACCGACCGGCTCGACCTCCATGCCAGCGTGCGGACCCGGGTGCTGCGCCTGCTCGTGCCGGGCGCCTGGCACGGGTACAACACCAGGCGGCGGGAGCGGCGCGCGCTGATCACCCTCAAGCAGGATCATTATCGCGACCACCTGCCGGTGCCGGAGCGCTATTTCGAAGCGGCGCGGCACCTCGACGTGACTCCCGACGGACAACCCGCCGAGCTTTTCATCAGTCCCGCCGCGGAGGCCCGGGCCGAGGAATGGCTCACGCGGAGCGGGCTCGATCCCGCCCTCCCGATCGTGGCGGTGGCGCCCGGCGCGGCCCACGCGACCAAGCGCTGGCCGCTGCGCCACTGGCGGGTCCTCGCCGAGCAGCTGGCCGAGCGGGGCTACGGCGTGGTGGTGATCGGCGGGAACCCCGACCGGATGCTCGGCACGGAGATCGTGACCGCCGCGCCCGGCGCGGTGGCGAGCGCGGCGGGCGAACTCGACCTGCAGGCGGCGGGGGCGCTCATCCGGCGGAGCCGGGTCATGGTGGCGGGAGACACCGGGCCGATGCACCTTGCCACGGCGGTGGGCCGGCCGGTCGTCGCCCTCTTCGGCCCGACCGTGGAGCGCTTCGGGTTCTTCCCCTACCGCGGACCGTCCACGGTGCTCCAGCGGGACCTCCCCTGCCGGCCCTGCAGCAGCAAGGGCGGCCCCCGGTGTCCGCTGGGACACCACGAGTGCCTGGAGAAGATCCGGCCGGAGGCGGTGCTCGACGCCGCGATGGAGTTTGCCGCGTGACCCCAACCGATCCGCAGCACGATCTCGTCGACCTGCTCGCGAAGAGCGCGCGCGGACCCCGGCGTGACGGGGTCTTCGCCCTCTGGCTGGTCCTGCGGGTCATGGTGGACTACCTGAGCGATCCGCCACTCGCGGAGCGCTCGGTGCGGCGCCGGCTCGCGGCCCTCGAATCCCGCCTGTCGAGCCTCACCCTCCCCCCGCCGCTGCGGCGGGCCCTGACCGCGCTGCTGGCGGAGCTCAAGGAGGGCGGCCGCGAGGCCGTCCCGGTGCTCCTCGCCACGCTGGCCGCGCCGGCCCGCGAAGCCGCGGGCCCGGAAGCCGGCGACGCGATCCAGCGGGCCGCCCGGGCGGCGCGCCAGCTGGGCGCCGCGCGCTAGCAAGCGGCCGGACGCCGGGACACCCTGCTATCCTTAAGACGAATGCGCCCACGCCAAACCTCCGACCGGCCGTCGTCGCCCGCCGAAGCCGTCGTCGCCCGCATGGACTCCCGGGCCGATGCCGGGGAGCGGGGCGACACGGTCCCCACCGGCTTCCCCTCGCTCGATCGCATGCTCGGCGGCGGGCTCCGGCGGCAGGACCTGGTGATCCTCTCGGGCGACGTCGGAAGCGGGAAGTCGAGCCTCGGGCTCGGCATCGCGCTCCGCACCGCGCGGGCCGGCCTGCCGGTGGCGTACCTCTCCGGCGAAATGTCCGAGGAGCGGGTGATGGAGCGGGCCCTGGCCCTCGAGGGAAGGGTCGCGATCGATGCGCTCCGCAAAGGCGAGCTGGACGACGTGAGCCGGTCGGCGGTCGGGGCCGCCGCGCTCAGGCTGCGCGACCTGCCCCTGCTGGTGCGGCCCCTGGCGGGAGAGCGGTTCGAGGAGGTCACCGAGGCGCTCGAGGTCGTCCCGCCCCGCTCCCTCCTGGTCCTCGACGACCTCGGCATGACCGGAAGCCCGGTCGCGAGCGCCACCGGGGACGAGCGGCTCGCCCTCACGGTCCGGGCGCTCAAGAGCGTGGCGCTCGAGCGGAACGTCGCGCTGGTAGCGCTGGCCCAGCTGCCGAAGTTCCACGCCTCCCGCCGGGACCCGCGCCCGACCCTCGACGACCTGGGCGGCCTGGGAGTGGTGAAACAGGTCTCGGATGTGGTGCTGTCGATCTACCGCGAGGAGATGTACCGGCCGAGCTACGGGGTGGAAGGAGCGGTGGAACTGGTGGTGGGAAAGAACCGCAACGGGCCGACCGGCTACCTCGATCTCTACTTCTACCGCAACTGGCTCCGTTTCGAGGACATGCTGGACCCGGACCGCTAGGTCCGGGTCGTCACTGCGGCGTCGGCGAGCTGGCCGGCGCCGGCGCCACCCGAGGCTTCTTCACCTTCGCCCCCGCCAGGTCCACGATCGATCCCGCCGCCCCGTCCGCCTTCCGGACCGTCACCCAGAGCGGCGGACCATCCTGCTCCGCATACATCGCGATCGACCCGTCGGGCTGCCTGGCATCGTTGACCAGAGACCAGGGCGCCTTGGAGAGCACGTCCCGGTAGTACGCGGCGACCTCGTCCGGCTGGAGCGTGGAACGGAACTGGAGCTTGAGGGCGTCCTCACCACCCTCCCGGGACAGCAGCTGGGCCGAGGGGGGAACAGGGAGGTTCGGGATGGTCTCGCCGATCTCGGGGAGCTTCCTGGGTTCGCTGCAGGCCACGACCAGGAGCAGGGCGCTCAACAGCAGTGCGGTACGCATAGGGCCGGGAGAGTAGCGGCTCGGAGGGACGGGGGTCAAGGTCTCAATGGCCAAGCGCTTTAGCCTCACTTACTTTTGACGCCGGACTTCCCCGGAGCGCCCCATGGCCGGCCATAGCAAATGGAAACAGATCAAGCACAAGAAGGCCCTCGCGGATGCCAAGCGGGGCGCCTCCTGGACCAAGGTGATCCGCGAGATCACCGTGGCCGCCCGGGCCGGCGGCGGTGACCCCGGGGGCAACCCCCGGCTCCGGACGGCGATCGACGCCGCCAAGGCCGTGAACATGCCCAACGACAACATCGAGCGGGCCATCAAGAAGGGCACCGGCGAGCTCGAAGGCGCGGTCTACGAGGAAGTGACCTACGAGGGCTACGGCCCCGGGGGCGCCGCGGTCATCATCGAGGCCAGCACCGACAATCCGACCCGGACCGTCGCCGATATCCGCCATGCCTTCAGCCGCAACGGCGGCAACCTCGGCGCGTCCAACTCGGTGGCCTGGATGTTCGACAAGAAGGGCCAGATCATGCTCGAGGCCGCGAAGTATCCCGAGGATGCCGCGATGGAAGCGGCCCTCGAGGCCGGCGCCGAGGATTTCCAGAAGGACGGCGAGCAGTACGTCGTGTCGACCACGCCGCAGACCTTCCATGCGGTGCAGGACGCGCTCAAGGCCCGCAAGCTCGAGATCGAGTCGGCCGAGGTCGCGATGGTGCCGAAGACGACGGTGAAGGTCGAAGGGAAGCAGGCCGAGCAGATGATCAAGCTCCTCGAAACGCTGGAAGAGCTGGACGACGTGTCGAAGGTCTTCTCCAACTTTGATATCGACGCGAGCCAGCTGGCGGAGGCCTCGAACTGACCGGGCCCCGCCAGTGAGGGTGCTGGGAATCGACCCGGGCACCGCCGCCACTGGCTACGGCGTGGTGGAAGCGGGCGATCGCGGGATGCTGCGCCTCATCGAGTGCGGCGTCATCCGCCCGCCCGCCCGCACCACGCTGGCCACCCGGCTCGGCGCCATCCATGGCGAGCTCACCCGGCTGATCGCGCGGCACGCCCCGGACGTCGTGGCGGTCGAGGAGGCCTTTCACGCGCGGAACGTGCGGACGACCCTGGTGCTGGGCCATGCGCGGGGGGTGATCCTCCTCGCCGCCGACCAGGCGGGCCTCACGGTGGCGGAGTACTCCCCCGCCCGCATCAAGCAGACGGTGACGGGTCGCGGCGCCGCGCTCAAGCCGCAGGTCGGGTTCATGGTGGCCCAGCTCCTGCGCCTCAAGGCCGCGCCGACGCCGTCCGATGCGGCGGATGGGGTCGCGGTGGCGCTGACCCACCTCCTCACCGGCCGTCTCCGCGGCCTCACCCGCACGGCGCCGCCGCGGACGGGAGCGCGGCTCGCGTGATCGCGATGGTGAGCGGGACCCTCGGCGAGCGCACCGGCGACACGATCGTGATCGAGACCGCCGGCGGCGTCGGCTACGCGGTCACCGTGCCCCTCGGCGTGATGGAACGGCTCCCCGCGGCCGGTGCCCGGGTGACCCTCTATACCGAGCTGGTGGTGCGCGAAGACGGCTGGCTCCTCTTCGGCTTCGACCACGCCAGCGAGCGGGCGATCTTCCAGCGACTGCTCTCGGCCAGCGGCTTCGGCCCCAAGCTCGCGATCGCGCTGCTCAGCACGCTGGGACCCGCGCGCGCCGTGAAGAGCATCCAGCAACGGGACATCGCGAGCCTTTCGACCGTGAACGGCATCGGGCGGAAGAAGGCCGAGAAGCTGGTGGTGGAGCTGGGCGACCGCTTCAAGGACGTCCCGAGCGACCTCACCGCCGCCCCCCGCCCCGGCGAGGACGCCCTGCAGGCCCTGGTGGGGTTGGGGTACCCCGCGCCGCTCGCGGAGGAAGCGGTCCGCGCGATCATGGCCGAGGGCGTGACCGAGACCGCGCGGGTGATCCGCGCGGCGCTGCAGCGTTTGGCAGGCAAGTGACGTTCGCGGTTCCGCGTTCCGCGTTCCGCGACTCGCAAGCGACCTTCCACGCCGCGAGTCAGCTTCGCGCGGATCCACGCGGAACGCGGAACACGGAACGCGGAACGCCGAATTCGGAACTTCTGTCGAGGTGTCCATGACCGTCCCCGCCACCACCGCCGAGTGGATCTGCACCCGCTGCGGCAGCACCAACCGCCGCCTGGTCGCCGAGACCACCCAGCGCACGATGGACCGGTGCAACCACTGCCATGCGAAGCACGTGCTCGAGCCGGGCAAGCGGCCGGTGCGGTGGGAGGCGAGGCTCAAGTAGGCCGGAGGCGGGAGGCGGGAGTACCTTCCTGCCTCCCCGGCCTCCGGCCTCCGGCCCTCTTTCCCGACCACCATGACCCGCCTGCAGATCACCACCCCCGATCCCCTCCCCGACGAGAGCGGCGCCGAAGCGGCCCTGCGACCGGCGCGACTCGAGGATTTCGTGGGACAGGAGCAGGTGAAGGCCTCGCTCCGGATCGCGGTCGACGCGGCGAAGGGCCGGGGGGAGCCGCTCGACCACCTGCTCTTCTTCGGGCCGCCGGGACTCGGCAAGACCACCCTCGCGATGCTGCTCGCGCGCGAGATGGGCGTCGCCCTGCGGACCACCTCGGGGCCGGTCCTCGAGAAGCCGGGCGACCTGGTCAGTCTCCTCACGACTCTCCAGCCGGGTGACATCCTTTTCATCGACGAAATTCACCGGCTCCGCCCGGTGCTGGAGGAGTTCCTCTATCCGGCCATGGAGGACTTCCGGGTCGACGTGCGCATCGCGGAGGGGCCGAACGCGCAGACCATTCCGATGGCGATCGAGCGGTTCACGCTGATCGGCGCCACCACCCGGTTCGGCCTCCTCACCCCGCCGATGCGGGCCCGTTTCGGCATGGTCGAGCGGTTGCACTTCTACCCGCCGGAGGAGCTGAACCGCATCGTGGCCCGCTCCGCCACTATCCTGGGCGTCCCCGCGGAGGACGAAGGGACGCTCGAGATCGCGCGGCGGAGCCGGGGGACACCCCGCGTCGCCAACCGCCTCCTCCGGCGGGTCCGCGACTATGCCCAGGTCAAGGCCGATGGCCGCATCACCGGCCCGGTCGCCCGCGAGGCCCTCGCGCGGCTCAATGTCGACGAGTTCGGCCTCGACGACATGGACGCGCGGATACTGAAGACCATCATCGAGAAATTCTCCGGCGGCCCGGTGGGGCTCGGCACCGTCGCGGTCGCCGTCGGCGAGGACGCCGGCACCCTCGAGGAAGTGTACGAACCGTACCTCATCCAGCAGGGCTACCTCGAGCGGACCCCCCGCGGACGCGTGGCCACGCCGTTCGCCTTCCAGCGCTTCGGCCTCAAGCCGCCTCCCGGCTCGCAGCGCAGCATCTTCGAGTAAGTCGCGCCGGTCCCCGCCAGAGTGTCGCTCCAGACCTCGGACTTCGACTACACCCTGCCGCCGGAACTGATTGCGCAGGAGCCCACCGCGGAGCGAGGGGCGAGCCGGCTGCTGGTGGTGGGTTCGGGGTTTACCGACGCCACCTTCACCGATCTCCCGGCCCTGGTCCCCGCCGGCGACCTCCTCGTCCTCAATACCACCCGGGTCCGCCACGCCCGCTTCCTCGGCACCCGGGAGAGCGGCGCACCGGCGGAGGTCCTGCTGATACACCCGGGGACCGGAGACCACTGGATCGCTATCGGGAAGCCGGGAAGCGCCCTCCGCCCCGGGAAGCGGATCGCGATCGCCCCCGGCGCGTTCATCGAGACGGTGGCGGTGCTCGACGAGGGGTATCGCGAGGTGCGGTTCGTCGGCATCACCGCCGACGCCGCCATGCACACCGCCGGGCGCCTCCCGCTGCCGCCGTACATCGAGCGCGATCCGACGGCCGACGACGAGACCCGCTACCAGACCGTCTATGCCGAGCGTGAAGGGAGCGTCGCCGCGCCGACGGCGGGCCTGCATTTCACCCCCGATATCCTGCGCGCGCTGGAACAGAAGGGTGTCGAGATCGCCCGGCTCGACCTCGAGGTGGGGCCCGGCACCTTCAAGCCGGTGGAGGTCGACGATCCCTCGAAGCACCCGATGCATCCCGAGTGGTTCGAGATTCCGGAGGCCACCGCGGACGCCATCGCGCGGCTCCGCCGCCGGGGCGGGAAGCTCTGGGCCGTCGGCACGACCGTGGTGCGCTCCCTCGAGAGCGCGGCCCGGAAGGATGGCACGGTGGAACCGGGCCGGCGCGAGACCCGGCTCCTGATCACCCCCGGCTACCGGTTCCGGGTGGTTGACCGGCTGATCACCAACTTCCACCTTCCCCGCTCCACGCTCCTCATGCTGGTCTCCGCCTTCGGAGGACGGGATCGGATCCTCGCCGCCTACCGTCACGCGGTGGAACAGCGCTATCGGTTCTACTCGTATGGTGACGCCATGGTCGTGTGGCCCGATGCATAGGTCGGCATTCCCTCCTCCTGCTCCGCACTGACGTGTTCGAATTCACGGTGCTCAGGACCGAAGGGCTCGCCCGCGCCGGGACGCTCACGCTCCCCCACGGCCTCGTCGAGACCCCGGCCTTCATGCCGGTCGGTACCCACGGCGCGGTGCGCGGGCTGCACCCCGAGGAGGTCCGGCGCGCGGGCGCCCAGATCATCCTGGGCAACACCTATCACCTGCATCTCCGACCGGGCGAATCGGTGGTCGCGGCGATGGGCGGGCTCCATCGCTTCACCACCTGGGACCGGCCGATGCTCACCGACTCGGGTGGCTTCCAGGTCTTCTCGCTCGAGGGGCTCCGCAAGATCGAGGAACACGGGGTCGAGTTCGTGAGTCACATCGACGGCTCCACCCGCACCATCACCCCCGA
>DASZPT010000130.1:0-9408 GCA_035549935.1 Gemmatimonadales bacterium
CCTCGCGAGCCGCCACTCCCATCCCGACTGGCTGGTGCGACGCTGGCTCGACCGGTTCGGGCCCGCCGAGACCGAGGCGCTGCTCGCGTGGAACAACACCCGCCCCGAGCTGGTGGTCCAGCCCGCCCGCTCCACGCTCGAATCGCTGCAGCAGTCCTTCTGGGAGGCGGGCATCGCCGCACGACGCGCCCCCTTCGACGCCGGACTCGTCCTCGAGCACCAGCGCCCGGCCGACCTCCCCGGCTACGCGTCCGGCGCCTTCTTCGTCCAGGACCCGGCCCAGGCGATGGTCGCGCGCTTCGCCGCCTTCCCCCCCGACGCCACCGTCTACGATGCCTGCGCCGCGCCGGGCGGGAAGAGCCTCGCGATCGGCCGGAGCGTCCGGCGGCTGGTGGCCGGGGAACTCAAGCGGGACCGCCTGGCCCGGCTGCGCGAGAACCTCCGGCGCGCGGGCAGTGGACATGAGTTCGTCGTGGCCGCCTCCGCGGCCGCCCCGCCCTGCCGCGCGATGGACGGGGTGCTCCTCGATGCTCCCTGCCTCGGCACCGGCACCCTGGCCCGGCACCCCGATGCCCGCTGGCGGGTGAGCGCCAGCGCCCTCGCGCGGATCGCCCGGACCCAGGAGGAGCTGCTCCTGGCGGCGGCAGAGGCGGTCCGGCCGGGTGGGTGGTTAGTTTATGCCACGTGTTCCCTTGAGCCAGAGGAGAATCAGGCACAGGTTCAGCGCCTGCTCGAGCGTATGCCCGTCTACCGCCGCGATCCCGCCCCCGGCCTGCCGCCGGAACTGCTCACCCCCGAGGGGGATCTGCTGCTCCTGCCCCAGCGTCACGGCACCGACGGCGCCTACGCCGCACGCCTCCGCCGGGTAGCGTGATGCAATTCCGCCGACCCAGCGGCGCCTCCGGTCAGCTGCCATTCTTCCGCACCATCGCCGGCCGCCGGTTTCTCAAGCAGGCCTCGATCGTGATCGGCGCCTTCGTCATCGGCTACCTCGTCACGGTGTTCTGGATCTTCCCGGCGCCGCTCTTCTCGAGCCAGCACGCGGTCCCGCGGGTGATCGACATGGGCGTCACCGAGGCGCGGGAGAAGCTCGATGCCGCCGGGCTCCGCTTCAAGCTCGAGGACCAGGAGACCGATCCCTCGGTGCCGCGCAACGCGGTCATCCGGCAGGACCCGCCGCCGGGCGTGGTGGTGGAGCCCAACACGGTAGTGTCGCTGGTCCTGAGCGATGGGCCGCCCGATGTCCCGGTGCCCGACCTGGCCCAGTTCCCCCGCGCGCTGGCCGAGCGGGTGATCAAGGCCGCGGGCTTCCAGGTGGGCCGCGTGGACACGCTCCCGTCGGCGAGCGACCGCGGGCTGGTGGTGCAGACCCGTCCCGGCCCGGGGGTGGGGCGTCCCGCCGGCACGGCGATCGACCTGGTGGTGAGTTCCGGCAAGGCGGACGTCACCGTGCCGAGCCTCGTGGGCCTCAACCTGACGGAAGCCCGTACCACGCTGGCCGAGCTCGGCCTCCTCATCGGTTCGGTCTCGAGCCGGGCGGTGGCGGGACAGCCGGCCGGCACGGTGCTGGAACAGCGTCCGAGTGCCGGCACCCGGAGCGGACGCGGAACGCGGGTCGACCTCATCGTCGCGGGGAAGAGCTGATGGCCGTCCGCATCGCGCCGAGCCTGCTGTCCGCGGACCTCGGACGCCTCAAGGAGCAGGTGGAGCTGGCGCTGGCCGGCGGCGCCGACTGGCTGCATGTCGACGTGATGGATGGGCGCTTCGTGCCGAACCTGACCTTCGGCGCGCCGCTCATCCGGGCGCTCCGCCGGATCACCGACGCCCCGCTCGACGTGCACCTGATGGTGGTGGAACCGGAGCGCTACATCGCGGAGTACGCCGATCTCGGCGTCCGGGTCTTCACCTTTCACCCCGAGGCGACGGTCCACGTCCAGCGGCATCTCGCCGCGGCGCGGGAACGGGGAATGCTCGCGGGCCTCTCGCTCAACCCCTCGAGTCCCCTGGCGCTGGTGGAGGAAGTGATTCCGGACCTTGATCTGCTCCTGCTGATGAGCGTGAATCCCGGGTTCGGCGGGCAGTCGTACATTCCCTCGGTCACCGACAAGATCGCGCGGGCGCGCGCCCTGCTCGACCGGCACCGCTCCGCCGCCCTGCTCGAGGTGGACGGCGGTATCACCCTCGACACGATCGAGGGCGCCTGGCGGGCCGGCGCCGACACCTTCGTGGCCGGCACGGCGGTCTTCGGCCAGCCCGATATCGGGGACGCCATTCGCGGCCTGAGACGCCGCTGCACGGAAAGAGTCTAGCCATGTCGAAGCAATGGGTGTTCGTCGGGGCGGTGCTCGCCGGCCTGGTGCTCGGCGGCGCCGCCCTAGTGTGGTACACGCCGGACATCGAGCAGGTCGCGGTGGGGGCGAAGGCCCCGAACTATCGCGCGATGGACCTCGCCACCGGCGACACCGTCGCGATCCGGGACCACTACAAGGGCCACGTGACCCTGGTGAACATCTGGGCCACCTGGTGCGTCCCCTGCAAGGTCGAGATGCCGTCCATGCAGCGGCTCTACGATTCCCTCTCGTCGCGCGGGTTCCGGATCGCGGCGGTGAGCATCGACCAGGAGGGACCGGACGTGGTCCGGGACTTCGCGTCGAGCCTCAAGCTCACCTTCGACCTGCTGCAGGACCGCAAGGGCGACATCCAGCAGGCCTACCAGACCACCGGGGTACCGGAGAGCTTCCTCCTCGACACCACCGGCGTGATCATGAAGCGGGTGATCGGGGCGCACGACTGGGCCAGCCCGGTGAACATCGCGCTGATCCACCGGCTGCTCGGGGACCCGCTCCCGGCGGCCGCCGATGCCGCCCGCGCCGATACCCTCACGGGCACCCGGTAGAGGATCATCGCCATCGTAGCGCCATCATGACGACCCTGCTCGCCATCGAGACCTCCTGCGACGAAACCTCCGCCGCCGTCCTCACCGGCGACGGGAGTTCGCCGGCGGCCCTCGCGAGCTGCGTCATCCTCTCCCAGGACATCCACCGCATCTTCGGCGGGGTGGTCCCCGAACTGGCCAGCCGGGCGCATCTGACCACGATCGCCGGGGTGGTGGACCAGGCCCTCGCGGAGGCGAACCTGCCGCTCGAGCGTCTCGACGCGATCGCCGTGACCCAGGGGCCGGGACTCGTGGGCGCGCTCCTCGTCGGCGTGATGTACGGAAAGACCCTCGCCTTCCGGCTCGAGCGCCCCCTCATCGGCGTGCACCACCTCGAGGGTCACCTCTTCGCGCCGACACTCGAGGACCCGGCCTTCGCCCCGCCGTTCGTCGCCCTGCTGGTGAGCGGGGGCCACACCCTCCTGCTCGAGGTGCGCGCCTGGGGCGACTACCGGCTGCTCGGGAGCACCAGGGACGACGCGGCCGGCGAGGCCTTCGACAAGGTGGGAACCCTCCTGGGACTGGGCTACCCCGGCGGCCCGGCGATCGAACGGCTCGCCGCGACCGGCCGGCCCGACCGCTACAAGTTCCCCCGCCCGATGCTCAACCTGCTCGACGACGACGGGCCGGACCGCTTCGGCTTCTCCTTCAGCGGCCTCAAGACCGCGCTCCTCCGCGCGGTGAAGGCGAGCCCCGACCTGGAGCGCGACCGGGCCGACCTGGCGCGCGGGTTCCAGGAGGCGGTGCTGGAGGTGCTGGTGGAGAAGGCCGCGGCCGCCGTGGAGACGCTGGACTACCCGACCCTCATGCTCGGCGGCGGCGTCGCCTGCAACCGGGCGCTCTTCGACCGCGCCCGCCGGCGGCTGCCCGAGACCCGGGTGGTCACCGCCAGCAACCGGCTCAACACCGACAATGCCGCGATGATCGGCGCCGCCGGGCTCTTCCGCTTCGCCCGGGGCGAATCGAGCGGCCTCGACCTCGAACCACGCGCCGATCTCCCCTTCCCCGGCCTCGACACCGGCGCTCTCCTGCTCGGACAACCGCGATGACCATCTACCCGCTCGTGTTCAAGCTCGGCTGGCTCGAGATCACCGGCTACGGCATCATGATGATGGTGGGCTTCCTCATGGGAGGCTGGCTCATCACCCTCGAACTGCGCCGCCGCGGCCTCTACGAGGAGTACGCCGCGGACATCACCGTCGCCGCGGTCGTGGGCGGCGTGGTCGGCGCCAAGCTCTGGTACTGGATCCTCAACGGCGGGAGCCTCTTCTCGCGCGGCGGACTGGTCTGGTACGGCGGCTTCATCGGCGGGGCGCTCGCGGTCATGCTCAATGGCTGGCGCCTCAAGGTGCCGATCCGCTGGACCCTGCACCTCACCGCCCCGGCCCTCGCCGCGGCCTACGCCCTCGGCCGGATCGGCTGCTTCATCGTCAACGACGACTACGGCCATCCGACCAACCTTCCCTGGGGCGTCAAGTTCCCCCAGGGCCTGCCGCCCTCCACCGCCCAGCAGATGCAGGAGACCTTCGGCATCCCGGTCCCTCCGGGGACCGATCCCTCTACCGTCCTCGCGGTCCATCCGACCCAGCTCTACGAGGTCGTGCTCATGCTGGGCGCCTTCATGCTGCTGTGGAAGCTCAGGAAATCGGACCGGCCGATCGGCTGGCTCTTCGGCGTCTACCTCCTCCTGGCCGGGGTCGAGCGGTTCCTGATCGAGTTCGTCCGGGCGAAGGACGACCGCTTCCTCGGCCCGCTCACCCTGGCGCAGGGCACCAGCCTGATCCTGGTCCTGATCGGCACTGTCGTCGTCGCCCGGTGGAAGACCAATGACGAGCTTTCGAGCGGGCCTTACCTCATGCGAGTACCGGCAGCCCAATCCTAGTCCGGCACCTTCTGCCGGGAATATTATTCCGGATCCGGCAAGAAATTCCTGCCGCTTACAAATGGCTTACAAGGCGAAGTCATTGATTTTCAATGACTTCGCCTTTCCTATTACCGTGGCTCACATACTGCTGTTGATAAGAGCGAGCCCCGCGCATGGGGCAACCGGAAAGTGGTAGATCGAAGAAGAGTGGGACGGGCACTCTGCTCGGACCCGACAAACTCAGGGGGCGGTCTACCACCTCACCGACGCGGCGCGATGCCGCATGCAGTGGCGGCAGGTCGAAGAAGAGTGGAGTGAACACTTCGGTTCGCTCCGTCACAAAACTCAGGGGGCGACCTGTCGTGCTAGCACAAACGCCTGCCAATCGGCAGGCGTTTGTGCTTCCACCCGGGTCCTTCGCCGGGGCTAGGCGCCGCGGGGCGCGCCTCTGCGCAGCAGCCCGCGCAGCCGCTCGACCTCGGCGCGCAGTTCCGCGAGGTCGGCGTCCATCCGGTCGAGCGAGCGCACGATGTCGACCTCGGTCGAGGCCGTGAGCGGTTGCACCGGCGCCATCACGATCGGCGGGGCGGCCTCGGAAGGATGTTCCGGCACCAGCACGCTGGTGACCGCGAGGCGCCGCGGCTCGATAACGAAGGTCCAGACCAGGCCGGCCACGAGGAAGAGTACGAGCACCGCCTGCAGCGCCAGGCTCTCGAGCGTCGGGTAGATCCCGAGCGCCGGGATCCGGGGCGCCCAGGGCAGCACCGTGGTGCCGATCAGGCTCCCCTCCTGCAGTTCCGCGATGCCCTTCCCCGCGAAGACGAAGGCCATGTAGTAGAGGAACGCGCTCGTGAAGCCGAAGAACGGCTTGAGCGGGATCCGCACCCCGTAGCGGTTGATCGCGAGGTACACCACCGCTAGCAGCACCGAGGCCAGCGCCATGCCGAGGAAGACCGGCAGCCCGCTCCCCGAGCCTGCCAGGAACAGCGCCTTGTAGAACAGCACCGTCTCGAAACCCTCGCGGTAGACGGCGAGGAAGGCGACCGAGGCGAGGGCGAGCGCCGAGCCGCTGGAGACCGCGTCCTGCACCCGGCCCTTCACGAAGCGGTTCCACTTCGCCACTTCCATCTTCGAGAGCAGCCAGTAGCTCACGTAGAAGAGCATCGCCGTGGCGACCAGCATCACCACGCCTTCCAGGGTCTCCTGGCGGGTACGGCTGGCCTGGAAAATCGTCTCGAGCAGCACGGCGGTGAGGAGGCTGGCCCCGATCGCCGCGCCCACGCCGACGTGGATATCGCGCCGCCGATGCCCCGCCCCGGTCTTGGCGAGGAAGGCCACGAGCGCGCCGACCACCAGGATCGCCTCCAGGCCTTCGCGAAGCAGCAGGATGAGCGACTGGGTGAAGAGGTTGAGCGGCGAGAGGCGGTCACTCACCGTCCGCTCGGCGTTCTCGAGGTCACTCAGCAGCCGGGTGTGAATCGCGCGCAGTTCCTCGCCGGTGGCGCCGCCGGCCGCGCGGGTCCGCAGGTTGGCGAAGCCCGCTTCCAGGGTATTGGCCAGGCCGGCGTTCTTGGCCCGCACCCCGCGCTCCACCTTCTCGAAGGTCATGTAGGCGTCGAAGGCGGTGCCGCTCGCCTCGGCGCCCCGGCCCTGACTCGCGAACAGGAGCACCGAGTCGAGCTGGCGGCGCACCTCGCTGAAGACCGGCGCGGCCGCGGCGCCGGCATCGTCGGCCGAGGCGGCAGAGCGGACCGCCATGACGTGAGCCCGGACATCCGGCGCGGCGGGATCCGCCCCGGGTGCGAGCATCGCGGCGAGGGCGCTGTCGCTGAGCGTGGCGGTGGTCGCGAATTCGTTGAGCGAGGCCGGGACCTCCCCGCGCGCCGCCGGAAGGCGGAGCGTCGAGGCGTAGCTCGCCACCGCCCAGCGTTCCTCCGGGCTCAGGCGGCTCTCGTAGGCCGGCATCGAGGTTCCCGCCACGCCGATCGTGACGCGGCGGAAGAAGTCCAGCGGCGTGGTCGTCGCGAGCTTCCGGAAGTCGGTGAGGTCGGCGGGAGTAGGCGTGAGGCCGGCCGCGGCGGGACCGTCGCCCCGGCCCGTTGGACCGTGGCAGGTGGCGCACTGGCTCCGATAGACCTGTTCACCACGGGAGAGCGCCGGGGCCACCGCGGGAATCTCTTCCAGCGTCAGGTTGAACTGCTGGGCCAGCGCCTGCGCGAAGGCCCTGGCCTGATGCTCGACGGAATCAGGCGGCGCGGTGCGCCGCACCATCCCGAGCAGGCTGTCCAGCGAGTTGATGACCGCACTCCCGATGGCCGGTGGCAGGACCCCGGCACTCCGCCGCGCCTCCTGCAGAAAGAGCTGCGCCTCCTCTACCTCCGCGGGGGCAACCACCCTGCCGCCGGCGACACCGATCCCGTACTCCTCGGCGGCGAGCGCCGCGGAGGTCGCGATCCTTCTGATAGTGGTAGCCTGCTGGGTCTCGGTGGGATCGGGGGTGCCGCCCAGGAGTGCCGCCGTCAGGTGGACCGCAACGATGAGAAACATTCTCAACCAGAGTTTTAGGCTAGGGGACAAACTACGCCCAGTCACTCGGATTTGGAAGGGAGCACCCTGCCGGACAACTTTCCCCGCATGACCACCGTCCCCGCCATCGACCCCGCCTCCGGCCTTCCCTTCGCCGAGACCCCGTCGACCCCGGTCGCCGACCTCCCCTCGATGGTGGAGCAGGCGCGTGCGGCGCAGGCCGAGTGGGCCGCCCGACCCCTGGCCGAGCGAAAGCGGGTGATCGCCCGGTTCCAGCGCCTCTTCTACGCGAAGCGGATGGAAGCCGCGGAGCTCATCGCCCGCGAGAATGGCAAGCCGGTGGCCGAGGCGCTCCTCACCGATGTCGCGGTCACGCTGGACATGGCGCGGTACTACCTCGATCACGCGCCGCGCATCCTCCGCCCGCGACGCATCGTGCACGGCAACGTCGCCTTCCTGGGCCGCCGGGGCCGCCTCTACTGGGAGCCGCTCGGCGTCATCGCCATCATCTCCCCCTGGAACTACCCGCTCCTCCTGCCGTTCGGCGAGATGATCCCGGCGCTCCTCGCCGGGAACGCGGTCATCCTCAAGCCGAGCGAGTTCACCACCCGGACGGCCGTGCTGGGAGTGGAGCTGCTGCACCAGGCCGGGCTTCCGGCGGCGCTCTGCCAGCTCGCGGCGGGCGCCGGCGACGTCGGGGCCGCGCTGATCAAGGCGGGGCCCGACAAGATCTTCTTCACCGGCAGTGTGCGAACCGGCCGCCTGGTGGCGCAGACCGCCGCGGCGCGGAGCATTCCGATCAACCTCGAGCTGGGCGGGAGCGACCCCTGCCTGGTCCTGGCCGACGCCGACCTGGAGCGGGCGGCGAGCGGCGTGGTCTGGGCGCGATTCACCAACGGCGGGCAGACCTGCGTCGCGGCCAAGCGGGTCATCGTCGAGGCCCCGGTGTACCAGCGTTTCGTCGACCTGCTCGTCGCGAAGGTCCAGACGCTCGAGCTGGGTCCCGGGCTTTCCCGCGGTGTGGACATGGGCCCGGTGATTCGCGAATCACAGCTCAGGGAGGTCGAACGCCAGCTTGCCGCGACCGTGGCGCGCGGGGCCAGGGTGCGGACCGGCGGGGTGCGGCGGCCGGACCTTGGTCCGACGTTCTTTGAGCCGACCATCGTGACCGAGGTGCCGTTCGACTCCCCGCTCTGGCGGGAGGAGGTCTTCGGCCCGGTACTCCCGGTGGTGCCGGCGGAGAATGTCGACGAGGCGATCCGTCTCGCGAACGATTCCGCGTTCGGGCTGAGTGCCAGCATCTGGACCGGGGACCGTGGGCGGGGGGAGCGTCTGGCGCGGCGGATCGAGGCGGGGGCGGTGCTGGTGAACGATGCGACCAGTTACGTCGGCGCCGCCGAGGTGCCGCACGGCGGGGAGAAGGACTCCGGCATCGGGCGGAGCCATGGAGAGTTCGGGATGCTCGAGACCTGCCGGCCGAGGTTCGTGGGGAGCGACCGGCTCGACTGGATGCACAAGCCGTGGTGGTTCGGCTACCACGCGGACAGCCTGGGAGCCCGGGATGCGTTCCTGCGGCTCGCCTTCGCGCCCTCGCTGCTCGAACGGGTGAAGGCGATTCCCGGGGCGCTCCGGCTGCTGTTCAACCGGCGGCGGGTGTAGGGCCCCTCCTCACCGCCCCCGGAGCACCACCGCCACCGCGCCGGCGGTCGCGTCCGAGTGCGAGAGCGACAGCTGGAACGTCAGGCCGTGCCGCTCGCTCAGCTCCCTGGCGAGACCGGCGAGCACCAGGTAGGGCCGTCCCTCCGTCTCCCGCTCCACCTCGAGATCGTGCCAGCTCACCGCCCGCGCGCCCGGCAGCGCCTGGAGCGCCTTGTAGGCGGCCTCCTTCGCCGCGACGCGCGCGGCGAGGTGCATCGCGGGGCGGGCCCGGGCGACGACGTACTCCCGCTCCCTCGCCGTGAGGAACCGCCGGAGGACGCGATCGCCGAGGCGATCGATCATCCGTTCCACCCGGGCGATATCGACCAGGTCGATCCCGACGCCGACTAGTTCCATCGGGCCCAGAGCGCGTTGACCGGCCCGG